>JAXLTW010000029.1:0-32435 GCA_046329865.1 Chitinophagales bacterium | reverse complement strand
ATGCCCTGTCCAGTTTTACCTCAAATATATCGCAGGTATACATGAACCGGAAGAACTGGAAGAGGATATCGATGCCGCCGTCTTCGGGTTGATATTGCATAAAGTTTTAGAACTGACCTATCAGCCGTATCTGAAGAAGACTTTAACCGCTGCCGAGCTAAAACCGTTATCCCAAACACATGAGGTCAGGCAAAAATTGACAGAAGCGGTTGAGGCCTTAAAATTACCCAAAGAAATTACCCAGGGCAGCAATAAACTCCAACTTAAAATAATTGAACGCATTGCCCAGAAAATAATTGAAAACGACGGCAATACCGATTCTCTCCATATTTTATCTGCCGAAGAAAAATTCACCTGGGATAAACTTCCGCTGGAAGACGGTACCTGCGCCACTCTTCAGGGTACATTTGACAGGATAGACCAACTAAGTGACGATGCCGTTCGTATTATCGATTATAAGACCGGCAAAATTGAACTTCCTAAATTCCCTGATATGCAGGTGCAAACGGAAATAGATACTTTTCTGAATACTCTGTTTGTTTTTGATAAAAAAGATTATAGTGTTGCCTTTCAGGGATTGATGTATGCCCTGATGTATTACAGATTACACCACTGTAAGGAGATTTATGTAGGCTATCACCATGCTAAAAAAATGAAGGACGGCATCTCGTACCTGAATGATGCAGCCCCTATTCCGGTTGAGTTGCTCTTCAGTTTTGAGAAAAGGCTTTCGCAATTAATCAGCGACATCGTTTACAAAGATGGCTACTTTACCCAATCGGACAAGGAGCTTTCCTATCAGCATTCTCCTTATGCTGATTTGTTGGGTATTGACTAATACCATTGAAAATCAGTTTGTTTATTAATTTGTTTAGGTTTTTAAAAAATTATTTAAACAAAACAACAGCCGCAATGTTATTGTAGCAATACATTCACAGTGGCAAAGAAAGTTATCATTATAGGTTCAGGATTAGGGAGTTTAGCAACGGCCCTCCGGTTAACGACTCATGGGTATGAGGTAGAGATTCTTGAAAAATACCATCAGGCAGGCGGCAGATTAAACCAGTTAAAAAAAGACGGATTCACCTTTGATGTAGGTCCTTCTTTTTTCAGCATGAGCTATGAATTTACCGAACTGTTCAATTACTGCAAGATTCCAAATCCGCTTCAAATGAACGAACTGAATCCGGTCTATTCCGTTTACTTTGCCGGCAAAGAAAAACCCTATTCCATCTATAAGGAGCTGAACAGGTTGGCCAATGAATTCAAAGAGATAGAACCCAACTTTGAGGAAAAGGCAAAAAACTATCTGCAAAAAGCCGGTGAACTTTTTCACGACACAGAACATGTCATCGTCAAACGGAATTACGACAATCTGGTACAATATGCAATGGCACTGATGACAGTGCCACTTAAACACTCCCCGTTATTGCTGCGTTCCATGTGGTCGGAACTGGAACGCAATTTTGATTCTGAACATGTCAAAGTCATTTTCTCACTGGTGGCTTTCTTTCTGGGCTCCACCCCCTTTGATACCCCGGCTGTATACAGTTTACTGAACTACACCGAGCTACAGCACGATGGTTACTGGAACATCAAGGGTGGTATGTACAAGATAGTCGAAGAGATTCAAAAAATACTGGAAAGTCGTGGCGTGAAATTCCATTTCAATACCGAAATAACACAAGTAGCCGAACAAGGTGGAAAGATAAACACTGTTATCGACTCCACAGGTAAAAAATGGAAAGCGGATATTTTTGTTTGCAATGCCGATGCGGCCGCCTTCAGGGGAAAAGTATTGAAACGAAAGAAATTCTCAGAAAAAAAACTGGACAAGAAGCACTGGACGCTGGCGCCTTTTACGATTTACCTGGGTGTAAAAGGAAAACTAGACAACCTGCATCATCATAATTATTTTTTAGGAAGCAACTTCAAGCAATACGCGGACAGTATCTTCAAACTGTCGGTGAATCCCGAGAAGCCGTATTATTATGTAAATGCTTCCTCTAAGTCCAATCCCGATTGCGCACCGGATGGTTGTGAGAACTTATTTATCCTTTGTCCTGTTCCGGACAGGCGTTATAAAAATGACTGGAGTGACAGGGAGCAATTGGCCGATACCATTCTGAAAGACATGAGCGAGCGAATTGGGTATGATTTAATTGCCAACAGGGTCACACAAACCATTTATGCACCGGATGACTGGGAGCGTATGTTTAACCTGTACAAAGGCTCCGGACTCGGTTTGGCGCACGGATTAAATCAGGTAGCTGCTATGCGTCCGAAAAACAAAGACGAAGAATTCAATAATTTATATTACGTAGGTGCCAGCACCGTTCCCGGTACCGGGTTACCCATCGTAGTCATCGGATCTAAATTAGTCACTGAAAGAATACTGCAAGATGAATAGCTTTGAATTATACAACCACAGTTGCCACCAGTGCAGCGAACTTATCACAAAGAAATACTCGACTTCTTTTTCGTTAGGCATTCGCGTGTTCGACAAAGAATTCAGAAATCCCATTTATGGCATCTATGGATTTGTCCGTTTTGCCGATGAGATAGTGGATACATTCCATGATTTCGATAAGAGTCAGTTACTCGTTGATTTCAGAAAAGAAACCTTTAAGGCTATAGAACAAAAAATAAGCTTAAATCCCATCCTGCACTCATTCCAGCAGGTAGTGAACGCGTATCAAATAGACCACCGGCTCATCAGCGATTTTCTGGATTCCATGGAAATGGATTTGCATAAGACCACTTACGAAAGCGAGGCTCTTTATCAAAAATATATTTATGGCTCAGCAGAAGTGGTGGGATTAATGTGCCTTCAGGTATTTACAAAAGGAGATAAGGCATATTATGAATCGCTGGCTCCTTATGCGAGAAGCCTGGGGGCCGCATTTCAGAAAATCAATTTCCTGCGCGACATGAACAGCGACCTGGAAGAAAGAGGCCGTGTGTATTTTCCCGGAATTGACTTGTCCAGATTCGATGAATACACCAAACGGGAAATTTTAAAAGACATCCAGGTCGATTTTGAAAACGCACTGGAGGGCATCCGGCGTTTGCCTAAAGGCGCCCGTCGCGGGGTGTACCTGGCCTATGTTTATTACCTCAACCTGTACAAGAACATCCGCAAGGCTTCCGTTGAGAAAATCATGGAAGAACGCATCCGTGTCAGCGACCGCAAAAAAGCGTATCTCCTGATGAATACTGTTGTGAGAAACTCGATGAATCTGTTATAAGTTGGCTATCACCTCCCAATATACCTATCTGCTGTTGATGCTGTTCACGCTGGCAGGGCCGCTTTTATTCAGTTTTGACACCAGGGTACGATTTGTAAAAAAATGGAAGTACCTTCCCGTACCTTTATTGGTAACAACCGCCTACTTTATCCTGTGGGATTATTTTTTCACTAAACACGGTGTCTGGAACTTTAATGAACAGTATATTTTAGGGATTAAGCTTTTTTTATTACCTGTCGAAGAATGGCTTTTTTTCGGCATTGTACCCTTTGCCTGTGTCTTTATTTATGAATGTACCAACTATTATATTCGGAAAGATTTTCTGGCCAAATACGCGCGAACACTTAATCTGGTTATATTAATACTGATTAGTGTCGTCAGCATCCTGAACTTCCATAAAGCCTATACTGCATTTAATTTTATTTCAGCGGCTGTGCTGATGGCCTATATTCATTTTATCCTTAAACCAAAATGGCTCAGCAGGTTTTATGTTGGATATTTCTTTTCCCTTATTCCCTTTTTTATAGTCAACGGTGTACTCACCGGTTTGCCGGTAGTACGCTATAATCCGGCAGAGAATTTAGGTATCCGGCTTTTCACGATACCGGTAGAAGACACTATATACTGCCTGCTACTGCTGATGATGAATGTAACTATGTATGAATGGCTGAGGGAAAAAAATAGACTGCCCGGCTAAAAATAGCACGGGCAGATTCAAAAAAAATGGGGTCATTATGTTTCTCTGCTTAGAGAGAAATGAGTGGTTTAATCTCCAAAGGTGGTTGGATGTCGTATGTCTATCGCTCTGTTGTTACGGATTACGTCTCAGTTATATTTTTTCAAAGGTCAGTAAATCTGTTCCACCATGACCGCCGCTTACATCTTCCAAGCGTAACTTAGTGGATGTTTCTTCAACAAGGTTCCAGTCATCATTCAGTTCATCAAACGGGACAATGGATCCGAAATTCATAATAAATTTTTCACTACTGTCATCATCATCATCCTCCATACCGATACTCCATGTGCCACTTATGGTTGTTGAGCCTTTGACTGCTGTTATTGAATTACCGGTAAAGGAAAATTCGTAGTTGTTGAATCGGGATGTTTTGTCAACGCTGTCTTCTGAATAGAGCGTTACTTTCCATTTGCCTTGCTGTATTCTGGCGGAGGTAGAGGGAGCGACTAAGCTATCCACTTTGCTGCAGGAAGAAAAGGCAATAATTGCAAGGAAAAAAATCGTGATTACTGTGGTTGTCTTTTTCATAATAAATAAATTTAATTGTTGTGAATGATTATATATACCAATTTGTTTTTATCGTTTTTTCATCCGGTACAGGCAAAGAAATCCCGAATCCCGTACTATGCAGGATACTAATTTATAGTACACTATTTCTATGCCTTATTCCGGGTTATGCCAATGCGTTTTTATTGTTTCAATACAGGATAACTCTTCCATTCGTTCCCCGCCTGCAGTATAAGGATATATTTTCCTGCTGTCAGTTCGTTTGTATTAATCATCAGGCGTTCCTGTGAACTACCATTATTACCGGCTATCATCACCTCTCCGCTCATATTTATCAACTGATATTGCTGCAGTTGTCTTCCTTCAATTTTCAGAAAATCTGCAACGGGATTTGGGAATATCCTTATTCTGTCCGTTGAATGATTCTGTACAGAGGTAGATACCTGCTGACGGTATCCTTTAATAATCAATAGAGAATCTCCAATCATCTTGACCGGCTTGTCATTTCCACCGCCCCCGCTCATTCGTTTCGCGGAAATTTTAAAGAAATCAAATTTTAATAACTGACGACCATTGACATTGTCCTGCACGATATATTTTATCCTGCCAATACGCGCAGTACCACGACCTATCGTATTGCAATTTACTTTTATATTGACATGGCCGTTGCTTGTATTGATAATTTCAACATCTGAAAAAGTAGTTCCAAAAAATGCCCCTAAAGCAGCTGAATCCAGCTTGAAACTGATGTTGTTCTTATCACAAACATCCAGGTCATATTCGATTTCAATTTCAAATTCCTTAATGCTATCTGCCAAATGATTATCATCGCCGATAAAAAGATCAACATCAATAGTGTCGCCGGCATCTACTGTATCCTGTAACGATTGAATGCGAAAAAGTGCAGTATCCGCAGCAGCATAGGAATTGGAAAGCATTCCGAAAAAACCTATCAATGTTATCAAAAACGCTTTTTTCATTCCAGCTGATTTTTTTCTATTAAACTTTTTCATCCTAATCATTTTACCTTTTCTTCCTGATTACGATACAAAATTAGCTATTGAATACTGAATAATTGATATACAGATATTGGATATTGTCTTTTATTATTATTTTCAGTAAATTTACTAACTTATTGTTTATCAATAATAAATATCAAATAATGAATTCTAATAAACTGACATCACTTTTGGGCACTCTTCTGGAAAGTGAGAAAAAACTGTTGTTATTCTATACCATGGAGCATAAAAGCCTAACAGCTATTGTAAAGTATCTCGACAGTCATGCATACACAAACAGTAAGGACTTATATAAAGCAGTTTATAAAGGGAGACCGTATAATGACAAACAATTGAGAAATGCACTTTATGAATTGAATAAACATATTGAACGTATCATTGCCTTGCGCTATTTCCTGGAGGATACCGGTATTAATAATTATATCCTGATGAAACATTGTTCTCAGTATAACCTTACCAAAGAATACAACGGATATCTACAGAGGCTGAAACAACAGACAGATTTGCCGGAAAGCAGCAATCTGCTATTTACCTATCTGACACAAAAAGTACACCTGGAATATCTGGAAGAAAAGAAAAGACAATTCATACAGGAAGAACTCATCAAGAAAGACCAGCTGCTGGATGCCTATTACCTCAAAGAGAAGCTGTGGAATTTATTTGAAATAGATGTCTATAAAAACATTTATCAATTTGAATATACTCCGAATCTTTCCGAGAACATTCAAGGCATTGATATTCTCAATTTCCGTTATGCAAAGAATTCACTCCAGTTTTTAAAACGCTTATTGCTGATGATGGAAGAATTCGAAAACGACGAACACTATTTTCAGGCGCTCGGGCTGCTGGAAGAAACATACAGAAATATTCCGGCTAAGGACTTAAGGTTGTATTATATCGCCGTCATCAATTATGCTATTAAAAAATTCAACACAGGGAATAAGGCTTTTCTGAAAGAGTTGTTTAAAATTTATACACTGCAAATCAGACATGAAGTGTTGTTGAATGAAAAAAATTCACTGGAACCGTACGCTTATAAAAACATCATCACTATTGCCTTACAGAACAAGGAATTTACGTGGGCTAAAAAATTCATAGAGGAATATGCTGCTTATCTGCCAAAGGAAGAGAAAGAGAATGCCTATCAGTTTAACCTTGCCAATTATTATTATTTCACGGGAAGTTACAAGCAATGTCTCCGACTGCTACAGACCGTACAATTCACGGATGTTTATTACAATCTGGATGCAAGATCCATCTTGCTTAAAATATATTTTGAGGAAAAAGAATGGAATCTGCTATACGACCATTGTTTTGCCTTTAAGGCATTTGTATTAAGACAAAAAGGTATTTCTGAACAGCATAAAAAAGGATATCTGAATCTGATTAAATGGACAAACAAATTAAGCAACGCCCTATTCGACAACAAAAAAATTAAGCAGATTGCGGAAAATATAACTGAACAAAAAAGAATCAGTGAACTAAAATGGCTGATGGAGCAACTGGATAAAGCACAATAAATTCCCGGATCAACTAACTCTTTCGGTTTGGAACTGCATTTCGTACAATTTTCTGTAATAACCATCTCCCATTTTCAGCAATTCTTCGTGCGTTCCTATTTCTTTGATTTCTCCTTTGTCCAGCACCATAATCTTGTCGGCATTCTGCACCGTAGATAAGCGGTGTGCAATCACAATGGACGTTCTGCCTTTCACCAGAGTTTCAATCGCGTGCTGTATCAGGTTTTCGGATTCGGTATCCACGCTGGATGTAGCTTCATCCAGTATCAGAATCTGAGGATTATAAACGAGCGCACGGATAAAGGAAATCAATTGTCGCTGGCCGACAGACAACGTAGAACCACGTTCCATAACATTCTGCCGGTAACCGTGAGGCAGCTCCATGATAAAATCATGGGCACCCACCAGTTTGCTGGCTTCCAATACCTGTGCTTCAGATATTGCAGGGTTTTTAAGTGTGATATTATCCATTACGGAACCGGAGAACAAAAACACATCCTGCAATACCGTCCCGATATAAGAACGCAATGCGCTTAACTTATAATCCCGTGCATTTATTGCATCCAGTAAAATTTCACCTTTCTGAATTTCATAAAACCTGTTCAGGATATTAATGGTAGATGATTTTCCGGAACCGGTGGCGCCTACAATAGCCAGGGTTTCTCCCGCATTCACTTTAAAGGAAATATCTTTCAGCACATAATCCTCCCGGTTATAAGCAAACCACACATGCCTGAATTCTATATCTCCATTTATCTTTTCAGGAGCGAGCCTTCCTTTATCTTCTATTTTCTCCTCAGTGTCCAACAACCTGAAAACACGCTCAGAGGCAATGATACCCATTTGCAGGGTGTTGAATTTATCTGCCAGCATACGCAACGGACGAAACGCCAGATTCAGATACAAAATAAATGAAGTAAAGACACCTACTGTTGCAAACCCGTTCATCACCTGATGCGCTCCATACCATATCAACAATGAAATGGCTAAGGCCAAAATAACTTCCACCACCGGGAAAAAGATAGAGTAATACAACACGGATTTATCGTTTGCCGTATAATGTTCATGGTTGAGTCTGTCAAATTTTTTAAACTCCCTGTCTTCTGCATTAAATATCTGAACGATGCGCATACCGGAAATATGTTCCTGCACAAAAGCATTCAGCTGCGCCACTTTCTCCCTGACATCATTGAAAGAAACACGCACTTTTTCTTTAAAAATATAAGTCGCTACCAATATGACCGGAAACGTAGTGAGACAAACCAGTGCAAGTTTCCAGTTGATAAACACCATAAAGCCAATTACAAACACCAGCGTCAGCACATCCGCTACGATGGTAATCAAGCCTTCGGAAAAGATATTATTGATGGCTTCAATGTCATTGATAGTTCTGGTGGTAATGATGCCGACGGGTGTTTTATCAAAAAACCGAAGCCGCATGGTTTGCACATGATTGAACAACCGGGTGCGCAAATCGAGCATAATGGTTTGTCCCAGCTTAGTGGAATTCAGGCCGAATAAATATTTCACCAAAAACTCTGCGATAAGAGAGAGTAAGAGGATGAGCCCCATCCATTCCAGGCCTTTTCCATTTTGTGCTATGATATTTTTATCTACCGTCAGCTGAATCAGGTAGGGACGCAAAGGAGTGACAACAGAAACTAATATTCCCAGAGCAAAAGAAAGAAAAAACAGCCTCCTGAATGGCAATGCAAGCCGTATCACCCTTTTCAGGGTTACCCAATCACTGCCTTTTACCTGCTTACTTTTCATTAAAATCGTATTCAACCTTCCATAAAAACAATCCTTTTGCCGGTACGGCTATTTTTACATCCAGAGCCTTCATGGTAAGAACAGCATCTATCAACTCTTGTTCAGTCATTTTGCCCAATCCTACCATTAACAACGCGGCAGTAATCCGGCGCACCATATTGCGCAGAAAGCGGTTGGCCGTAATCGTAAACACTAATCCGTTTTCTGTAGATTCCCAATAAGCGTTCTCCAGCGTGCAGACAGAAGTCTTATTGTCGCTTCCTTTTTTTTCAAAGGTAGAAAAATCATGCTCTCCAAAAAGCTGCCGGATGCAATGATTCATCTTCTGTAGATCCGGCTGCCATTCGTGTATCTGGAAGCTGAAATCTTCCAGAAATGGATTTTTTTCAAAATGGATGAAGTATTTATATGTCCTGCTGACAGCGTCAAAGCGGGCGTGTAAATTATCCGGAACCTGAAAAATCCTCGAAATGGAAATATCTTCCGGCAACATACGGTTGATGCGGTAAATAAAATTTTCGGGGATAGTGAGCGCGGCATCCAGATGCGCATAATACTCCTTTGCATGAACGCCGGTATCGGTGCGTCCGCAGCCCACTATTTCTATGGCTACATTGAATATTTTTGACAGATTTTCCTCCAACACCTCCTGTACAGAAACAGCATTTTCCTGCCGCTGCCAGCCGCTGTAGTTTTTGCCATTATAGGAAAGTTGCAGAAAACAACGCATGTTATAAAGATACGGGAAGGAAGATTTTTATAGTATTAATTTTTGTCATTTGGCATATTCCACCTAATTTTACGATATGATACAACGCGTTCAAACCATTTATCTCTTGCTGGCAGCACTGGCATGTGTCGCCTTTATCTTTGTTCCGTTCGGACAAATCAAAACTCCGGAAGGGGGTGCTGAAACCTGGGCGATTAAACAAGTCACTCCGATTATGATTTCCGCCATCATTGTCGCCGTCATCAGTCTTATCTCCATTTTTCTTTTCAAAAACAGAAAGACTCAGATGAAAGTGGTTTTAGTGAATATTGTGCTTTCTCTGGTGCTCATCGGATTATTTATTTTTGGCGTTACACAGCATATCGGGTTGAAAAACTACCTGTTTGGAATCGGAGCCATTCTGCCATTATTTGTTTTACTTTTTAACATGCTGGCATACGGCAGCATTAAAAGTGATGAAAACCTGGTAAAATCTATGGACAGATTGAGGTAATATGTTTTCTAAGGTGCTTAAAACTTCCAGATTTCAGCAAATCCTTCTTTGTTTATACCGCAGATAATTGTTTTACCGATTTGAATATTTTTTAATTCCGGAGTTTGGGTATAACGTGTTTCTGAAAAGGTGAGATTGTCATAGCTATAGACAAAATTGTCTTTTACATAATAAAGGACGCCGTCAATAACCGTTACATTACGTACATTCTCAATCGGAATGTTTTTTATATAATTTCCCTGATTATCAAAAATAAAGATGCCGTGCTGCCTGTCCACCAGATACAGCAGTATGCCTGATTCCAGAATCTGACGGGGATTGATTTTTTTACCCACCAACATAGAGATGGTATTGCTGATAAAGATGGGTTTCTGGTCTTTATCAATCTTTATGAGACGCTGTGTAGCGGCATCCCATATCCACAAAAAATTATTGTCGTACGAGGAACCTATGCAGGTGATGATGTAATTCTGCAAATTATAGGCATCTATCTCATCCAACTCACGCAGCCGGTTATCGAGCTGTATGATTTTGCCGTAATCAGGTGAAAACAGGATGGTTTTGAAGCCATTCACACTGATAATCTCCGTATGCTCATTGATGTAGATACTTCCATAATTCTGTATAAAAATACCGTCGGAACTATATCGCTCCAGCATACCTTTTTTCATCAGAAAAATATCGTTCGTGGTATTGATGAAAATATCGTCCGGTTTAGATTTCTCTATTGTTTTAAAATAGACAGGTGCAGCGGAATAAGCGGAGAAAGTTGATAATACAGATAGGATAGCCCATAACAATTTGGAGGAAAAAATCATTTTCCACCATTGGTTATTGACTATTGAGCATTGACTCTCCATCATATAAACTTGTTTAGCTTCACATCATTGCCATCAAAAACGGCATAATTACAGTTGATTATCCAGTCGCCCAAATTGATGTAGGTGCTGTTCTCGTTGAGTTTTATCTCCATTGGCAAATGGCGGTGTCCCATAATGAAATAATCAAATCGTTGTTCCGTCAACTTTCTTTTACAATACTGTATCAGCCATTCCTTCTCTTCGCCGTGAAAGACCTCAATGGCGGGATCGGTAAAGGTATGCCTGCTCCATAGTTGAGCAATTTTTATACCAATATCCGGATGCAGCCAACGGAAAAGCCACTGACAAAGTTTATTGGTAAAGATTTTTTTCAGGATTTTGTATTTGGTATCACCGGGACCAAGGCCGTCCCCGTGTGCAAGCAGCATGGATTTCCCCTGACTTACCAGGGTTGTTTTATCGAAAAAGATCCGAGCGCCTGTTTCCTTTTCCAGATAATCCCTCATCCATAAATCATGATTACCGATGAAAATATAGACAGCGATTCCTGCATCTGTAAGCTGTTGCAGTTTGGATAAGAAACGTACAAACCCTTTCGGAACCGCTAATTTATATTCAAACCAGAAATCAAAGGTATCGCCTACCAGGAAAACGGCCTGAGCATCTGATTTTGCGGCATCCAGAAAACGGGCGAGTTTTTTTTCCCGCTCGGAACTGGCTACAGAATCGGGTGCGCCGAGGTGCAAATCGGAAATGAAATAGATTTTTTTACCGGCCTGTAAAGGTAACTCAATGGACATCCATACAAAAATAGATAAAGCATTTGATAATGGCTACGCCCTACCGACTTTTTTCAAATGCCTCCACCTTATCTTTTAAACTCAGCAGATAATCGATATCATCATATCCATTGATCATACATGTTTTTTTGTATGGATTGATGTCAAACACTTCTTTTTCCTGTGTCGCTACGAGTTCTATCGTTTGTTGCTCTAAATCCACCTTCACTTCTGTCGCCGGATTCGCTTCGATGGCGGTAAAAAGTTTTTTCAAAAATTCAGGCGAAACAACTACCGGAAGCAAGCCGTTGTTCAGTGCATTATTCTTAAATATATCCGCGAAGAAAGAAGAAACGACAACCCGAAAGCCGTAATCAAAAATCGCCCAGGCGGCATGTTCTCGGGAGGAACCACAACCGAAATTCTTACCAACCACCAATAACTCACCTCCGTATGTTTTGTTGTTGAGCACAAAATCTGCTTTGAGCGTATTATCGTTGTTATACCTCCAGTCACGGAACAGGTTATCACCAAATCCCTCACGGGTAGTGGCTTTTAAAAACCGTGCCGGTATAATCTGGTCAGTATCCACATCCTCCATGTTTAAAGGCACTGCGGTAGATTGTATAGTGGTAAATTTTTCCATTGTATCTTTTTTTTATCACAGAGTTGCACGGAGTTCCTCAGAGTTCACTGTGATAGTGATTAAACTAAATCTCTTACATCTGTTATTCTGCCTGTAATAGCTGCTGCCGCTGCCATCAGCGGGCTGGCCAGCAACGTACGTGCGCCTTGTCCCTGTCTTCCTTCAAAATTTCTGTTGGAGGTGGAAATACAATATTTTCCCGCAGGGATCTTGTCTTCATTCATACCCAAACAAGCCGAACAACCCGGCTCACGCAATTCCATACCGGCTTCCAGCAATATATTATCTATTCCTTCTTCTTTTGCCTGATTTTCTATCTGCTTACTACCGGGCACCACCCAAACCGTTACATTTTCGGCTTTCTTTTTTCCTTTCACCAACTGTGCGAACAACCGAAGGTCTTCCATTCTGGAGTTGGTACAACTTCCGAGGAAAACATAATCAATGGGTTTGCCCAGCATAGACTCGCCTTTTTCAAATCCCATGTATTGCAGGGATTTTTCCAAACCGGCATCCTCGTTTACAGGAATCGTATCCGAAATTTTTATGCCCATAGCAGGGTTGGTCCCGTAGGTAATCATGGGTTCTATATCCGCCGCATCGAAGGTAAACTCCTTATCAAAGGTGGCATCTGTATCTGTTTTAAGTTGCTTCCACTTTTCTACCGCAGCATCAAAATCAGTTGGAGAAAACTCCCGTCCTCTCAAATATTCAAACGTAATCTCATCAGGAGCGATGATGCCACCCCGCGCACCCATTTCTATACTCATGTTGCAAATGGTCATGCGCGCTTCCATACTCAGGCTGCGGATAGCGGAGCCTGCATATTCCACAAAATAGCCGGTGCCACCGCTGGTGGATATTTTGGAGATAATGTATAGAATGATATCTTTTGAAGTAACCCCTTTACCCAATACGCCTTCAACATTGATGCGCATTTTTTTTGGTTTGGTTTGCAGGATACATTGTGTAGCCAATACCTGCTCCACTTCAGAGGTACCGATGCCAAAGGCTATCGCACCAAAAGCTCCGTGTGTGGAGGTGTGAGAATCGCCGCATACAATGGTAATACCGGGCTGTGTGATACCCAGCTGAGGTCCGATCACATGCACAATTCCCTGAAACGGATGTCCGAGGCCGTATAATTCAATTCCGTGACGTTGACAATTATCAATTAATGTATCCACCTGCTGGCGGGATAATTTTTCACTGATAGGTAAATTCTGATCCTTGGTCGGCACATTGTGATCGGCGGTGGCAATCGTTTGCTTCGGACGAAGCACGCCAATCCCTCTTTTGTCCAGGCCCGCAAATGCCTGAGGAGTAGTCACTTCATGAATAAAATGCTTATCGATATAAAATACCTGCGGTCCGTTTTCAATGGATTCCACCACATGTGCATCCCATACCTTGTCAAATAATGTTTGTCCCATTGTACTGATTGAAAAATAAAACAGACTTACAAGTTATAGAATTTCCAACCTTTAAGATTTGGAATTTGATTAAGCTATCATTAAAAGTTGAAATTTTTTCTGTACCTTTTGAGTCCAAAATATGAAGTATGTCAACGCCTGTTTATGGTTATGTGAAAGAAGGTTTTGAGAAAGTAAAAACCGCTTTTGAAGAAAATTTTGAGAAAAGAAAAGAAATAGGCGCCTCCTGCTGCATCTATCACAACGGAGAGAAAGTGGTGGATTTGTGGGGCGGCTATAAAAACAAGGAGAAAACGGAAGCCTGGGAAGAAGACACCGTTTCCATTGTATTCTCCACCACCAAAGGATTATCATCACTTGCATTCGCCCTGCTACACTCCAAAGGCCTCGTGGATTATGACGAGAAGGTTGCCACTTATTGGCCGGAGTTTGCATTCAACGGCAAAGAAAACATCACTGTCCGCCAGTTGCTGGCACATCAGGCTGGATTATTTACAAATGATAAAACGCTCTCTTACGACGTACTGAATGATGAAGAGCGCCTGTCGAACAGGCTGGCAAAACAAAAACCATACTGGACACCCGGCGAAAAGAAAGGCTATCACGCCTGGACGATTGCGATGTACCAGAATGAAATTTGTAAAAGGGTAGATCCGCTCAACAGGCCGCTGCATATTTTTTTCAGAGATGAAGTCGGAGAGTCTTTAAATGTGGACTTCCACATAGGCTTGCCCGGTAATTTCCCGCACCATCGCTTAGCACGCATCGTACCTTTCCTTCCGCAGGAAGCATTAGCGGGAAGCGGCAATACCGACTTGGGAAAAATCATGAAAGGAATCTTAAATCCATTTTCCTATTTCTACAAATCCCTGTTAAATCCTCCACATGCATTAAATCTGAATAATTTCAATAAACGCAAATTTCTGGAGATACCGAATGGTTCCGCACATGGTTTCGGTAATGCCCGATCCATTGCACAGGCATACAATGAATTTGCGTTAGGAGGAAAAAAGTTAGGCATCCGGAAAGAAACGCTCTCCCTGTTAGAAGCTGCTCCCATCCATCCGAAGAAAGGCAAAACGGATTTGGTGCTGCACGTGGATATTCCATTTTCTCTGGGGTTTGCCAAGCCCTCTGAGTTTCAAAATTTCGGTGCCAACTACAGAAGTTACGGCTCTTTTGGAGCAGGCGGTTCCGGGGGCTTTGCCGATCCGGAGAAAAAAGTGGCCTACTCCTATGTCATGAACAAGATGGGTACGCACATAGCCAATGATCCGCGAGAGGTGGCGCTGAGAAATGCCACGTATGAATGTATCTTTGATTTAGAGCAGAAACAACATACGCTGCAAGCACAAGGAGATACGATATCCGTAGTTCAGTGAATTAATTATTGACCCTGCTTAATTCGATATTATCCACCCCAAACGCCCAGCGTTCATTCAGTTTATCAATTACTTTACCGCAAAAGAGCGCAAAGAACGGTGCCGCAATGACATCTACCGAGTAATGCACATGCTGCCACATAATCAGCAGTGCCAGTACCGGTGTAACAAAAGTGAGGTAAATTCTCCAATACCTGTCCGGAGAAAAATAAATCAACAGACACATGACAGAAACGTGTCCGGAAAAGAATAAATCTTTCGTCACCACATTCACATTATTCAGAAAAAAACCGGTAATCGGGTCCTGCAGATAAATCATTCCAATAGGCGGTTCCAATGGAACAGCATAGACGGTTAGGGTGCGTAATATCAATAACAAAGAAACGCCCTGCAAGGCTTTAAGGAACGCCTTTGGATGCAACAAAATCAATATCAGGGAAATTAATAACGATGAATGGACGATACAAAAGATGGGGAGGGAATATTCTTTGGGCGGAAGCCGGTTCAGAAATGGATCCAGTAATACGGTTCCCCTTCTTACCTCAAGTATACTCAGATACAAAGACGAAAAATAAATCACGGAGGCAAAAAGCAGGAACGTCAGCAGAAACTGCATCCTGAAATGTTTAGAAGCCCATAATGATTTCCAGGTCGTTATCATGTTGGCAAAGAACAATCTTATCATACGTTCATTCAGTTAAGATTTTCATTCACAGCTACTCCACCCTACAAAACCTATTCTATATTACGAATAATTTTTATAAAACCTCCTATTTCAAGCCGGAATTTTATTCACGGCAGTGATTTATCAGGTTATCTTAGTAAATTCATACATGATAAATTTTATTGAAGACATTATCTCCCGTTTCGGTGGCAGATACTTCGGAAGTGAACAGGAAAAGAACGCGCAATATTATACCGCCGACATGCTGAAACAATATTGTGACAAGGTGGAAGTGGAGGAGTTCCTGTCACCGCTGGAATCACACTTTCAGTCGCTTAAAATTTTTTGTATCGTTTATGTTGTTGTGCTTATTTTCCTCAAAATTGACCTTCGTATTGCGGCAGGATTAGGCATCGTAAATAGCATCTTATTTTTAGGACACTTTGTAACCTACCGGCACTGGCTCGATTTTTTGTTTTCCAAAAAACCATCCTGGAATGTGATTGGCGATATTGAACCATTACAAACAGCGACATCCACTCTAATTGTTGCCGGGCACATCGACAGTGTCAAAGAATTTAAATGGTGGTACCGGTTAAAGCAGACGGGTGCAGCACTAACCGTTATTGCCGGTTTCCAGATTACACTGCTGGGTATTTATGCATTGCTGTCATTATTTATCTATGCGACCTGGTTTTCCTATATCTGGTGGTTTTTTGTGATTATCACTCCTGTGCTGATTGTATTCTATGATATGCATGGAGAAGAGGTGGTGGATGGTGCATCCGACAACCTGACGGGCGTGGCAATGGCGTTGGAGATGGCAAAAATCTTTTCGAAAGAAAAACTGCAGCACACCCGTTTACGGCTGATCAGTTTCGGAGCTGAAGAGGCTGCCCTGCGCGGCTCATACGCGTATGGGAAAAAATATAAAGAACAATTGCTGAAGGAAAAGGCATTTCTGTTTAATCTTGATACCATTAAAGACCTGGAGCATCTGACCGTAGCAACTTCTGAAGTAAATACGCTGGCTTTTTTCAAAAAAGAACATGTGCAGCTGGTGGAAAATGCATTCAGGGCATGCGATGTAGCATATAAAAAATTGCCGCTGGGCGTGGGTGCCTCCGATGCATCCGCCTTCCATATGTTGGGGCTGCCGACAGTGTCCATCATCGGCATGGACTCCGAGCATCTGGATCCGGCCTATCATACCCGTTTAGACAAAGTGGAATGCATCCACCCGGAAGCGATGGAAGCAATGAAAAAAGTACTGATTCATTTCATTCAGACCTGGGATAAAAAATAGAACGCTATTCTTTGGTCAGCAACCCATATCTATAAACACTTTCCAGTACATTCTCCCGGAGATTCTCTTGCTTGAAAATATAATTGGCTGCCATGGCTCCGCTGCTGTAAGCCGCTTCCATCAACATGGATGGCATAGGTAGTTTCACCCAGTCTCCTGCCAAGAACAGGTTGGGAACTGCCGTCCGGACTGTTGGCCGGTGTTTGTATTGATTCAGGTGGAATGCAGGAAAATCATCCCGGTGCTGAAAATATTCATGGCGGATTTTCATGCCTGTTAATTCAGGAAAATAATGATAAAATTCCTGCAGCAGTTGTTGTTTGATGGCATCATCGTCCGCTAAATCGTCGGGCAGGGAATAGGAATGCAATTCAAAGATACCGCCGTTATTTTTTGCGCTCCATTCGGCAGACTCTTTTTCCATTTGGTGATAAAACGTAACGCTGTCGAGGCATTTCAACCTGTCTGTAAAAACGAAATAGGGCAATGCCTTATTCGCTTCAAATGTGTCCGTCCAGACACGCAGTACGGCATAGCGGTCTGTACATTTGACCTGTCCGATACCTTCATTCAGTGAAGTGAATGCTTCCAGTCCTTTGGAATGGTCCATCAATATTTTAAGGTGTTTTACATCAAGGCTTAAAATACAATAATCAAATAGTTCACCATTCACCACAAACTTATCCTCTTTATATTCCAGGGATGTAACCGGCATATTGCGCCTGATTTCTCCTCCGTGACTTTTTATAAACCATTCGCAGGGCTTTAAAAAAGTCTGTTCAAAGTCATCATCGAGAACATCGTAGATCAGTCCATCGTCATTACTCAGAAAATAAAAATGAAAGCCTTTTATCAATTCCGCCATACTCATCTTATGCGGTTCGGCAAAAAAAGCGCGGGCAAAACTATTAAACACCAGCTGCATGTGTTTGGGCATCATCGTCTTTCGGGCAAATTCCGCAAAGCTGATACTGTCATATTTTTCAAACGTTTTTTCAGGGTGAAACCTCAGCAAGCTCAGGTAAGAAACCGACATGGGGTTGATATACGTGAGCCAGTTAAAGACGCCTTTTTTCCTCAGGTCCATGATGTTCAAACCCGGCGTATGATCGATACCGGCGAACCCCTGCTGTTTGCCATCCTGATATAGAATTACGTAGTCGTCTATGGGAATCAAATATTTGTAAACATCTATCTTTTTCATGAAACTCCTCAGGTTGTAATATTGCCGAAAGAAAGCATGAAAGCCATGCTCCGTCCGCAACTGCTCGCCATTGCTCTCGAACGACCAGGAACCTAATTTCCCGCCGAGATAATCATTCTTTTCAAATAATGTCACCTCAAATCCGCGTTCTGATAAATTGGCGGCGGCACTCAGTCCGGCTATGCCTGCACCCACCACCGCTACTTTCTTTTTTTCAGTTGCCATTTTAGGCAAACTTTCATCAACCGTATTTACAGCTATTCTGTAGTCTCTGAGTTTGGATTTTACTTTTTTGCGTAACCAATTTTTCATTATGCTTTCATTTAACAGCGCTGGAACAATTTCAACAGGAGGGCAAAACACCGCCGCCATGCGTCATTCAGCAATCATTTCGGAATCTTTTGTTTTGCGTTTCCATAATTTCATAAACTCAAATGTCACTTCATCTGATTTAATGAGTAAATCGCTTTTACCGGTGGCAGCCCTGATACGCTTGTTGTTTTCAAGAAAGGCAATATCTTCCTTTACAATACGTACCGATTTATTGAGCATGAACTTTTTTGCAAGAGGCAGCGGCAAAAAGTCTAAAATATTTTTCCATAGCGTAATCTGACACATCATCACCTGTTCCTCATCTATCTGGTAAAAGTGCTCATAAATCACCATGTGCCGATTTTTGAAACGAATATCCAGTTTGGAAATATTGGGAAACCAGAAACCAAAATGCGTTTCCACTTTTTTATTAAATCCGAAATAATATTTCTCAAAGAAGCTGCGGTCGTTATCTCTGAAATATTGTCCGACAATCGAATTATCCGACACCTGCATATTAAAATCTATCTGTTCGGATTTGAGTGCGCCCATCATACCTTTGATGGAATTCCGGTGCACGTGATTGATGTGATAGGCATCGAACAGGCTTTCTGCCACAAGCTGTAAATCGGCATTAATGGCGTGGTAATTATACACCATCGGATAATCATCCATTTCCGGCATCGGCGGAATCAGCGAGCTGTCTTTTTTCGCCTCATCCCCTATCCATACCCAAACCGACCGGTATTTTATCTCTGTACTGTATTTTTTCAACTTTGCAGCGGGCGGTATGCGTTCGACATCGGGCAGGGAGGGAATCAGCACACATTTGCCCTCACAATTGTACTCCCATCCATGATAGCCGCATTTGATAGCTTCGCCTTGAACATAGCCTAAAGAGAGCTGAACATTGCGGTGGCAACAGCGGTCTTCCACGATACTTATATTGCCGCTTTTTGTTTTGAAAATAACCATTTCCACTCCTCCGATTTTTTTAGGGAGCGGATTCTGCTGTTGCAGTTCATCCAGCAAACAAGCTAAATACCATTGATTAACAATCATAGAAATTAGTAAATTCTATGTTAAACAAGAAATGGGAAGGAATGTTGCTTATTTCAATAATAAATTCAACGCGGCAAAGAAAATGAATTGTATGAGCAGCACCCATTTGGCAATTTTGTTGGAAAGAAGAGGAACAAACATCCGGAAACACACAAACAAGCAGAAAGAAACAATAAACCAGGCTACATAATTTTGCAGCGGTATCACTTCATTGGACCAATGCCAGAAGTCCAGGCGGATGGCCACCGGCTCAATCAATATATCCAGCAATGTCATGACCCCTGCTCCGGCGGCGGCTGACAACACATTATTTTTTAGCGGCTGCAGCAATACCCCGATGCTATACACCAGCAACATCCAGTTGACACCAATCATCAACGGAACATCCAGGAGTTTCAAGCCCAGTGTCTTTCCATAAGCATACTGTCCGAAAATCCATCCGGTTTTTACGCCCAATACTTCTATAAAAAATCCGGCAAGAAACACGAAGACGCACATGCGCACAATGGCAATATTCCAGGCTGTCTGGTTCCATGCCACAATAGCAAGTGTCAGTAATAAGTTTAATGGGGTCAGCAGTAAAAAACGGGACTGAACCTCGCGGCTTCCGGCACCTATCCCGATTAACCCTACCAGGTAGACACTACCCAGAATGAACAGAGAAATATTAAACCGATTATTGGACAGGAATGAGTTCATCTACAATCTTTGCTGACAGGACACACAACGGAATTCCGCCGCCGGGGTGCACACTGCCGCCGCAAAAATACACACCTTTTATGGTATTACTGAAATTTGCATGTCGTAAAAATGCGGCAAATTTATTATTGGAACTGTTTCCATACAACGATCCCTGCCACGATAAATTTCGGGTTTCGATAATCCGCGGTTCCAGAATATCTTCCGCTTCTATCAATGATTCAATATCCTCACCAAGCGTTGTACTTAATTTTTTCAATACATTCTTTCTCGTAGCGGCAATCAGTGCATCCCAATCCTGACCGTTGTGTGGCGGCGTATTGACCATCACGAACCAGTTCTCGCAACCTTGCGGCGCATCTGTTTTTATATATTTCGAGGATATGTTGACATATACCGTCAAATCATCACTCATGGTTTGCTCGCGGAAGAAGGCATCAAACTCCTCTTTATAATTTTTGCTGAAAAAAATATTGTGCAAGCCCAGTTCCGGAAATTCTTTTTTGATACCCAGATAAAAGACCATGGCAGACAGCGCTCTCGGCTGATTCAGTGATTTTTCAGGGTGTTTTTGTGCGGGCATCAGTTTCCGGTAAGTGTAGGCCACATCCATATTACTGATGACCAGATCCAGCGGCATCACTTCCACCGGTGAAGTGTCAAGGTGTTTATTGTCGACACGCTCGACCGAATTGTATTTAATGCCTGTAACTTTATTCCTTTCAACAACAATTTCGTTTACCCTCGTATTAAAATGAAACTGTACGCCCAGTTCCGTTGCCAATTGATAGCAAGACTGCGAAATGGCGACCATTCCACCGTCGGGAAGAAATGCGCCGACATGGTGTTCCAGATGCGGGATGATATTCAGGGTGCCGGGGGCTTCATACGGATTCGATCCGTTGTAAGTGGCAAATCGGTCGAAATACTGAACGGCCTTTTCATTGTCGAGGCGCTTCGTATTCATTTCGTGCATGGTACTGAATAAATCCAGCGCCCCTACCTGCGCGCCCAGTTTCAGTAATTCAACTGCTGAAATGTTCTGGAGCGTATGAATGGAGCGATGGAGGAAGGTATTTGAAGTCAGTTCAAAAATCTTTTTGCTTCTGTTGAGATGCGCAATTACCTTCTCTTTCTTAATACCCAGCTTATCCTGCATTTCCTGCGCGGATTGCTCCACCCCGGTAAATGTCTTGAATCGCGTACCATCACTGTAAAAATAATGTGTGATGGTATCCAGTTTCCTGTACGGGCAATAATCCGTAAATTGCTTTCCTGCCAGCGCAAATAATTCTTCAAAATACTCCGGCATGGTAAACAAACTCGGACCGGCGTCAAACCGGTAGTCGCCGACCTGAATTTCACACAGTTTGCCGCCCGGGTAGCTGTTTGCCTCAAACACATGAACTTCATAGCCACGTACCGCCATTCTGATGGCACTGGCCAATCCGGCTATTCCGGAACCAATTATACCTACTCTCATTACTAACGCTAAACAATAGATAAATTAAATAGTTTAATTCCAAGATAAATGAGGGATTTCTATTAAATTTAATGTTCTAAAACAACGAATATGTCACAAATCAGAGGAGCCAACGTATTAGTAACGGGTGGCGCAAACGGAATAGGGAAATTAATGGGGTTAAAATGCCTGCAGGAAGGGGCGGCTAACCTCATCATCTGGGATATCAACGAAGACAACCTGCACAAAACCGCCAGGGAGTTCTCTTCTAAAGGGTATAAGAATGTGCACACCTTCGTAGTGGATGTGTCAAGCACCGATGATATTGAGAAATCGGCGACGGAAGTGCTGCTCGAAATCGGCAATATTGACATCCTCTTTAACAATGCAGGTATTGTGGCGGGCAAAAAAGCATTCTGGGAGCATACCGCAAAGGATATTGAAAAAACGCTGAGCATTAATGTCAGCGGCGTGATGAATGTAACGCGCGTTTTTATCCAGGATATGATTAAACAGCGCAAAGGACATATCATCAATATCGCATCTGCCTCCGGCTTGATACCATTACCAAAAGGTTCCGTTTACGCATCCAGCAAATGGGCAGTCTTGGGCTGGAGCGAAAGCTTACGCATGGAGTTGGAAATGGAAGGCAAAGACCTGCATGTCACTACGGTATGTCCCAGCTATATTGACACCGGTATGTTCAAAGGCGTGAAAGCACCCTTATTATTTCCTTTACTACAACCGGAAGATGTGACCAACAGGACGATTAAAGCTATAAAAGACAATGAGCATATCTTAATGATGCCGGACAATGTAAATATTGTTCCATTCCTGAAAGGCGTTTTCCCAACCCGTGTTTTCGATAAGGTAGCGGGATGGCTGGGTGTCTATGATTCCATGAGCAGTTTTGAAGGCAGGCCGCAGGAAGAGCGTGTACCGGAGAAGAAAAGCAAGGTGAAATAAACAATAAAAGAGATTTGTATGGCAACGACAAAAACAACCTCCAACATAACTGCTGTTTTACAAAAGCAGCGCGACTTTTTTGAAAGCAATGCGACACGGGATATCGACTTCCGTATCGAGCAGTTGAAAAAATTCAGAAAAGCGGTCCAGCAACACGAAGATGCTATTTACGCCGCATTGAACGCCGATTTTAAAAAATCGCAGTTTGAAACCTTCGCTACCGAAATCGGCATCGTGTACGAAGAAATCAGCCTGATGCTGAAACATATCAAAAAATGGGCGACACCCCAGCTGGTGAAAGACACGATTGCCAATTTCCCGTCGCGCAATTATATCTATCCCGACCCGTATGGTGTCGTGCTCGTCATCGGCGCCTGGAATTATCCGTTTCAACTTACGCTGGCTCCGGTGATTGGCGCTATAGCAGCCGGCAATACCTGTATCATCAAGCCACCTCGCGCCGCCATCAATACCTATCATGTTATCCAGAAAATCATCGAGGATACCTTCAATGAAAATTACATAGCCGTGCTGGACGAACATTCCGATAACCAGGAAATGCTGTCACACCGGTATGATTATATTTTCTTCACCGGCGGCGTCGAAATCGGCAAAACGATTGCGCGTGCTGCCGCAGAATTTTTAACCCCCACTACGCTGGAGCTGGGAGGAAAGAGCCCCTGTATCGTAGACAAGCAGGTGGATGTAGAAGTGGCGGCCAGACGCATTGCCTGGGGTAAATTCCTGAATGGCGGACAAACCTGTGTGGCACCGGATTACCTGTTGCTGCACGAAGAAGTGAAAGAAAAATTCTACAAAGCATTTGCAAAAAGTGTGGCAGCATTCTATGGCAACAATCCACAGGACAGCGCCGACTATCCGCGCATCATCAACGACCGGCATTTTCAACGGCTGGCGTCCATGATTAAAGACGGCCAAGTCATCGTTGGCGGTTCAACGGATGCCGAAACACGCTACATCGCACCTACCCTGATAGAGATTGACAGCCTGGAACATCCGCTGATGAACGATGAGATTTTTGGGCCAATTCTTCCGGTACTCGTCATTCATTCAATGGATGAAGCACTTTCCATTGTGAAACAATTTGAGAAGCCGCTGGCATTCTACATCTTTTCCAACAATTATGCGAACCAGCAGAAATGCCTGAACACGATTCAGTTCGGAGGGGGTTGTGTCAACGATACCATTTCTCATTTTGTGAATCCTGAGCTGCCGTTCGGCGGCGTAGGCAACAGCGGCGTAGGCGCTTATCATGGAAAATTCAGCTTTGATACCTTCACCCACTATAAGGCTGTTACCAATAAGGTAACCTGGCCGGATGTGCCGCTTCGTTATCCGCCCTATGTCGGAAAACTGGGATTGGTGAAACAGGTGATGAAATAATTACAGGAAACGCAACATCTATTCGTTGCTGAACATAACGTAACCAAAGGCATAAGGCATCAATGTTGCTGTCTTGGAGTTCAGCAATTCCTCGCGATAGCTGACTGGCTTTAATTTATTGGGATAATCTTTTTCGTAGTATGTTTTTCCTGCAGTGGCATACGGAAACTCCGCTTCAATTGCTTTCAGCTGCACCTTTGACTTTACCGGTGCATTTATGGTCAGCTGAATCTTTTTACCGGAACGATTGACAAAATAGATATAGGTACTATGTTCTTCCTTATTCATATACAGCTGACATACAAACTTGCTCCTCAATGAAGTATCCTTGGTGGCAATAAACTCTGACCCTCTGTACATATTTTTATTCATGGTAGCCGCTAAGAACCGGAATGCATAATATTGCACGGTAGTCATATCTATCCCGTTTGACAACAAGGGTGTCATTTTTCCTTTTTGTATGGTAATCAACCCATCTATAGAATGCAGGTTGCTGACTTCGATGTAGTTATTGTAGCGTACATTCAGATCCGCCATTGTCAGAAAATTTTCAAATACATACGCTCCCTGCAGGAATGTATTGTCCAGGAAATTCAAATTACCAAGGTTCCATTCCGTAATCCAGAGCTTTCTGGAGGGGCCATACTGCTGCATTAGATAACCGCCCAACCCCAACAGATAATTGGTGGCCTGCGGTGCCAGTGCATTCATATTCTTCGTATAGAGATTGTCAAAATACGCGTCGTTATCACACGGCGGGCAATCCTGATAAGGGTGCCATGTGAAGGCATTATAAAAATTTTCTTTACTCATCAACTCATTCCATCCGCGCATAAACTTACTCCGCGCATTTGTTTCGTTTGCCGGCACACCGTCGCCGCCCACCACTACGATTTTCAGATCGGGGTATTTATTTCTGATGGCCATGGCTGTGGCTTTTATCTTATCAATATATACCCTGGCATTCGGAAACTTATTGCGGTATTCCATCAGGCAAAATTCATTTCCCAGTTCTACGCCTAATACGGGAATATTGTTTTTCTTCAATTCCTCTATCACAAACAGAATTTCGGCAGTAGTGCCGGTATAGACATTTGCACAGTACACGACTCCTGTATTCACGGATTTTGCAAGCCGTATGAAATTGTACAGGATATTTTCAGAACGTTTGGATTGCTCCATAAATAATGTCCCCAATCCAGGTGGGATTTCACCCAGCTTATACCCATAGACCGGCAACTTCGGGTGATAATAATTGGCCACTGTACCACCGGGAAACCGCAACGAATTCGGATGCAAGGCGCGCAGCAGTTGCACAAATCCGGAATCCTTATCCAATTCCCTTTTAAAGGCGAATCCTATATTGATGCCGAAAATCTGAGGGTTGACAGGCAATGCAAAAGTCTGTTCTTTGGGAGTAATGACAAATGGAACGGCGGCAGGTGGTGCAGAGAACAGGTTATCTTCCTTCTTCTTATCCTTTGAAAGACAAACGCGGAGCATGAAAACCGCCAGCAACAATACGATTACAATCTTGTACTTTCTGTTCATACCGTTTGGGAAGGGTTAAGCGCCTGCTCTTTCCAGTAAAACTTTTCTTTCACCCTGAAATATTCGACGATGAGCATAAAAAGCAACAAAGCAAACGGGCTGAAAAAGATACCTCCGGAGAAGAAAGACTGAATAAATACAACGCCACAACCCAACAAACCCGTATTGAACAATACGTCATATTTGTAGTACTTCACCTTGCGCCACACATAAAAAGGATGCAGGAAGAAGGAGTAAATAAACAACAACCCCACTATACCCTGTGATAACAATCCTCCGACAATACCGATATCAGAAAGAATCACATCCCCCACATTGACCAGCATCAGTTCCCGTTTGGGCACACCAATTCCGAAGAAGATATGCTGCGGATGTTTCACAAAATAATTGTAGACATGCGCCATCTCCGTCCATCGCATATCGGCGGAACCTTCCCCTGTTTTCTTGCCGAGGAAGAACTTAATAAACATGATATACATATCCGCCGTAAAGGATAATATCTTGGGATTGATATAATAAGCGATAATGATAACCACTCCTGCAATGGCCGCTATCGTAAGCAGTTTTTTAACGATGTTGTGCCATTTCAGTGTAACAAACATGAACAGGAACATCGGCGTTATTTCAGAAACCAGCTCAATCCGTCCTTTGTCGATAAACAACTGATAGGACATCAGGAGCATCCAGAAAATAAGGCTGGTCTTGTTGTTCTTGAGCACATAATCCAGAAAATAATACACCATTCCGAAGATCAGAAACGCACTGGAAAAGCGATAGATATACCCTCCTTTGGACGGGTTGTAACCCACCAGGCCTTCTCCCAGAGAATCCTTAAATGTTTCAGGCGGGATGGTCAGCGAGACATAGGTATACAACAGCAAACAGAACCAGCAGAGCAGGATGTTGGCATAGATGTATTGTTTGATAGTAATTTTATTGGAACGGATGGCATAATACACCAGACTGACCATGACGATAAAAAAGCGGGCAGACAAGTTAAAAAGCGATTTGAGAATTTTGACATCCAGTACAATATTGATGACGATGGCATTGTACAACGGAAGCAATAAACTGATGAAAATGATGACGTCCAGCAAATTAAGCTGTCGCAGTTTAAACACCTTGAAATAGTAGTAGATTCCGGTGGATATGAAGATAAAGGGCATCCCCATTACCATAATCAATCCGATGGCACCGCTGGCAGATTTGAACTGAAGGAGGATATTGCTGGTAAAAAACAGACTGAACAGAAACAAGCCAAAAACCCTCAGCTCAAACAACGGCTGGTCTCTGGTGTATAAAGGCTTGTAGGCAAAATTCATTCTTTCTTTTTTAACAATAAAACGGGTGTAAAATTACCTGTTTTTTGCTCATAATATCCATATTGCTCCGGATTCTTCAAAAAATTAAACAAGGCGGTGTCTTTCTGAACATTATTTAACATCGTGAGGGTAGGCGTTTTATAAATGATATCAAAATCATGCGCTTTCAAAAAATCGCTCAACACGATATTCCTGTTTCTGTAATACACTTCATTATAATTGGTAAAATTGGAAGGCAGCAGATTGGTCATATACCCTTCCGCGTCAAAAACACGGACACTGTCTTTAGTCGTAAAATTATTTTTGATAAACCGTACCGTCTTCAGATTACATAAACTTTCTTCCCGGCGAAATAAGTTGAAATACGTAAAGTCTTCCGCTTCCGGAGTTACAAAAAACCAGATGGTGCCGACTACCGTAATTTTTTGCAGTGACTTTTCGATTTCCACTGAAACAGAAGAGATGGCTAAACCGGTCAGCAACAATAATACAGGTACCTGCAGCAACAGATAATGCTGGCGGGGATAGGCATATATGCTTGCCATAACGGAAGGGACTGCGAAAAGAAAAAGAACCGTTAGGGTGACCATATTATCCCCTGCCAATGCCTTAAACCGTTTTCTTTTGTCCTTGGACGTTTTGGTAAAAGAGAAATAGACAATAAACAACATGGCGCTCACCATGAGGCATAACCAGTGTACATCTTTGGTAAAGACGGGAGCAAAGAAGCTGAAAACGATTTTGCTCATCTGTATTGCATAATTGGCGATATTGGAAACAATATGATGCTCAAACGCTTCGGGGTTGGACCGGATAATGGCCGGCAAGGAAGAAGCATCTTTGAAATGCTGTTGGATGATATCCGGAAAGTCGAGCCAGAACACATTCTGCAGGTGATTCCATTCCGTATAATTCCAGGCAAAATGCTGTAGAAATACCCGAAGGCCTCTGCCCGTATCTCCGTTATTGAAAGGCGTCTTGAAAAAGTAAACGATAAAGGCGACGAACGCAAACAGCCCCATTGTCAGCAACCATTCTCTTTTGCGTAGCTGCCGGATGTTTATGAAAAAAAAGAGCAGCGTAAAACCAAAAAACAGCCTAAAGGAAAGGAACATTTCAGGACGCGCATAAGCACAGACCAACAGAGCAATGGAAAGTACGGCAAGTCTTTCCAGGAGGGTCTTCTGATATTTTGACACAATAATACCCGCTATTATCACTATCACACAAAAATGAGAAACCCTTGGCCACAAAGGCATATTGATGAAGGTGGAAAGAAAGAAGATGGACAAAATAAACGCCAGCACCCGCTGAACACCACTGGACAATAACAGCAGAAAAAAAGCGATGCAAATGAGTATGGTGGTCAGTGAAAAATTGAAATAATAGAGCTCCACCCTGTCGGAAATAAACAAAGACAGGAATTTGTACCACAACGAATAGGAAGGGCCCCAGGTTTTTGGTATCTGGTCAAAAAGCTGAACGCCCCGGCTGAGGTAGAGCGCCTCATCCCAAAACAAGACATCCATATAGCGTTGCAACCCATGCGTAACCTTGATGCCGCAGATAACAATCATTAATATACCCACCATGGTAAATACATTCCATCGCAGGTAATTTTTTTCTTCGTACTTATTTATCTTCTGCCACACCGTTTTTCAAGTCTTGCACTACGAATATACTTCTTATTTCTCTTGCTTGCCTGTTCAAATGATAGTATGTATCGTAAAATAATGAATCCGCAAAAACATAGCGTTCAGGTGTTCCTCTGACGGGCAATCCCGCACTTTTGAACTGACGGTAGAGTTCCCGGATAGCCGCCTCATTATGCTGGTAAGACGACTGCTGATAGCCGGGAAATAAAATATGGAAATGTATGCCACGGGCGCGAAACTGCCTGGTTTTTTCCGTCAAAAATGTCAAAATCTCCTTGTTGATGGGAGCACCCAATGTTGGCATGGCCAGAAACGGGACAGGCGCCTTATCCAGATGAAGAATGGCATCACCATAAGCGTTAAAATTGTGCCGGGTGTATGCGCCCAAATCTGTTTTGTTGCGTTTGCGGTAATTGGTTGGCAGGTATTGTACATATTTATCGTGCAAATAGCGTGGCAGGTACATCAGCATCTTATTCCACTGTTTCAGTTCTATCAGCTTTTTCCCTTCCGGATAGACATCCATGATGGTATGCAGCAGCTCGCACTGTCCATCAGCCATTTCATTGTTAAAATCCCAGAAGTTTTCGTACTCCGGCATAAGCACCACCACATCTCCCTTACGGGCATAACGCAGCGCATTATTCAGTTCAAATTTTAAACCCAGTCCGCCGTGTACCGCCGTATTGACACAGGGCAGCCGGAGCGAATCGGAAATCAGCTTGCTGTCTATTCCGAAATTGACATTGGAACCGCCCACCCAATAAATTACCGGAGTGTCAGGATATTTTTTCTGCAGGCTGTCGATGAGCTTATGTTTGTCCTGTAATGAAAAGAGTATGTTGTTGGTATTCGTGGGTGGCAATACAATTCCCAGCGCTATGATTCCCAGGAACAAGAGCAGATACACCGATATTTTGGCAGCAAATTTTCGCATCAGAATTGAAAATAAATAAACTGGCGGCTGTCAAACACGCCGAATAATATAATACATACCGTCATCCAGAAATAAATATTCCAGCGCAACCATGCCGGTTTCTGCTCCATCCATTCCCGGATATTTGTTTTTTGTTCTACATAAAACAACAGAAATACAGACAGAAATAATACCACCATATCCACGCCTGTAAATTTCCAGAATCTGATATAGGCATATCCTTTCATCCAATAGGCCAATGGATGCAGCACCCCACTCAGACTATGCCTGATCACATACACCGCCTCGCTGATAGTATCCGCACGGAAGAACGTCCAGGCCATCACCACCAAAGCAAAGGTCGTCAGCCACTGAACAAATGACGGCGCCTTCAACTGGGGGAATAATTTATCCCGCCATAAAGCCAGCATGATAAAACTGCCGTGCAGCGCTCCCCAGACGATGAAGGTCCAGTTGGCACCATGCCACAACCCGCTCAACAGGAACACCACAAACACGTTGAAATATCTTCTGTTTTCCGATACACGGTTGCCGCCGAGCGGTATATACAAATAATCCCGGAACCACGACGACAGCGAAATATGCCAGCGTTTCCAGAATTCGTCGATACTTTTGCTGATATACGGCACATTAAAATTCTGCATCAGCTCAATGCCCATGGTTCTCGCGGAGCCGCGCGCGATATCGGAATAGCCGGAAAAATCACAGTAAATCTGGATGGAGAACGACAGCACGGCAATCACCATCGGAAAGCCGTGAAACAATTCCGGCTTGAAGAAAACCGGGTCTGCCAGCAGCGCAATTTTATCCGCCACCACGCATTTTTTAAAAAAACCCCACAACATCAGTCGCAGTCCGCTGACCACCGCTGCATAGTCGAACTTTTTTTCCTCGTGCAGCTGATGGATGATGTGTTGCGGCCGCTCGATGGGGCCGGCGACCAGCTGCGGATAAAACATGACATACAGCGCGTAATATCCAAAATGCCGTTCCGCTTTCTGATTGCCGCGATACACTTCGATGGTATAGCTCATCGCCTGAAACGTATGAAAAGACAAACCAATCGGCAGAGTAATTTTCAGGTACGGGAGCGCCTGCGCGGTAATATGCAACCCCTGCAGCAGTGCGTTCACATTATCAATAAAAAAATTGAAATACTTGAATACGGCCAGCACGCCGATGTTGGCCACCAGGCTGGCGATGAGGTAAATCTTCTTCCTGCCGGATTTGGTTTCTTCCAGTAATATCCCGGCATAATAATCGATGATGATGGTGAAAAAGAGGATCAGGATATACACCGGAATAAAAAACATGTAAAACACGCAACTGGCCAGCAGCAAGTGCAGCCACCGGTATTGGTGCGGCAGCAAATAATATAGTATACTGACTACAGGAAAAAATAAGAGAAATTCTATAGAGTTGAACAGCATATCGTAAAATCAACATTTTGGGGCTGACGAACAGCCGGCAAACAATTCGTATTATAATTTTTGAAAAATACTACTATTTTATGATTTTACGAGTACCGGATTGGGAAGATGTGCGAACCCTCTGAAAATCAGGCGGGTCAGAAGGGAAGCCGATGGAATGAAATACAGAAAACAAGCGTTGAGCGTACCATATATTCCGCCACGGAACAACACATTATAAAATAAATGTTTTATATTTGATAAATAACCTCTGCCGGGTAGCGCATATACAGCTAACAGGTAGATGTATATACGAAACTGTATAGCGCATATAAACGAGTTATAAGCCATTTTAAAAGACAACGATAATATGAATCTGACACAATTAAGCCTTATGAGCTACGATGAAATTCTTGAATATGTGATTTCGGCTTACATACGAGAATTTGGAGAACGAAAATTTAAAACAGTTCTAGATAAAATAATGACTTCAAATAAAATATCTGGACTAATAAGCACAGCGAAATACAAAGGCGTACCGCCTGGTTCAAAAGATTTCCTTTATTGCTTAAATGAAATTCCGTATTTCATTTTTTCTAGGGGACAGACACAAGCGGTTGCAGCTTTAATTGCACTACAGAGATGGAATGAAGAAGTAAATACTCAACAATTTCTATTATCTGAAGAAGGCCTAAGATTAAGAGCTGTAAATATTCTAGAAGAATCTAAAGTAACTTTTTTCTAACAAATAAAAATCAAAAATTATGTTTAATTTCTTCAACAAAAAAAAGGAAGACCCAATAAGAGAACATTTGGGTGGCTTTCAAGACAATTTTACTAAAGAACAAAAGGCTGCAATTCTTGGCTCTTTAGTCATTCTATCAAAATCTGATGGACAAGTACATCCTAAAGAAATGCAAAACATTGAACAAACAGGACGACTTCTTGGCATTGAGTTAGATGACCCAGTTTTTGCAAGAGTTGCATCTGGTGGCAAAAATGAAATAACCAGAATTTTAAATACTTTGGACAGAAGTCAAAAAGAATGGTATATCATTACTCTACACAGTATGGTTGCCGCAGACGGCAAAGTCGAAGAAATAGAAATTAGTTATGCATTGGGCTTTGCTGAAGACATTGGCATTTCGGAAGATGAATATGTTCAAATTATTCAGAAAGCAGAACTGTTAATGAAAAAATTTATGGGTTAATACAACTTTAATAACATGAGCAAATTAAAACCATCTCAAGCTTTAGGAATGTGGGCATTGACAGCCTTTATTCTATTTCTTTTAGCGTCCTTATTTAGCTGGTCAATAAGTGACTGGAATTGGTTCTCAAAAATAATATTTTGGGGGCCGACAATTATTTTAGGCGTTTGGACAATTAACGATT
>JAXLTW010000028.1:0-33126 GCA_046329865.1 Chitinophagales bacterium | reverse complement strand
ATAAGCAATTTGCTTTTTTAGTTGCTCTTTTACTTTGGCAGTTGGTATGGTAGTTTCTTCTTCTTCGGGTATTAATTCTAAAAGGTTTATGGCTTCTTCAATGGCTTCATCCAAAATGGTTTCCTTTTCGGATTGTGCTATTTCTAAAGTTTCTATCTCTGTTTTTTCTTTTTGGAAAAACTCGGCTATCAAATAATCATCAGGTATTAAACCAGCATCCCAACCGTTTTGCATAATGGTTTTGAGGTCGTACTTAATATTATCCCACCAGTTTACAAAAACCCCTGCTACCTGAAACTTATCTAATACGCCAATGGGTACAAACTTTTCTTTGATGGTATCTAACAATTCAACTCTCACATTTGGAAGACTAACTTTTTGTTTTTTATCGTTTGGTGCCAATTTAGAAAAGTCTTCTTTTGCTATTTGCCACCAGTCAGCAAGTTGCATACCTAAATGCAATAAAGTTTCTATTACATTCTTATCATTATCAATATTGGCTTTGATGGCTGCTTTTTCTGTAATAGTAAATTCCTTATAGGCTTCATTTTTATCTTTAAACAACACATTACCATTGTATTTAAACTTCAGGCATTGGGTAGTTTGTATGGCTTCAATTTCTTCCACAGGAATACCACCCACCAAATGGGCTTTTACATTCTCGGGTTCCGGCTCAGGGGTATTATCTACATATCGCCTAATATTTAGGGTGTATTCATTATCGGCAATGGTTGAAATATCCACTAATTTTGAGTATTTGGCTTCAATGGTTTTGGATGTAAATACAAAGTCTATTTTCTCAATGTCTTCCGGTCTTAAGGTGTTTTGTTTTTTGCCTTCGGCATAGTCTTTATCGGCATTGATGAAAAATACTTTGTTTTTCAGTTCATCGGGTTTGTTTTTGTTTAAAACAATAATACAGGCTGGAATACCAGTTCCGTAAAACAATTGAGGAGGTAGGCTGATAATGCCTTCTATTACATCAGCTTTTAACATCCCTTATCTGATATCTTTTTCTTTACCACCTCTAAATAATACACCGTGAGGCATTACCACCACTACCTTGCCTTTTTTATCACAGCTAGCCAACATGTGCTGCACAAACATTAAATCTGCTTTCTTGCCATCTTCGGGTGCAAAGCCATAGGGAAAACGTTCCTTATGTTTCATTGTAGCCAAACTATAGTTTTGAGAAAATGGTGGATTGGCAATTACCCGGTCAAACTGAATAAGCTGTCCGTTTTTTTCATTTAAAGGCTCGTCTAACGTGTCACCATACTCAATGGTGTATTTTGCAATGTTGTGCAGAATGATGTTCATTTTACAAATAGCCACCACCGTAGGATCATTTTCTTGCCCGTATAGTAGTAGATTGTTTGCATTTTGCCCTTGTTCCTCTACATACTGATGTGATTGAATGAGCATGCCTCCTGAGCCAGCTGTAGGGTCATAAATACTCATTCCTTCCTGTGGTTTTATCAATTGTACCAATAAACGAACCACCTGGTTAGGAGTATAAAATTGCCCTCCCTTTTTGCCGCTTTCATCTGCAAAATGCTTTAGCAAATACTCATAAGCTGCACCTAATAAATCGGGGAACTCAAAGTTTTCATTAATTAAATCCGGGAACTCGTTGAAATGGTCTATCATTTTCTTGAGATCGGCATTTTTTACAATAGCCTTTCCATCCACTTCTTTATTAAAGTTAATCCTGCCTTTAAAAATCCCGGAAAGCGTATCTGGGTTTGCTTCCTCAATAGCATCTAAAGCTTTGTTCAGCATTTGCCCAATATTGTTTTGTAAGTGTTTTATTGGTGGTTGTTGTACACCATTTTCATCGGTAAAACCTTCATTCCATCTTGCTCTTTTCGGAACAAAAAAAGTTTCCCCGTAGGTAATTTTATCTTCTAAGATTTCAGCCAATATAGCTTTGTCCAGGTCTTTATAATCTTTCTTTTTAAACTGCTCTCTTTTTTGGTCAAAAACATCACTCATTCTTTTTAAGAACAACATCCCGAAAATGAACTCTTTATATTCTGAAGCATCCATTTTGCCACGCAGAATGTCTGCTGCCTTCATTAAAAAACTTTCTAATTGAGATAGTTTGATTTTATTGTCTTTCATTCTTAAAAGTATTATTTCACCTTTATATTAAGGGATTTCTTTAAATAGTCTTATAGCCAAATATATGAAGATGGATATAATTTAACAAGGTATTGGGGAATTATAGTTTAGGGAGAGGAAAATAGTGGGAAGTTTGAAAAGGAGAGGAGAGAATCTTAGGTTAGAAGTATTCTTTCTTATAGAGTTGGGCGAAATGCCAAAGGGTTTTGTAGATAACGGAATTGCCTCTGAAGACTTCTGCTCGTACTTCGGCAGTGGTGGTGAAGAAGCCTCCGAGAGAATCAATAGGTCTACGGCATGTATCTTCAATATCTTCTTGTATTGGGCTTCCTTTGTAAATACCAGATCTTTTTCTTTTTAAAACCCAATATTTGTCATTTGCTAAATCATTCTTGTTTATGTCCTCATAAACCCAATAAATAACTGTATAAATAAATGCAGATAAATTATAGTTAAATTTAGTATTGTTTAGTTTGTATTCCAAATTAATAAAATTCCCCTTTTTTATGCCATTTAGATATTCATTCAGCTTTTCATCATCGACTTTAATTTCATTTCTGTCGAATAGTTCTTCATACTTAGATTCAGTTAATTCTTTGATCGTTTGAAAGAACTCTCTTAAAACTTCTACTTTGTGAATTTCTTCAACTAATTTATATGCTAATTTTATATGCTCTTCTAAATATTCTCTCTTTGTATAGTAATAAGAAGGTATAATTTTAAAGATATTATCTAGTTCATCTTCAAGAGAAATTTCTATATTGAGCGTTTTAAATATAGAAAAGTATCTGAAAAAACTTAAAATGTATTCTTCAATTTTTATTGAGTGTACATCATTGTAAAGATGATTTGACTGTATAAGATAGTATGAGATATGCCATCTTGAATAAAGCTCCTTGTTGCCATGAAATGTAATTAGATAAGTGAAAACATCTGAAAGAAAATATAAGTTAAAGTCGTTTTGGGTGTCAATATTGTTAATTAAAAACTCTTTAACCACAACATCCATTTCTAATTTTGAAATAGAGAGGCAGATATTTTCTTTAATGTTTATTGAATCTTTAAAATCAATATCATTTCTTTCTGGATAATTATCGGAGTTGAAATATTTTTGGTATTTATCGCTTAAATATCTTAGTTTTTCTAATTCAGGGTTATTAGGTGTTGAGTTTTTAATTTGTTTTAATAAGCTGTTTATTAACGAATTTGTATAATGATTAGACACTTCGTGAACTAAAATTGATAATAGTAGCGAAGGATAAAAAACATGATGGTAATTTAGGAATAAAGTTTCTTCTGTACTTTTTGCGTTAAGTTTGTTTGTAATGAAAGTACAAGTATATGAAATATTATTAGGTAGGCTATTAAAAGCCATGGCACGTCTATGGTATTCGTTTGTGTTCTTCTTATTCTGAGTGTAATTAATGTTGTAAATTAGATACCGGAATAGTGCATCATATACACTAAGTATTTGTTGAACAGAGCCATTATAATCTAAATTTAGATTTGTAAGCTCTGATGTTCTATGGGTTTGAAAGAATCTATCATGGATAGCATATTCTATAAATTCACATTTTTCTTTGATTTGTTTTATAAAGATTATTTTAGGTTGTAGGTTTTTATTTCCCTTTTGCTCATTATCAGCATAATCAATGATCTGCTCAATTATTTGTACTTTTAAAAAAGTATCTATTTCTATAAAATTGCCTATCAAGACAATATCTTTTATTACTATATTGAATAAATTACAAAGAGAAATAATTCGTTGAGTAAGTAGTTTTGAGATATTTAGATATTTTAAGGCTCTTTCAAGGCTATCAATTGTATTTTGTGGTATAATGTAATTTATAGTAATCACCTCATGGTGACAACTTTCAAAATTGTAATCAGGAATTTCATTTATATTGTCAATTCTTAAATTAATACCTGTAATGGTTTCTTTTACATGTTCATTTATCTTTATATCATCATAAAGTATTGAATTGATTTTTGATAAATTACTAAAGTCATCAATGGTTATTGAATCACCAATGACCATGTCACCTCTTCCAATACTTAAAAATGGTTGAGGATCTATTTTTATTTCTTTGAATTTATCTTTTAAGAGTGTAAAAATTTTTTTATAATGTCCAGATTTAATATACCACTTAGTATGTATGCTGAGTAACCCTTTTTCTCTTTGTGTGAAGCTGTTGTCAAAATTAGCAGCTTCTTCCAATGAAAAACCAAGTACAGAAGTTGAGTCATTAAATAAATGATTATCAACAAGCCCTAAGTTATCTTGATAATGCTTTTTTAAATTTGTTATTAAAGCATTTTCTTTAACTTCTGTTAGAGTTATTTGCTTTTCTGTTGTATCTTTTTCTAAATTATTTTCTTTTAAAAAGAAGTTAGATATTTCTGGATTTGACTTAATACCAAGCTCTCTGATGTTTAATAAGAAGTCTCTTATTAATTTTATTGATTTTGAAAAAGTCAAAATAATTAATTCGTGTGTGCCAATTGATTCTAATACGCAAAATTGAAAATCATTGTTTGTAAATTCAGTAGTTTGTTTTAATTTGTTATATTCTACATTAATATTTTCGTAAACCAATTGTATATAGTTTTGACCATTACCTACTAACAAAAGAGTACTAAGTTTTAGCTGGGTAAAGCATACAAATGGGAATTTTATTGTATAATTTTCGTCTTTCGAGAATAATTCAGTAATATCAAAACTGTCAGAATGGGGACTATCCGTATTGTATAAAGTATTAAATATTTGATAGTCAAAATCATTATTTTCATTACTGTCATTAAATAGACCAGGAGAATATGGTTGAAAATTTCTAGTACCAAATTCAATATCGTCTATTAAGGACAAAACCATAATATCATGTTTCCCATAAACGCTATAACCAATTGGGTCATATAATTTTGATCCTTTGGTGATTTGTTCACTACTTTTTAAAAATGAATTTACTTCATTCTTGAAATTTGGGAATAAATTGTTGAGGAATAAATCAGCAAATGTGTTCTTTGGATTTTTACCAACTTGTCCAGTAACTAATGCAATAAATAGGCTCTTGTTATTATACATTAGAAAATAGACTAAAGATTAAATCGGCATTACACTAAGAAAGTCTTTTCTTAGTTTTGAAATTTCTTTAGTTTCAGTTTCATATATAGCAGAGTTGCAACCGGCAGGTTTATATACTTTCCCATATAAAGAAATATTGTCATTATGTATTTGGAATCCATTTATAGTGCCATTTACATAGAAAGATATTCTATCATAGAGGTCTTCTCTGTATAAATAGATAAAGTTATTAAGTAACTCATGTTTTAACTCTGGCGTTAATTCTGAATTTAGTTCTAGTAAATTTGTAATTGAATTAATACTTTCTTGTGATAAGTATATTTCATTATTAAAATAAGCATCATAAGCAATACTTGCTAATTGCATTGCAAAATCATATTTTAGATTAAATTTATCTAAGTCTGAAATGATGTTGTTCTTTAATACAACTGAGACACTGTGTTTTAATTCTGCATTCGTCATGCTAGTGGTTTTGTTTTAATTCTGCATTCGTTATGCTCTCAAAATACTCCTACAATTTTTTTGCCAAACAATTAAAACATTTAACATTATTTTTGTAGAATAAGCAAAGGTATTAAATTCTTAATCATATTTGCTTAACAAAGTTCATAATTTTCCACAACATAAATGTTAATAAATGTTAAAATGTGGATAATTAAACCATAATGTGTATTTGGTTTAATTAATTATTAATCAATGAACTACCAAAAAATGATTTTTGATCATGTGGTTTAAATCGATTTTTTATTGGATTATAATTGTTAAAAACATAAGAATAAGAGATTTCTGCATTGTTTTTTGCAGTGATTTCAATAATATTGAAAGAAAGATCTTCAAAGTAGTTAGTATTCGGTTTCTTTTTAAAGTTATAGTCTAAATAACCAGAAATAATTATGTTTCTTTTCGTGGTTTCAGGGAAAGTCTTTTCTAAATTAGGCTTAGACGTCACTGGCGTAATAGTATCTTTATTGTTTATTTTAGAAGGCATAAAATTATTTTTATGAATATGACCACAAAGACCAAGATTGAATAAAGAATCTTCAATATGTGTCATTCCTCTGTCTGAAATCTTATTCATAACGTCTTGAATGACTATTTTATTGTAGTCAGAACTTGTAGAAGAATGATTTATATCATTAGGTATCCACCAATAGTCAAGAGGATGATGAAAAATTAAAATGTTAACTTCTTTTTTATTAATATTACTTAATTCTTTAGGTAGTTTTGGTATAATATGTTTGTAATTTAAGTAATCACCTAAACTTGATAAGATCGAAGTGTCAATTGAAAAGAAATTAATTTTAATATCATCTTCAATAATCACAGGCAAAGTATTTCCTCTTAAATAAGAATCTCCTTCAATATTTGTATATTCATCTATTTTAGATGTGCAACAAAGATCTAAATATTTTTTATGGCTTAACCCATTTTTTAAAACATTGTCATTGTAAACTTTAAATTCCTCGACATAAATATATTTACTAATTATGGACTCTATTTTTATTTGTAGATCCTTATGATTTTTTAAATATGAGGTGATTTCTTTTATAAAAGATATTCTGAGGTTTAGTAAGTCAAGTTTATCAATATCTGGTATAAATTTTGAAAAAAACTTTGTGAAAATAGGTTTGATTTTTTTTTCATCATTACTATTATATATATCACTATATGCTTTTAAAATTTCTTTTTCAAATTTAATTTTTTCTTTACTATCAGTTGGTTCGGTTAATTCTCCATAGGTAACAAGTTTTTTTGATAGCAAACTTTCTAAATATAACCTTAATTCGATTATTTCAGGATTTCGTTTGTCACAGTTGCATTCATCATCATTACATTCCTTTGGGGAACATGAACATTTTTCTTTAGATTCGCTACAAATGTCATGATTGCCGGCACACGCATATATTACAACTTTTGGTGTTTGCTTTAGCAATAAAATAAAATCATGAATAAAATTACATTCTTTTCTTTTGGGCTTTATATTTCTATCATAAAAATCACCAGTCAGTAGAACATAGAAAGTATTTATTTCATCATTTTTATCAATATAATCAACAATAGAGAAATATAGTCCTTCATAAAAAGCCCGAATTGATTCGATTTCTTCCTCACACGGAGTTTCAGAAATTCTAAAGTGAAAATCAGTTAGATGTATTAAACTTACTTTTGAGTTTTTTGAGGTGTCATTAAGCTCCATATATTAACACGAATATAGTTAATTTTATAAATATGTTATAAAAAATAAAATTTTTAAAGATAGCAAGTTAATATAAAGTAGTAAAAATATAAACTTATCTATTTCATTGAATTTTTTATTAAATCATAATTTCTCGAAAAAGTGTATCTAGTTTTTCCCAATCATCATTCTTTAATAGCAATTCGTCCACACTAAATTCGGTTGGGGATTCGGCAGTATGTAGTTTCTTGTGCATGGAGCCCACTCTCATTTGAATATTTCCACCACCCTCAGAACTGTAATCTACTAAACTGTTGATGAATTTACTACTTTCTTTAATATCTAAATAGCTTTCTTTATCTGCATTAAGCTCAATCTTCGTTTTTTGTGTATTAGTGTCTTCATATACCTGTCTTAAGTTAATATCTAAGTTTCTAGAGATATTTGCCATGTTAGGCGAAATCAACTCAAAAGTTAACTGCTTGATTTGTTTGGGGTACTTGCGGACTAAGTTCCAGAACTCTTTTCTGTCAAATAAAGGCTCTGATAAGATTGACAGATTGTAAGGTTTGAGTTTTACATCAATTGTATCCTGAATAAAATGACTGACTGTTTTACAATCGTTAAAGGCTTTTGTATTATTTTGAATTGCAATCTTCTGAACGTCAGGTTTATTATTGATAGCAACTATAATATTTGGGTAGTTTTCAATTGTTTCTTCGGAAAAGTCTTTTTTGAAGACTTTTGCATTTCTTTTTACCCCCACCCTGAAATAATACATGGTGTCTTTCTGATACAACAATTTAGAAGTGATTTCTGATTTGCCGGAAAAGAATTTGAAGTTCTCAGAACTTATGATTTCGTGTAAGATATTGTTTTTGTCTGCCCGTATGTCTTCAGCCGTTTGATATTGCTTAAACATATTTGTTTGTAACGTTTTATCTACAACTAACTGGTAACGAAATACTTCAAAGTCCGTAGTTCTAGCGGTAACAGGTTTCTGATTACTTTTCATCGTAATATATAGTTAATGATCTAATTCAAAAATAATAAAAAAATGTTTATAAAAAAACCTTACCAATTGGTATAATTTATGTATATTTGATAGTAGATAAACCAATGATGAAACCCCAGAAACAAAATAGTAATAACAGAGATATAGCACTGAATGCTCATAAAAATGATGCCTTTGATAATGGATTTTACCAATATTTTAAAGAACGTAAGGGAAATAAGATTTCTGAGATTTTGAATGACAGAAACAGAAAGGTCGTTTTTAAGAATATTACCTACCGGCAAATAAGCGGATGGGAAAAGGAAGGACTATTAGATAAAACCAGGGTTGGGAATGAGTGGAGAAAATTTAGTGTCATGGATGCTATCTGGTTGAAAATCATACATGAACTAAGGGCTTTTGGTATGAGCTGGAACCAAATTAAGGTAACTAAGGAGAGTTTGGAGTTTCAAAACAAGAAATGTGGCGTTGCGATGCCTTTGCTTGAGTTTTATACTGCTTTTGCCATTGCGAACAAGATGCCCGTATTGATTTTAGTTTTTAATGATGGTGTGGCAATACCTGCAAATTATACACAATATAAGGTGTCAAGAGATTTTTTAGAATTGGATAATCATATACAGTTGAGTTTGAATAACATCATACAGGGTTTTTTCCCTGAGGTGGATTTGAAACCAAGTCAAAAGATTGAAATACAAGTGGATTTGGATGAAATGGAATTATTGGCATTCATCAGGTTGAATATTTTTGAGAAAGTGGAGATAAAACTTAAGAGTGGAAAAATGGCAATTCTTGAAGGAACTGAAAGATTGTCTTTGAGTGAAAAACTATCAGATATTGTAAGGCAGCATGATTATCAAAAGATTGAGTTTGATGTAGCCGGAGGGAAAAAAGTGTCCTTTGTAAGGAAAGTACAACATAAAATAAAAAATAAAAAGGGATAATGCACCCTCTGTAATTGCCAATTGCTTTAATGACTGGATAATGCCCCAGAATTACGGCGGAGCGATTAAACGATGCTTAATTTAGAAAAATGTAAAAAGATTTTACAAAAAGACAGCAAAAAGAACTACTCAGACGAGGAAGTTAAGCAAATCAGAGACCTATTGTATAAAATAGGCAATCTGGATTATCAGATTTTTAAAACTTCAAAACCACCACACAATGGCAAATGTAATACTGTACACACGGGTATCTACAGACGAACAGGCTGAAAAAGGATTCAGTCTTAGAGACCAATTAGAAAAATTAGAGAAGCATTCTAAGTCAAAGGGTTATACTATTGTAAAACATTTTCAGGATGATCATTCTGCTAAATCGTTTGATAGACCTGAGTTTATTAAATTACTCGCTTTCATTAAGAGTAATAAGGGTTTGGTGAAAAAATTACTGATTGTAAAATGGGATAGATTCTCCAGAAATCTCGAAGCCTCAATGGTAATGATTTCAACTTTAAAATCCTTAGGTGTTTTTGTTGAAGCAATTGAACAGCCTTTGGATGATGATGTGCCTGAAAACTTATTGATGAAAGCATTCTATTTAGCTGCACCACAGGTTGAAAATGCCCGCCGTTCTCTTAATACTTTTAATGGCATGCGAAAAGCATTAAAAGAGGGTAGATGGGTGAGTGCTGCACCAATAGGCTATAAGAATGCCCGTGACATTTTGAATAAGCCTATCGTTGTATTCTCAAAGGATGAACCATTAGTAAAGAAAGCTTTTGAGCTATATGCTACAGGATTATGGGATATTGATGCCCTGCGAAAAGAAATGAATAAACAGGGGCTAAAAGTGGCAAGGAATAATTTCTGGAAGTTGCTTAGGAATCCTTTTTATTATGGGATGATTCAAATTAAAGAGTACCGTGATGAACCAGAGGAGTTGGTAAAGGGGCTGCATCCGGCAATCATAAGCGAGGAATTATTCAATGAAGTTCAATATATTCTTTCAGGAAAGAAGAAAATAAAGGCTAAAAAGGCAAAAGCAAAGGATGAGCTTCCTTTGCGTGGTTTCTTAGTTTGCAGCTGCTGTGGTAAAAACCTTACAGGAAGTGCTTCTAAAGGAAATGGCGGTACTTACTATTATTACCATTGTCAGCCGGGTTGTAAGGAAAGGTATAAATCGGATGTAGTGCATTCTGAATTTAATAGCTGGCTTAAATCCATATCCATTAAACCTGAAATAGCAAGCTTGTATATTGCTATTATGGATGATGTCTTTAAAACAAATGAAGGTGATAGGGATGCTGAAATAAAGAAACTGAACCAACAGATTGCCAAAAATAAAGAAATGCAGGAAAAGGTGGCGATTAGTTTAATTGATGGTGGTTTGGATAAACATGACTATAAAATGCTAAAAGATAAGTACGGATTGGAGAGTATGGAGTTGAGAAAAAGAATTGAAGAACTTAAGAGTGCTGAGAATGGATTTGCAGAATATAGTCGCTTTGGCTTTTCTTTATTAAGTAACTTATCATACCATTATAACCAATCAAATTTGGTAAATAAGCAGAAATTAATTGGTTTGATATTTCCTGAAAAACTGATATTTTCAAATGGTACTTATCGAACCAAAGAACCTAATCAATTACTAAGCCTAATGTGTAACAATATCAATGAGTTAGAAGGGGTAAAAAAGAAAAAGACTTCCAATAATGAAAGTCTTTCCTTTGTGGTAGCCCGTAGGGGAATCGAACCCCTGTTTGAAGAATGAAAATCTCCTGTCCTAACCCCTAGACGAACGGGCCGTTCTCTAAAAGCGAGTGCAAATATAGAAACCTTTTCCATTTTTTACAATAGCATCACGGATATTTGTTTTGCCAAATCATTAATTCTGATTTACTTTGGATTTTAATTAGAAAAATATGCCAAAACCAAGAATTGCTGTTAACGGATTAGGACGGATAGGCCGACTGGTATTCCAGATTCTGTTTGATAGGGGAAATGTGGATATCGTGGCTATCAATGATATTGCACCAATGATGCGATGGTGTATTTGCTGAAACACGATACTGCTCAGGGCAGATGGGAAAAGCAGATTACCGCAAAGAAGAACACCTGTTCGTCGAAGGGAAAGAAATCATAAGCACCTCTATCGCTCAGTCAAAGGATTTACCCTGGAAAGAACTGGATGTTGATATTGTTATTGAATGCAGCGGCAGATTCCGCGACAGGGCAAAACTACAGGAGCATATTGATGCGGGGGCTAAGAAAGTCATCATTTCTTCTCCGGCAGATAAGGAGGTTAAAACAATTGTTCTGGGAATCAATGACGGTATACTTACAAAAGAGGATACCATCCTGTCCAATGCTTCCTGTACCACCAATTGTTTGGCACCAATGGTAAAAGTGATTTTGGATAATTTTGGACTTCAGCATGCCATTATGAACACCATTCATGCCTATACCGGTGACCAGAAGCTGCACGACAGCATTCATGGTTCTGATTTTAGAAGGGCAAGGGCTGCAGCACAGAATATTGTACCTACTACATCCAATGCAAACAAAGCATTGGAATGGGTGATGCCGGAAATAAAAGGTAAAATTAAGGGTGGTGCGGTACGTGTCCCCGTTATCGTCGGTTCCCTGACGGAGTTATATTGCTCTTTGGAAAAGCCGGTTGCCGTGGAAGATATCAATCGGGCGTTTAAAAATGCAGCAGAGGGCAATCTGAAAAATATTTTAGCCTATACCGAGGATCCCATTGTTTCTTCCGATATCATACATGCTCCCTATTCCTGTATTTTTGACGCCGGTTTAACCCAACAAGTTGATGATTTAGTCAAGATTGTTGGCTGGTACGATAATGAATATGGATACGCCAGTCGCTTGGCAGAACTAGTGGAAAAAGTCGCATTTTTATAAAAATCACCATCAATTGACACAGATTATATCTAATTTTGTTTTAAAATCTCCATACTAATCACTAATACTCACTTCTAAATTATGCAAACCGTAGATTCCATCAATTTTAACAACAAACGCGCTTTAATCCGGGTGGATTTTAATGTTCCCTTTGATAAAAATTATGCGATTACCGACGATACGCGCATTAAAGCGGCCCTGCCAACCATCCGAAAGATTTTAAATGACGGAGGAAGTGTTGTCCTGATGTCACACCTTGGCCGACCGCTCAAGAAACTGAAAGAAGACGGATCGATTGACATAGAAAAATTTACTTTAAAACATGTTGTTGCGCATTTGTCGGATTTGTTGAACCGGAACATAAAATTTGCAGACGATTGCATCAATGAGGAAAGCAGAAGGTTGTCGGCCTCCCTGATGAAAGGAGAAGTGTTGTTGCTGGAAAATACACGGTTTCATAAAGAAGAGGAGAAAGGAGATGATGCATTTGCCATAAAATTAGCACAACACGGGGATGTTTATGTTAATGATGCTTTCGGTTCGGCGCATCGTGCCCATTCCAGCACGACAATTGTAGCCCGCCATTTTTCAAAAGAAAATAAGTGTTTTGGTTATCTCATGGCTGCTGAAGTGGAGAATGCTGACAGGGTGCTGAATAAGGCGGAAAAACCGTTCACGGCCATATTAGGGGGCGCTAAGGTTTCTGATAAAATTTTAATCATCGAAAATTTACTGAACATTGCTGACAACATCATCATTGGTGGTGGTATGGCCTATACTTTTTTCAAAGCGCAAGGCGGAAAAATCGGTAGCTCGCTGGTAGAAGAAGATAAACTGGATACAGCGGTTGAGGTATTGAAACGTGCTAAAGAAAAAGGAATTGCTATTTTGTTGCCGGTTGATTCGATCATTGCGGATAAATTTGACAATAATGCAAATACCCAAATCGCGAATAATATGTCCATACCGGATGGCTGGATGGGACTGGATATAGGCCACGATGCGATTGTGGCTTTTGAGGAAGTGATAAGAAACTCCAAAACAATTTTATGGAATGGCCCCATGGGCGTTTTTGAGATGGATAATTTCCAAAATGGTACCAAAAGCATAGCCGTAGCTGTTGCACATGCCACCCAGGAAGGCGCATTCAGTCTGGTAGGAGGCGGTGACAGTGTTGCGGCAGTTAATAAATTTAAGCTTGCAGACAAAGTAAGCTATGTATCCACCGGTGGTGGTGCTTTACTGGAATTTTTTGAAGGAAAAATATTACCCGGAGTAGCGGCATTGTTATAATGCTACCAGGTAATTTGCAGCTTTGCATTAAATCTTCTCGATGTCAGGTAATTGGGTATGGCCCATAGCTGGTTGTCTGTATCTTTTATCCAGCGGTGAGAGAGCGTGTTTTTTATTCCTAAGATATTGAAGACTTCAAAGCTGAACCAGATTTTATCGAATTTACTTCCAAAGCTATTGGGTTTCTTGACGGCCCGTTTTTCACCGCTGAGCAATAATGCGGAAAAGCCGATATCCAGACGGCGGTAGGGCGGAGCTTTTAATACATCTTTGTATCGGTTTCTATCCGGCGGGCCGAATGGCAGTCCCGTACCGATCACCAGATTTAAATGCACCTTGAAGCGCTTATATTTCTCCAGATAATCCTGAAAATATAAACTGACAAATAATGCCTGATCCGTTGGCCTGCGAATATAACCCGGATAATTAGTCAACGTATCCGTTATTGGATTAGGGCTTTGATCCGGAGTATTAAAGATGCTGCCGGTGCTGTCCCTGTAGGTGAGATATGAATCGTTTTTCAGGTTTTCTTTGGTGCTCAAATAGGATATAGTAATCCAGGAGTCAGCACCCTTTATCATCTCTCCGAATAACCGGATGTCAAAACCGGCTGCATATCCTACTGCGTTGTTTTGTGCGAAATAACGAATACGTACATCTTCAATCTCGTAAGGATTCAGGTTGCGCAAATATTTGTAATAGGTTTCTACGGTCAGTTTAAATGGACGCTTTTTTATCCTGAAATTATAGTCTGCACCCAATACCACATGATAAGACTGCTGGGCTTTCAGTTTTCGGTTGATGGTGCCGTCAAAGCCACGCATCTCCCGGTAGAAAGGCGGTTGCACATACATCCCGCCGGCTAAACGGAAGGTGACATCGCTTTTTAATTTCGGATGATATGCCAGTTGTACGCGCGGACTCACCAGGAATTCTTTATTGATATTCCAGAAATTATAGCGGATACCTGCAGTAAGCGTTAAGGTAGTGGAATCCCTGTTGATGATATTCCAGGTGTCCTGGAAATAGCCATGCACACGAAATGAATTCAGATTGTTTTCAGATTTTAAGCGATATGGAAATACAATGCCGGAGCCGTTGTAAGGAATTGAATATCCGGAAGAGTCGATGCGCTGCCACTCACTCAACTGGTCGTTGATTTTTTCATACTGGAAAGTGGATCCCCATTCAAGCAGGTGTTTTTCCTTAATATTGTATTTCCCCATGTGGGAGAAATTAGTAACGATAGCATCCAGTTTATTGCGCGCCCAGTCCTGATAGGTACCGATACCCAGATTGGCTTTTACATTGCCGAAGTTGTCGCTTTCAGGATCTATTTCAATTTCATCGAGTGAGTAATATCCGGTAATGTTGAATGTTTCGCTTTCACGCATTTTCCAGAATGATGACATAAATTTCAGGCTCAACTTTGTATTCGGAATAAATTTGTAGGAAAGTCCCACCATGGTGTTGTCAAAACGGTCTTTCTCATTGCCATCAAAATCTACGAGAAACCGAATTAGTTTGTCAAAGGTGCCGGCGCGTGTTTCCTGTGTTACCGGAACAAACTTAAAATCATTGAACGAATGATTCACCAAAATTTCGATGTCGTGTTTGACAGATGGTTTGTAATGAAAATCAGATTGCAGGTCGAAGAAGTTCGGATTGTATTCTCCTTTTTTATCGAGGCTTCCCAGTAAATATCCGTTGGATTTGAATCGCGTGCCAATAAGATAGGTAAACTTTTCATTTTTAGTGGCACCTTCTACATGGGCGGTTACACCCAGCAAACTGGCCATCACGGAGCCTTTGAATGTAGTAGGGGATTTGTATTTAATATTTAAAACCGAAGACATCTTATCTCCGTATTTAGATTCAAATCCGCCGCCGGAAAAGGTGAGTTTGTCCGTTAAATCCAGATTTGCGAAACTCAATCCTTCCTGTTGTCCGCTGGAAATCAGAAAAGGCCTGTAGATTTCAAAATCGTTTACATAAACAAGGTTTTCATCGTAGTTACCTCCTCGAACATTATACTGACCAGAAAGTTCGTTGTTGGATTGTACCCCTTGTCCCATGGTCTTGATAAGCGTTCCGATATCGCCTGTGGGATTGGGAAAGTATTCCGCGCTTTTCGCGTTGATGACGGATTCTCCGACTTTGCTTCTGCTGGCTTTTATCTCTACCGTGTCAATCAGGTTAGTGCTGGGAGGAAACTGGATATCCTTAAATACACTTACTTTGTTCGTTGGGTATAACACGATATATTTTCTGCCCATATCCACGCTGCTGAATTCCACCACGCAGGAATCATCATACTCCAGCTTCAGGGAGTAAAAACCTTTGTTGTTGGAAATGGTTCCGTTGTTGGTGCCGGTTTGTAAAACAGACACATTGGATACCGGATTATTATTTGCATCCGTAATTTTACCTTTCAATACCAAACTTACCTGAGCCTGCAGTGAAAAAAATAGCAACGAACACAGGACAGATATGGAGATTTTGGGCATCATACTTCTTTTAACGGAAATCGCTATACTATATTTTTTAAAGCATGAATCGTCTGAACGGGATTTTCCGAACGGAATACCGCATTGCCGGCTACCAAGACATCTGCGCCGCATTCCACCAGTTTTCGGGCATTTTGAAGGGATACACCTCCGTCAATTTCTATTAAAGCCTTCGAGTTTCTTTTCAGGATAAGTTCTTTTAGTCTCGCTATCTTTTCATAGGTATGTTCAATGAATTGCTGCCCGCCAAATCCGGGGTTGACACTCATAAGACAGATCAGGTCTATATCCTGAATGGTGTCTTCCAGCAGGGATATGGATGTATGTGGATTGACAGCAACACCGGCTTTCATTCCGGAGCTGTGGATTTTTTGTATCGTACGGTGAAGATGGGTACATGCTTCGATATGTACCGATAAGATGTCAGCTCCCGCATCTTTAAAAGCATCCACATACTTGTCCGGTTCCACTATCATCAGGTGTACATCAAATGTTTTGGCAGTAAGCGGGCGCATGGCTTGTATCACAGGAAATCCGAAAGAGATATTCGGAACAAAAACACCATCCATAACATCGATATGAATGTATGCCGCATCGCTGTTGTTTAATAACTCAAAGTCTTTTTGTAAGTGGGCAAAATCAGCCGACAACACAGAAGGAGCAATGATGGGTTTATTCATGCATTAAAGATAAAAAGTTATTTGTTATTCGTATCAAGTATTTTTCTCCGGTACGACAACAGATATCTTTATAGTGTAACTTAATTCAGATAGGATTTGAGTTCTTTGGTAATGGCAAAACGACGCATCTTGCGGATGGCTTTATCTTTCAGTTGCCTTACGCGTTCACGGGTGAGGTTCATCTTTATACCTATTTCATCGAGGCTATAGGATTGATTGAATTCGTTTAGTCCGAAGTAGTATTTGACGATTTCCACCTCTCTGTCTGACAATGCCTGCAGGGCATGTTCCAGCTCATCGTGCAGCGATTCATCAATCAGGTTTCTGTCGGGAGTATCCATAGAAGTATCCGTCATCATGTCGAGGCTGGTTGTTTCGTCGTCTTCACCGAGCGGGGAATCTACGGATAAATGGAAGGTCAATGTAGCACGAAGTAACGCGAGTTCATCCGCTTTCATGTCCAGCAATTCAGCCAACTCATCGTTAGATGGTTCCCGTTGATTTTTCTGTTCAAAATCTACGATGGCACGTTGTATCTTATTGTAAATGGTAGCTTTGTTCATAGGCAGACGAACTACCCTTGGTTGTTCTATCAGCGCCTGCAGTATCGATTGACGAATCCACCACACCGCGTATGAAATAAATTTGAACCCTTTGGTTTCATCAAATTTGGTGGCAGCTTTTATCAGGCCTATATTTCCCTCATTGATCAGGTCGTTCAGTGCCAGCCCCTGATTTTGGTATTGTTTGGCAACGGAAACCACAAAACGAAGATTGGATTGAATCAGTTTATCCATTGCAGACACATCGCCTTCTCGGATGCGTTTGGCTACTTCCACTTCTTCTTCTTCCGTCATCATTGGAAGCTTGGAAATTTCACTCAGGTATTTATCAATGGAAAAACTGTCCCGCGAGGTGATTTTGGTAGTAATTTTTAGCTGTTTCATGTGTAGTTTTTAGGGGTATTTAATTACACATGCTGTCATTACGACCATCCAACAAACAAAATAAAGATTGCTTTTTGTATAGAAACGTCATAAGCAGCACTCAATAGTTCTAAACAAGATACGTTAAATAATGAGAAAAAGTTTCAATTATTTAACAAAAATTAGCTTAAATACCAACTTTCAGGTATTTACAAAATAAAAACTATTGAATGCTACTACGCAAAAAACAGTTTTGAGCCGTTTAGGACTGTTTTTCCGGCTTAGGCAATAATACTTTGCGGCTCAGTTTGAATTTACCGCTCTTCGTATCAATGTCCAGCAATTTGACATGTATTTTATCCCCTTCGCTTAAAACACCTTCCAGTGTATCCAAACGGGAATGAGAAACTTCAGAGATATGCAACAAGCCTTGTTTTCCTGGCATAAATTCCACAAATGCACCATATGGCATAATGGATTTCACCTCCGCTTCGTATTCCGCACCTACTTCCGGTACCGCTACGATGGCGTTGATACGTTTCCATGCAGCCTGCATGTTTTCTTTGTTATTGGATAATACGGTTACCTTGCCGATTCCTTTTTCTTTATTTTCTTCAATCGTGATAACGGTATTCGTTTTTTCCTGGATGTCCTGGATAATTTTTCCGCCGGGTCCTATTACGGCGCCGATAAATTCTTTAGGAATATTGATACTTTCCGCTCGTGGAGTGTGCGGTTTTAAATCTGGTCTGTAAGATGGCATGCATTGTTCCATCGCACTCAGGATGTGTAAGCGTCCTCTTTTCGCCTGATTCAACGCTTCCGCCAGCACTTCAAAAGAAAGCCCGTCCACCTTTAGGTCCATTTGCACGCCGCAGATACCATCTCTGGTGCCCGTAACTTTAAAGTCCATATCACCTAAATGGTCTTCATCTCCCAGAATATCGGATAAGATGGCATATTTACCGTCTTCGGCAATCATACCCATCGCAATACCGGATACATGTTTCTTGAAAGGAATACCTGCATCCATCAGCGCTAATGAACCGGCGCAGACAGTAGCCATAGAGGAGGAGCCGTTCGACTCCAGAATATCAGATACAACACGAATCGTATACGGGTTCTCATCTTCACTCGGCAACATTTGTTTTAAGGAACGCATAGCCAGGTTTCCGTGTCCTACTTCACGTCTGGAAGTACCACGCAGCATTTTTACTTCACCGGTGGAGAACGGAGGAAAATTATAGTGTAATAAGAATTTACTGAAGGTCAGTTCTTCCGCTTTGTCAATCATCTGTTCATCGGTTTTAGAACCCAATGTTACAGTGGTCAGCGATTGAGTCTCGCCTCTGGTAAATAAAGCGGAGCCATGCGGCGAGGGCAATACATCCACTTCCATCGCCAACGGACGAATTTCATCGGTTTTTCTGCCGTCTAAGCGGATGCGCTCATTCAGGACGCAGTTACGGATGGTGGTTTTTTCCAGTTTGCTGTAGTAGCGGTTAAATAATTCCTGATTGAAGATTTCAAGTTCTTCTTCCGGATAGGCAGCCATGAATTCTGCTTTGATTTCTTTCAGGGCAGCTTTGCGTTCGTGCTTGCCCATGGCGGATAATGCAATTGCTTTGATGCTTTCTTCCGCGAAATCTTTGATTTTTTGTTTTAATATCTCATCTTCTTCCGGAGCAGCTACTTCTCGTTTAGGTTTACCGCATTTTTCTTTCAGTTCGATTTGAGCCTGGCATTGTTTGATAATCACTTCATGCCCCGCTTTAATCGCTTCAATTAAATCCTCTTCGCTGGCTTCTTTGGCTTCGCCTTCCACCATCAGGATATTGTCAATGGTTCCGGCCAGTATGATATTCAGTTCCGCTTTTTCGGCTTCGGCAGGAGTAGGGTTTACTACAAACTGACCGTTGATTTTGGTTACACGTACTTCTGAAATCGGTACCAGGAATGGAATGGAGGATATGCTCAGTGCCGCTGAAGCCGCCAATCCTGCCAGTGAATCCGGTTCTACCGTTTCATCGGCAGAAATCAAATAAATTAAAACCTGTGTATCGTTTTTGAAATTATCTGCAAACATAGGGCGGATGGCTCTGTCCACCAAACGACAAATCAGCACTTCATAATCACTTGCACGTCCTTCACGGCGGTGAAAGCTTCCCGGGATACGTCCGGCAGAAGCGAATTTTTCCTGGTATTCAACGGTTAGCGGAAAAAAGTCGATGCCTTCTTTCGCTTCTTCTGCTGCTACCGCAGTAGCTAATATCATGCAGTTGCCGCAACGTACGACTACTGCTCCGTCTGCCTGACGGGCTAATTTTCCTGTTTCAATGGTAACTGTTCTTCCCGCACTGTATGCTACAGTTTGCGTATGTATATTAAATGTCATTATATATAATTTAAATGGATAAAAATAAAAAAGCGAGGCTAAAGCCTCGCTGTATCAGAGAAGGATTATTTTCTTAATCCCAATTTTTCAATTAATGCTCTGTACTGGACAATATCCTTGTGGGCAAGATATTTCAGCAAACGTTTTCTTTGACCTACCAGTTTATATAAAGAACGGGTAGAAGAGAAGTCTTTTCTGTTTGTTTTTAAATGTCCTGAAATGTGGTTGATTCTGTGAGAAATCAGGGCTACCTGAGATTCTACGGAACCTGTGTTGGTAGCGGAGCCACCGAATTCTTTAAAAATTTCTTGTTTTTTTTCTGTCGTCAACATCGTCTTAAAATTTATTTGTCGTCTAATTTTGAAGTGCAAAGATACGGATTTTCTATATTACCACAAAATTATTATTGACAATTTGTGCATTACCTCAATCCGGATGGAAACTGGATGAAGATATGTGATGTAAATGTAACCACAAAACGGTTCTGTGTAATCGCAACTCTCTTTTTTTTTGCAAGTCACTCTTTTTGAGCACCTTAGGTGTTTTAGGAAAGTAAAGCCTGCTCAAAATCAGCAATAACATCCTCTATATTTTCCAGTCCTACCGATACGCGTATCAGTCCGTCGCTAATATTATTTTGAAGCCGCTGTGCTTTCGGCACATTTACATGGCTGGTGGACGCCGGATGGGTCACCAATGTATCTGCTGTTCCCAAAGAAGCCGTTAAGGTGCAAAATCGAATGGCACGCATAAAATTCATGCCGGCTTCCAGTCCGTCTTTCAGCTCAAAGCTCAGCATGCCGCCGAAACCGTTCATTTGTTCTTTTGCCAGCTGGTGGTCGGGGTGCTGCTCCAGTCCCAGGTAATTTACGCGGGCAACTTTCGGATGCTGTTCCAAAAATTTGGCCAGTTGTAGTGCATTTTTTTGGTGCTGTTCCATTCGAAGCGGTAAGGTCTTTAGTCCGTTATTCAGCAGGAAAGCTTCAAAAGGGGAGCAGATGCCGCCCAGCATTTTCTGTATGCCATACAGTTTGGTGGTGATAAAGGCTTTATCTTTTCCAATCAACACGCCGGAAGTGCCCGTGCCATGACCGTTCAGAAATTTGGTAGAAGAATGCACGACGATATCAATGCCATATTTTAAAGGCTGTTGAAAATAGGGTGTCACAAATGTATTATCGACAATGGTTTTGATTCCTAAATTTTGAGCGATGGCAGCAAGTCCGTCCAGATCGTAGGAGGCTAGTGTAGGATTGGCCGGGGTCTCTATATAGAGTAATTTTATTTTTTCATCATTGATAATGGCATCTTCCACATAATTCAGGTCTTTTAAATCGGCGTAGATGGTTTCAATGCCAAAATCGTTTAGGATAGTGATGAGCAGCTCATTGGTGGTACCGTACAGATTTCCCTGTGTGATGACTTTATCACCGGTTTTTACAAATCCCATGATAGCGGAAGCGATGGCGGCCATTCCGGAAGCGAACAATAAGCCATACGCACGCAGCGGTTCTCCGTTCTCATCCTTTACGTTGTATGCTTCCAGCGCTGCGATTTTTTCCGCAACAAATTTTACTGTCGGATTGCCTAAACGCGAATAGGTAAATACATTTTCCGTTTTTCCGCCGCTTTTAAAGAATTCAAAGGCCGCTTCCAGATTTTCATAACTAAATGTAGAGGTGGCATAGATGGGCGGTACATGAGACGACAACCCGTCTATCACGGGGTCTTTCACACAAATGGAGTGGAATCCTTTTTTAAATGATGTAGTATTCATGCCTGTAAAAGTAAAAAGATTATAGCGCATTGCAAGATGCGAATGAAACGAATTCTCATTCAAATCTGCCAGATACTAATTTTTTAGTGGATACATTTTGATAAGGTATAAACTTGCAATGTCAAATAACATGATTTAAGTCATACTTTTTAAGTAAAAATAAAATCAACTTTAATAAACACATTCACACATCAAAAAAACAAATTATGAAAAAGATGCATTTCAAAAAATTATTCCTTTTGTTCTTCATTATTGCCGCTTCAGCAATTAGCGGGTGTAAGAAAAGCAGCACAGAACTGCCCGGCTTTTCCGAAATCAAAACAGCAGACTGGCGAACAAAAATCGGAACAGAATTTACCGTTGAAGGATATTACGATGAAGAAAACGGTATAGGAAAAATATACAGCGACCCGGAAGACGCAGGGATCGATGGGCCTACCAAGGAAAACAAATACCTGTGGATTTACAAACCTGTAGTGGTTACTAATGTACCGGATTACAGTGGTTTTATCGGAAGAAGAGTAAAAATAAAAGGCAACTTGCTGGAATCTACCGAACGGTCACTGGTTACAACAGCAGCCTTGTTCGGAGACCCTTCACTGGCAGGCCTTCGTGTGTCTGAAATCACTCTGATAGACAGCGTGAGTTATTTTAAACGACCTATTGTCATCAATGATTTTTGTACGAGATTCCCCGCGATTTGCAATGCTATTATTTCTCCTGTACAAACCAAGGTGGCGCTCTTATACAGTGGTGGCATCAACTCCGGTAACGCACACCACCGTTACTGGAATGACATTTATGTGCTGCACAAAATTTTAGTGAATCAGTTCGGATTCAGTGAAAAGAACATCATTGTAGTTTACAAAGCAGGCGTTGCGGATGACCATGGTGATGAAGCACCGGTAGATTATCCTGCTACAAAAGCAGGATTGAATAGTGCACTGGCGGATTTGAGAAGTAAAATGGGAGCATCAACCAAATTCTTCTGTTTTATCAATAACCACGGCGGCGGATATGAAACAGCCACCGGAGATCAGTACGGCATCACTGATTTAAACAACGACGATACCAGAGCGGGCGTAACAGACCACAATACCGACGAAGTGATATATTATTACAACGATGCCACTACCTTTTCTGATGACTCACTTGCAGCGAAAATCAATACACTCACCTTCGGCACCGGAATATTCCTGTTGAAACCTTGTTTCAGCGGCGGATTGATATGGGATTTACGCGGTGCGAATCGGGTAATCATTTCAGCCGGAACAGAATTTGAAGTGACACACGGACATGCTCCGGATTATAATTTCGGTGACCTAACCTTCCACTTCATGGCCGCTATCACAGGCAATAAACCGGATGGCAGTGGTGCTGTGAACGCAAATTTGGATAGCGATCCAAGGATATCCATGTATGAGGCGTTTATGTACATTAATTCCCATCATACCGCATCCGACCATCCACAGTATGAGGATGATCCGGACGGATACAGTACTACGACTCCTTCCAGTACAGGACTTGGGTCGACAGTCTTTTTATAATTATTGATATGGTTAATTAGAAAGGGCAACGCAAGTTGCCCTTTTTCTATTCACTGACTGAGAAGTTCAGCACAGCATTTTTTGTAGTTCTACTTCCAGTCTGTCGAAGTTCTCTTCATTTTTTTCTGCAATAAATGTATGCAGTCGCCGGCATTCCTCCGCATCTTTGAAAATCATTTTGAAGATCACCTTCGTTTCATGCGCGGTATGTGCTTCAAAGGTCGTGATTACTTTGAAAAGAGGTTTAGTGATACGATCCCATGAAATCAGTTTTTGGTCTTCTACCTGAAGAAAGACAGATTCGTTCGGATAATCATGTCCGTCGGGACTATGCATCACCAGACTCCATCGTCCACCGGGTTGCAGGTCATATTGATGAATGGTATTGGTAAAGCCATTCGGACCCCACCAATTTTTCAAATGCTCAGGGTCTGTCCATGCCTTGTAAAGCATCGCTCTTTCGGCTGGAAAGATTCTTGTGCTGACTATTTCATTATTGGGATAATTTTGCATTAGATGGTGCTTTGTTTTGTCAGATTAAGAAACTGCTTTCAGTAAAGTGGCGATATCAAGTTTTTTCATCTGCATGAATGCCTGGGTAACTTTTTCTGCTTTTTCCGGGTCGCGCATGAGGGCGGGAAGAACAGATGGAATGATTTGCCAGGAAATGCCAAACTTGTCGCGCAGCCAGCCGCACTGAACTTCCTGCCCGCCTTCGGTCAGCTTGTTCCAGTAATAGTCGATCACATCCTGCGTTTCACAGCTGACAACAAAGGAAAACGCTTCATTGAATGAAAAGGCATGCTCCCCGGGGCCGTCCATGGCGATGATAGCATAATCGGCGAGTTTGAATTCTGAAAACATCACTTTGCCTTCGTTAGCATCTCCTTGGGGATAGTGAACAAGTGTTTGGGTAGATGAATTGTCAAACACGCTACTATAAAAACAAATCGCTTCTTCCGCCCTTCCAAATTGTTGTTGGGTGAACAATAGGCAAGGGGTTATTTTTTGTTCCGCGTCTGCGGTCTCTGCGATAAACAACTGCCAGGTCAGTCCATATTTATCCTGCGCCCAGCCGTAGCGTTCACTCCATGGATAGTTGTCGATGGGCATTAATATTTTACCGCCAATTGTCAGCCTGCTCCACAAATCATCGATTTCGGAAACGGAAGTGCAGGTAACAAAAATAGAAATGGCTGGATTGAATTTGAAATGCGGCCCCCCGTTCAGTCCCATGAATTTCATTCCGTTCAGTTCAAACGTCACAACCATAGGCGTTTCAGCGGTGATGGCAGCGCGTTGAAACAGGGAACAGTAAAATTCGGCGGCTTCTTTTGCCTGTCCGTCAAACCAAAGACACGGATAGATAGGTTTGATCATAGTTTTATTTTATATAAAATGTTGACGTTTGATTTTCCAACTGCAATTAAAAATATAGAATTTAAACAGCATATACAAATCTTTTCCTAATTAATTACGGTACAGCGCTCTCTGATAAATGGGGCATTTACAGTACATAACAGCAGAATGGACACTTGAGTAACGCATAAAAGGTAGATGTGCATGGCTGCAAACAGTACAGCGGTATTTATTGAGGAATCTGTTCTGTCAAAATTTCATTTCCAGCTTTGTCAAAGTAAGTACACGTCATTTTGTCCATACAAATTTCCCATTTTTCAATTCCGGTTTCTGCACACATTTTAATGAAAGTGAGGTAGTCTGTTTTCCCTTGTTGATGCGCCAATAATTTTGCTTTAAATTGTTCTGTTTTTGGACTGTCAGCAATAACTAATGGCTCATACTTTGCAGGTACAGTCGTTGTATAGTCGTCACCACCGTGATAGTCAATATGTCCATCTGTTACGTATGCTTCATAGTGGGTAACACCCAATGACTTAATTTCTTTAACGTATGAAGGGAAGTCTGCACCTGATTTTACTTTGCGGTGAGCAGCCATGATTCGTTCTGTTGTAAACATTGTCTTATAATTTTAATGTTAATTATGATACAAAGATGAAATACTTATAATAGCTGTAATTTTGTATTAGACAAATACATCTTCAAGGGAAAGACTTAAATCTTTGTTTCGCATTTACACTAAACCTGTTCTTGTATTTCCGAACTTTAGACTTTCAAACAAATATAGTATTTTTATAAATAATGATTTTACTTACTCAGCCACCGTATCAAAAATGAATTAACAAATTATAAATAAAGGCACTGCGATTTTTTGATTTGTAATTAAATTGGTATCTTCGCACCTCAAATTCAGCAGTTTAACGTGGTTATTAACGATTTAAAACTCATTTCCGGCAGATGCACCGAATATCTTTCTCATAAGATTGCGGATAGCTACGGACAGGATTTAACCCCTGTGGAAGTGATGCAGTTCAGCGACGGAGAGTTTGAACCGGTGATTACCGAAAGTATCCGGGGCTCCTATGTGTTCTGTATGCAAAGCACCTTTGCCCCTGCAGATAACCTGATGGAATTGTTGCTGTTACTGGATGCAGCTAAAAGAGCTTCAGCGGGTTATGTGGTGGCGGTGATGCCGTATTTCGGACTTGCCCGCCAAGACAGAAAGGATAAACCGCGCGTTGCCATTGGCGCCAAACTTGTGGCCAACATGCTGGTGGCAGCGGGCGCCCAGCGTATCATGACCATGGATTTGCACTCTCCGCAGATTCAGGGATTTTTTGATATTCCGGTGGACCACCTCGAAGCGAACGCTATCTTTACCCCCTACATTCAACAACTCGGATTGGACGACCTGGTCTTTGCCTCCCCGGATGTGGGCGGTATCAAACGCGCCAGAAACTACGCCCGCCAGTTCAACGCAGACCTCGTCATCTGCGATAAGTTCCGCTCCAAAGCCAACGAAATAGAATCGATGAGCCTGATAGGAGATGTGACCGACAAAAATGTCATCCTGACGGATGACCTGATTGATACAGGCGGTACCCTGACGGCAGCCGCTAATTTGTTGCTCGAAAAAGGAGCTAAAAGTGTACGGGCATTGATTACCCATCCGGTTTTGTCCGGCAAGGCGTATGAAAAAATTGAAGCATCCGCTTTGACGGAACTGGTGGTTTGTGATACCATTCCGCTGAAACAGGCTTCTAACAAGATAAAAGTATTGTCGGTGGCGCCGCTGTTTGCAAGGGCTATCCGCAATGCACACGAATTCAAATCTATTAATTCATTATTCATCAATAAAAAGTAATTTTTTATGCAAACCATTACCATTAGCGGAAAAGCTAGAACAAACGTAGGAAAAACAGCCTCTAAAGCGGACAGAGCCGCCGGTCTTATTCCCTGCGTGATGTATGCGGGAAACGAGGTGGTACACTTCACATCAACTATCAGTGAGTTGAGAGGAATCCTGTACACGCCGAAATTCTACAAAGCCATTGTTGACATCGATGGCACCAAACACGAAGCCTTATTGAAAGATGTACAGGCACATCCGGTTACCGAAGAAATCAGACACGTCGATTTCCTGAAGTTGATTCCGGGCGTCAAAGTAATCGCGGATGTTCCTATCCGGGTGATAGGTACTTCTCAGGGCGTGAAAGAAGGGGGTAAGTTGTTGGTGAAAGTTCGAAAGGTGAAAGTAAAATCTGCTCCAGAGAACATGAAAGACACCATAGATGTGGATATCACGCCGCTTCGCCTGGGTCAGTCGTTCAAAGTGAAGGATTTACCGGATCAGGGATTCGAAATTCTGACCTCACCTTCTATTCCACTGGTATCTGTTGAGATTACAAGAGCATTGAAAAGTGCCGCTACAGATGCAGCCAAAGCAGAAACAGCATCTAAAAAGAAATAATCAGCTATTGATTTATCTGTTAAAGACCGGCTTTATGCCGGTCTTTTTTTATTAACGGTACAGACTTCACTTATTTATCCACCGGCATAGAAATAAGTCATTCAAGTGTTATATTTGTTGGTCAAAAGAATTTTACAAAAGCCGTTTGTAACACTTTCTGTTTTTGATAAATACTGATGAAACGCAATTTAGAATAAACCGTTAAACCGGATAAACAATTATTATTTTTAAAAATTAAAAGTATGAAAAAACTACTTACGTTATTGTGTAGTATTTGTGTGTTAAACACTTTAGCCCTGGATAACCTGTGGAAGCAGGCGTCCGGAAGCCGGTTAAGCCTTCCTGGGGAGCAAAAAATCATTCCCCTTCAATCCAATAAGGTGCAGTTGAATGACGCTTCTTTCAAAGCGTTGCAGTTATTGATTCCCTCGGAAGCAAGCGGACAATCCATACTGATGCAGTTGCCAACACCTGACGGCGGTTACCGCACATTCAAAGTGTTTGAACGTGTTACGATGGAAAAGGAACTGGCGGATAAATACCCGATGATTAAAACCTATCAGGCCATTGCGGCGGACGATCCGTTTGTCACCGCAAAACTGGATTACACGGAATTTGGTTTCCATGCGATGGTTTTCAGTAAAGAGGGTATTTTCTTTATTGATCCATATACAAATGTCAATACGGGATATTATAACTGCTATTACAAAAAGGATTATGTTCGTCAGCCCGGACAATATTCTGTATGTGAAACACCTGCTTTGGATGAACAGCAGTTGTCTGACCCTTCGAATACCATCGGACAAAGACTTATCAATAATTCAAACAATGCCATCGTCACAGACGGTAAAATTAGAACATTCCGCCTCGCGCTGGCATGTACCATAGAATATTCTGCTGCGGTGGCATCTCCCGGCCCTACGAAGGCGCGGGTACTGAGTGCCATGGTGACATCTGTAAACAGGGTGAACGGGGTGCTGGAAAAGGATTTATCGTTCCACATGAACCTTGTACCGAATAATGATACATTGATTTTTATTACCAGTGATTCTTATTCCAACACAAACGGAAGTTCTATGCTGGGCCAGAATCAGACCGTTTGTGATGCCAGGATTGGCAATGCCAATTATGATATCGGGCATGTGTTCAGCACCGGCGGCGGCGGCGTTGCTTACCTGGGCTGTGTTTGCAACTCAGCCAATAAAGCGAGAGGCGTGACGGGTTCGTCCAATCCTGTAGGAGATGCTTATGACATAGATTATGTTATTCATGAAATGGGCCACCAGTTTGGCGCCAATCATACGTTTAATGCGGGAACAGGTTCCTGTGCAGGCAACAGAGCATCTTCGGCTGCTTTTGAGCCGGGCAGCGGAACCACCATCATGGCGTATGCCGGTATATGCGGCACCAATGATATTCAGCCGCACTCCGATGATTATTTTCACCGGGCCAGTATCAATGAAATATATAACTATATTGCCAGCAGCACTACCTGCGCGGTGATTACCAACAGCAACAATACACCACCGGATATTGTCGATTATACCGCGACATATTACATCCCGTATAAAACAAGTTTTGAAATTACAGCGGCGGCATCTGATGCCAACGGCGATCCGATTAAATATTGCTGGGAAGAATATGATCTGGGTCCGGAGGGAAGCTGGGATAATAATGCCATTCAAACGGCTCCGATTTTCCGCTCTTTTTCACCAACGGCTTCCCCTACACGCACTTTCCCGAAATGGGACAGTCTGATTGCCAATTCCATCCGGTACAAAGGTGAGGTATTGCCGGAAACCACCCGTGATGTAAAGTTCAGATGTATAGTCCGGGATATCAACAACGGATATGGCAGGTTCAATGCTCCAAGTGGCAACCTGACATTAAAATCGACGATTACCACTTCTTTATTCAGGGTAACGAGTTTCCCGACGGCTACTACAATTACCGGAAATACTAATCAGACCATTACCTGGGATGTGGCAGGAACTACGGCATCGCCGATTTCCTGTGCGAATGTGGACATTTATCTATCATTAGACAGTGCAAGAACATTCCCGTACCTTTTGGCGGGTAATACTCCTACTGACGGAAGTCAGGCTGTCCTGATTCCAGATGTCTTTACAAATACAGCTTCTGCGCGTATTAAAGTAAAAGGCAGCGGCAATGTATTTTTTGATTTGAATAACGGATGGATAAGAATCAATCAGGCGGTGGTATCGCAGTTTTCTGTAAATGATTCCGTGATTTGCAAAGGCAACTCACTTACGTTTACCAACAATTCCACCGGTTCTCCTGATTCCGTTCGTTGGACAATTAGCGGCGGTTCTCCATCCACTTCTACCTCCCAGAGTACAGTTATAGCTACATTCAATACCGCAGGCACATTTGTCATTAGTTTGACTGCTTATAAAGCAGGTGTGGCGAGTACACCATTTACAAAAAGTATTACGGTGAACCCGAAATCTACTTCAACTGTCACGCAAACGATTTGCGACGGACAGAGTGTAACGGTGGGCGGACAAACATTTACGACACCACAGGTGAATCGACAAATCGTATTGGCGAATGCGAACAGTTTGGGTTGTGACTCCACGATTACGCTGAACTTAACCGTAAATCCGAAATCTACTTCGTCTGTTACCCAAACGATTTGCGAAGGACAGAGTGTGACGGTAGGAGGTCAAACATTTACGACGACACAGGTGAACCGACAAATCGTATTAGCGAATGCGAACAGTTTGGGTTGTGACTCCACGATTACGCTGAACTTAACCGTAAATCCGAAATCTACTTCGTCTGTTACCCAAACGATTTGCGAAGGACAGAGTGTGACGGTAGGAGGTCAAACATTTACGACGACACAGGTCAACCGACAAATCGTATTGGCGAATGCGAACAGTTTGGGTTGTGATTCCACGATTACGCTGAACTTAACCGTAAATCCGAAATCTACTTCAACTGTCACGCAAACGATTTGCGACGGACAGAGTGTAACGGTAGGAGGTCAAACATTTACGACGACACAGGTCAACCGACAAATCGTATTGGCGAATGCGAACAGTTTGGGTTGTGATTCCGATTACGCTGAACTTAACCGTAAATCCGAAATCTACTTCAACTGCGCAAACGTTCGACGGACGAGTGTAACGGTAAGCGGACAAACATTTACGACGACACAGGTGAACCGACAAATCGTATTAGCGAATGCGAACAGTTTGGGTTGCGACTCCACGATTACGCTGAACTTAACCGTAAATCCGAAATCTACTTCGTCTGTTACCCAATCGATTTGCGACGGACAGAGTGTGACGGTAGGAGGTCAAACATTTACGACGACACAGGTGAACCGACAAATCGTATTAGCGAATGCGAACAGTCTGGGATGCGACTCCACGATTGCGCTTCGCGTTAACCGTAAATCCGAAATCTACTTCAACTGTCACGCAAACGATTTGCGACGGACGAAGTGTAACGGTAGGAGGTCAAACATTTACGACGACACAGGTGAACCGACAAATCGTATTAGCGAATGCGAACAGTCTGGGATGCGACTCCACGATTGCTGAACTTAACCGTAAATCCGAAATCTACTTCGTCTGTTGCCCAAACGATTTGCGACGGACAGAGTGTAACGGTAGGAGGTCAAACATTTACGACGACACAGGTGAACCGACAAATCGTATTGGCGAATGCGAACGGTTTGGGTTGTGGTTACGATTACGCTGAACTTAACCGTAAATCCGTCTACTTCAGCGTGCTGAAACGTTGCGACGGACGAGTGTAACGGTAGGAGGTCGGCATTTACGACGACACAGGTCAACCGACAAATCGTATTGGCGAATGCGAACAGTTTGGGTTGTGATTCCACGATTACGCTGAACTTAACCGTAAATCCGAAATCTACTTCAACTGTCACGCAAACGATTTGCGACGGACAGAGTGTAACGGTAGGAGGTCAAACATTTACGACGACACAGGTGAACCGACAAATCGTATTAGCGAATGCGAATACTCTGGGTTGTGACTCCACGATTACATTAAATCTGACGGTGAATCCGTTACCTTCCACACCTAATATTACTCAAAGCAATGATACCTTATTCAGTAATGTAGTTATTGCAGGAGCAACATATCAATGGTATAAAGCAACTGTTCTGGTAGCAACCACCTCTGTGCCGTATTATAAATTAGTAAGTAGCGGGCCTTATACACTTATAATCAGCAACAATAACTGTTCATCTTCAACCTCGGTGTCTTTCAACGCCGTATATACTGGCATTAAAACGTCTAAATATGATATCGGTTTCTTAATAATTCCGAATCCGAATAACGGACAATTTGACCTTCAAATCTACACTATTAAGAACGGGCAATATGTAATGTCAATGTATAATGTGGCAGGACAGGAGTTGAGGAAAGAAACGCTGAATGTTTCAAAAGGCACATCCACTCTTCATTTTAATGCAGATCATTTGGAGAAAGGAATGTATTTCATTTCTGTTTACGGTGAAGACGGAATGGCTACGCAGACAGTATTGATTCAATAGAATTTCTCTTATACACAACGCATACATGACGATTCATGTGTGCGTTGTTTTTTTTATATCTTTGTCCAAACGAAAAAATCGTGTCAAAATTCTTAATCATCGGACTGGGGAATATCGGTAAGGAGTATGAACATACCCGGCATAATATTGGTTTCGATGTCGCGGATACGTTGTGCAAAGAACTGAATGGATCATTTGAACTCGGGAGGTTGGTGTTGTATGCAAAGGTGCTGTATAAAGGGAAACAACTGCATGTCATCAAGCCGACCACTTACATGAATCTGAGTGGTAAGGCAATCAAATACTGGATGAATGAACTGAAAATTCCGATAGAAAATACCTTTACGATTGTAGATGATTTAGCCTTGCCGTTTGGCACTTTGAGGGTTCGCGCAAAAGGCAGTAGTGCCGGCCACAACGGCCTCAAATCGATTGAGGAAGAATTGCTGACACAGGATTACCCGCGTCTGCGTTTCGGTATCGGCAGCGATTTTGCGAAAGGAAAACAAGTGGAATATGTACTGGGAAAATGGAAGCCGGAACAGGATGTTGAATTGCCCCTGCGAATCAATGTAGCGGTTGAAATCATCAAAAGTTTTTGCACGATTGGATTAGTGAATACGATGAATAGTTTTAATAATAGGTGATAGAGTGGAGAGTTGAAAGTGGAAAGTGGAAAATGGAAAATGGAAAATGGAAAATGGAAAATGAAAAGTGGAGGTTTGCTATTAGTCTGTTTTCAATACCCTGTGTCCTTTCGACGAGGAACGACGAGAAAACTTGGTGTAGTCGTGAGCAGTGAGTAATGAGTCGTGAAATCTGTGGTGTAGACTTTTTAGATTTTGAGATTTATGATTGGGATTTGCAATTAGTTTGTTTTCAGCAATCTGTGTCCTTTCGACGAGGAACGACGAGAAAACTTGCTGAATACAGAATTAAGAAATTAAATAACAACTAACTGATACTAACATGAAAATATTCTGTGTCGGATTAAATTACAAAGAGCATATCGCGGAGATGAAACACTTTGCGTTTCCGGAAAGTCCTGTAATATTCATGAAACCGCCTACTGCATTGCTGAAAAACGGACAGCCGTTTTATTATCCTGACTTTTCCAAAGAGGTGCATTATGAAGGGGAAATAGTATTGCGCGTTTGTAAAAACGGGAAAAAGATTGACAAGAAGTTTGCACATAAATATTACGATGCGTTTACATTGGGATTTGATTTTACCGCACGTGATATCCAGTCGGAACAAAAGAAAAAAGGCTGGCCCTGGGAAATAGCCAAAGGATTTGACGGTTCAGCGTTTATCGGGGATTTTATACCCATGCCTGAGGGCAACACCATCTCATTTACC
>JAXLTW010000027.1:0-40036 GCA_046329865.1 Chitinophagales bacterium | reverse complement strand
AAAAAGGGTACTGTTTTCCTAAAAAAAACAGAAGATTTCTCTTAATGTCAAAATGACGTAGTGTTTTCTGAAAGAATGGTTTCTATTTTATCCATTAAAATTTTCGCCAGTTTGTAGTTTGATTCTACTGTCCATCCGGCAATGTGCGGCGTTGCAATGACATTGGAGCGTTCAATCAGTTGCTGATACACTTCAACAGAATGAATATTGTTTTTTGTTAATGGCTCGTCCTCAAATACATCGATGCATAATCCTTTTAGTTGCTTGGATTCCAGTGCCTGCAAAATCTCGGGTGTGTGGAGTACGGCACCTCTGGATGTATTGATGATGACGGGATGTCTGTCGCATTGGGCGAAAAAAACGGCATTCCCGTAATGATGCGTTTCATGTGTGTAAGGAACATGAAAGCTGATGATATCTGAATGGTGTTGCAGTTCCGGTAAGGAGACTTGCCTCACAAATGTATCGGCGGCATTCCTATACTTGTCATACACTAAGATTTCTACATCGAAGCCTCGTAATTTTTTTGCAAAGGCACTGCCCGTATGTCCGTATCCGATAATACCGACGGTTTTTCCATCCAGTTCTTCGCCTCTGTTTGCTTCGCGTAAGAACTGGTTTTTCGTCAGCTCGTTATTTGCTTTCGTGATGTTATTCATTAAACAGAGCAGCATCGCTAGGCAGTGTTCACCCACCGCATTGGCATTACCTTCCGGAGAGTTCACACAAACGATATTCTTTTGCCGGCAGTATGCCGTATCTACATTTTCCATCCCGCTGCCCACTCTGCCGACTATTTTTAAGTTTGCCGCTTTATCTATTAATGTGGAATCTACCTTGGTATAGGTGGTAATAATCAATACGGTATAATCCGGAATGATGCGTAACAGCTTATCCCGTTCTATTTCCGGAAAAACATCCACCGTAAACCCTAATTTTTCTAGTCGTTGGGAAAGATAAGCGTGAACTTCGGCTGTTATGAGTGCTCGTTTAGATTCCATTTTAAAAGTACTATTGGTGGCTGCTTTCTATCATCTTCGTCAAATCTATAAAATCCTGAACACTTAATTGTTCCGCCCGTTTCTGAAAAATCTCCTGTTGCAGCATCTCCTTTGAAACCAGGCCGCTTAATCCATTGCGCAGCATCTTTCTGCGTTGGTTAAAGCCTGCTTTTACCAGCTTTCTGAATAAGGTCATATCGAAATCCGTTTGTATGTTCTCCTTCCTTTTCATGGACAATATGCTGCTGTTCACTTTTGGCGGGGGAGAGAAACTTTTCGGTGCTATATCAAATTCCAGTTTCACATCATAGAGCAATTGAGCCAGTACACTGATGACGCCATATTCCTTGGAGCCATGCGGAGAGGCGATACGTTCAGCCATTTCTTTTTGAAACATGCCCACCATAAAAGGAATAGATGGATAATGTTCCAATACCTTAAAAACAATCTGTGAAGAGATATTGTAGGGGAAGTTTCCGACGATGCCTGTCGGTTGCTGTAAAAGCTCTTTGAGATTCAGGTGGAGGAAATCCGCTTCGATAACATGAAGTGTCTGTCCTTCTTTATTGAAATTTGCAGCCAGGTACTCAACACACCGATGGTCTACCTCAATACAGGTCAGCGGACTGAATTCTTGAATCAAATATTGGGTGAGGGCACCGGTTCCGGGGCCAATTTCGATGATTTGTTCCCCTTTTTCATATTTTTTTATTACTTTTACAATCTCCCCCAACACCACTTTATCATTTAAAAAATGCTGTCCGTAAGATTTTAAGGCTGTCACAAAACCTGACATTTGTACTTAATTTTTCGGATGAATCGATTTATTTTCACTTACTAAAGATATAGATAATGTTGCAGATTTCTAACAAAGCCTCTAAAAGAGCCATCCTGGTGATATTTAACAAAAAGAATATCACAACACTTCCCTTCTTTGATACTGAAGAAAAAAAGGCCATACAGCATAAATTTGACGGAAATACGAAAGTGATTACATTTTCGAAGCAAACGTTCGTGTACATCTTATGTCCCGTTGAGACGGCAGAAGAAACACCTGAACTACACGAAAGAATGCGAATTCAAGGTCACAATATTTACAAAGCCTGCAAGGACAGCAATGAAACGGATGTCAGCCTGGAGGTTTTGGGAGATATAAATAAGAAGATACTGGTGTCCATCTTAACCGGTCTTAACTTATCTGATTATGAGTTCAATAAATACCGTACAAAATCCAAACCGTATAAACTCACGGTCCATATTGACCCCTTGTTATTAAATGAAACATTGGTGGATGAGATAAATCTGCTGGCAGAGAGTGTTCGATTAACCAAAGATCTGGTCAATGAACCGGTATCCTATCTCACGGCGGTGCAATATTCCAAGGATATTCAGAAACTTGGAAAGGCAGCCGGATTTAGCGTAACCGTGTGGGATCATAAAAAGATAGAACAGGAACAGATGGGCGGAATAATAGCCGTTAACAGAGGCAGTTCCGCACCGGCTACATTCAATATCTTAGAATACAAACCGGCAAAACACAAGAATAAAAAGCCTTTGGTATTGGTGGGCAAAGGTGTTGTTTATGACACCGGAGGTCTTTCTTTGAAGCCGACACGCAACAGCATGGATATGATGAAATCGGATATGGCGGGTTCTGCTGCGGTGGTAGGTGCGATGTATGCGATTGCCAAATCAAAACTGCCCTATCATATTGTCGGACTGATTCCGGCGGTAGAAAACCGTCCGGGTTATGAAGCCACCTGCCCCGGAGATGTGATAACAATGTATGACGGTACAACCGTAGAAGTACTGGATACCGACGCCGAGGGACGATTGATATTAGCGGATGCTTTGCATTACGCCAAACGTCTCAAGCCGGAGCTGGTACTGGATTTTGCCACCCTCACAGGTGCTGCGCTGCGCGCCATCGGCAAAGAAGCCAGTGTGGTAATGGGTACAGCTGACAAGGATGTAAAAAAGAAAATCCGTAATGTGGCGAACCAAACCGGAGAAAGAATAGTGGAGTTTCCTATTTGGGATGAATACGGTGATTATATGAAGAGTGATATTGCCGATTTAAAAAACTTAGGCCCTATGGATGCCGGAGCCATCACGGCAGGTAAGTTTTTACAACATTTCACGGATTATCCATGGATGCACTTTGATATTGCCGGTCCGGCTTTCGTTTCCTCGCAATATAATTACCGAGGAAAGTGGGCAACAGCGTATGGTGTGAGATTATTGTTTAAATTTGTACAAAATCAATGTACAGATGAGCATGCAAAACCAAAAAAGAAAAGTAGGGATAACGCTCGGTGATGTAGCGGGTATCGGCCCGGAAATCATCATGAAGACCTTTCAGGATGACCTTGTTTATAAGCACTTTACGCCTGTATTATTCGGAAATCCAAGGGTTTTGTCGTACTACAAAAAGATGCTCAACTTCGACAAATTCCAGTATTCTTCGGTAAAAGGCTACAATAACTTAAGTCATAATGCGCTCAATATAATCCCGGTCTGGGAAGAAGAATTCGCGATAACACCCGGAAGCCCAACGGAAATAACCGGTAATTATGCGCTGAAATCGCTGCAGGCTGCCTGCGAAGCACTTAAAAACAAACAAGTGGATGTGTTGGTTACTGCGCCGATTAACAAAAAGGTGATGCATTCAGAACATTTTCCGTACGCAGGACATACGGAATATCTGATGAATTATTTTGGTGCCAAAGATAATCTGATGTTTATGGTGGCAGAAGATATGCGCGTCGGATTGGTCACCAATCACAGTGCCATTAAAGATGTTGCTTCAAAGATCTCGAAAGAAAAAATTGTCCGTAAGCTGCAAATCATGAATACTTCATTAAAGCTGGATTTTGGAATCGACCAGCCCAGAATTGCCGTTTTGGGGTTAAATCCGCATGCGGGTGATGGAGGTGTAATTGGCAATGAAGAAGTCAATGTTATTTTGCCTGCCGTAAAAGAAGCGAAAGACAGTGGCATGACAGTGTTTGGGCCGTACCCTGCAGATGGTTTATTCGCATCGGGTAATTATAAGAAATTTGACGCGATACTGGCCATGTACCATGACCAGGGATTGATACCGTTCAAATATATTGCCGGTGAAGACGGCACCAATTTTACCGCAGGGCTGGATATCGTTCGCACATCGCCTGACCATGGTACGGCAGAGGATATCGCCGGAAAGGGAATAGCAGATGAGACTTCTTTCCGCAAAGCGATTTACGCCGCTATTGATATCTACAATATGCGGAACAATTATGCAGACATGCGCAGCAATCCGTTAGTAAAACGAGCCGTGTTGCACGATGAACGTATCTGATTAAAACCGTCTGAATGTATTTTGAGTACTTCTTTTTGCTTTTAAGATGTGTTCATAGTCATGCTCGTTTTTCAGTAAGGAACCAAAATACGGCGGTGACGTGGTGAGGTAATCTATTTTCTCTAAATCTTCTTTGGTGTTTTTACCCAACTTCAGCAATCGGATCCAGTCTATCAGTTCAGAGGTAGATGGTTTTTTCTTGATGCCATGTATTTCGCGCAATCCGTAAAAAACTTTTAATGCCTCATCCATCAGGTCGTCTTCCATATGCGGAAAGTGGACATTAATAATGTCTATCATTGTTTGTCGTTCCGGAAAACGGATATAGTGAAAAAAGCACCTGCGCAAAAATGCATCCGGCAGTTCTTTTTCATTATTGGATGTGATGATGACAATGGGGCGTGTTTTTGCCTGAATGGTTTTTTGTAATTCATAACAATAGAATTCCATCTTGTCCAGCTCCAGCAATAAGTCGTTGGGAAATTCTATATCTGCCTTATCAATTTCGTCTATCAGCAATACAGCCTGCTCGTCGCTTTCAAAAGCCTGCCACATCTTTCCTTTGATGATGTAATTGGAAATGTCATTCACTTTTGTGTCTCCGAACTGTGAATCCCGAAGCCGTGCTACGGCATCGTATTCATACAAACCCTGTTGCGCCTGTGTGGTGGATTTGATATGCCAGGTATACATGGGTTTGTTTAGCGCTTTTGCCACCTCAAATGCGAGAAGGGTTTTACCGGTTCCCGGTTCCCCTTTTATCAATAGTGGTTTTTCCAGCGCTATGGCAGCGTTGACGGCTGTTTGTAGTTCCTCGGTGGCGATATAATTTTCGGTGCCTTTAAATTCTTGCATGTTAATGGTATTGAGTATTAGTATTTGTTTTAGATTAATGAACGACTTTTTTACCTTTTAATGTTTTCATGGCGTTGGCCAGCCCGTCAAGTGTCATCGGATACATACGTTCTTTAAAAATTTCTTTAATGATTTGGACGGTAGGCAGTCCATCCCAGTAATATTCGTTGCTGGGATTCAGCCAGACTATGTTCGGAAATTTTTCTACAAAACGTTGCAGCCAGGCTATTCCTGTTTCGTCGTTATAATGCTCTACACTGCCGCCCAAGGCGGTCAGTTCGTAGGGTGACATGGTCGCATCGCCGACAAAGATGACGCGGTAGTCCTGATTGAATTTATGTAAAATGTCAAACGTCGGTAACCGGTCGTTGTATCGCATATTATTGTCTTTCCAGATGCTTTCATAAACGCAGTTGTGGAAATAAAAGAATTCCAGGTGTTTCAGCTCAGACTTTGCGGCAGAGAATAACTGTTCACACAATTCCACATACGGATCCATGGATCCGCCCACATCAAAAAATAACAATACTTTTACCCTGTTTTTCTTAGAAGGATGCATTTCTATATCCAGATATCCGGCATTTTTGCAGGTCTTTTCTATCGTAGTATGTAAATCCAGTTCGTCTTCAATACCCTCGCGTGTCAATATTCTGAGGCGTTTTAATGCCAGTTTGATGTTTCGAGTATTCAGTTCTACGTCGGATGCATAATTTTGGAATTCTCTTTTCTCCCATATTTTTACGGCGCTGCGTCCGCCGCCACCGCCACCGATGCGGACTCCTTCCGGATTGAAGCCGCTGTTGCCAAATGGCGAGGACCCACCCGTTCCAATCCATTTGCTGCCTCCCTGATGTTTTTCTTTTTGCTCTTCCATCAGCTCCTTTAGTCGTTCCATCAGCTTATCGAGTCCGCCCATTTTCTCAATCAGCGCTTTCTCTTCTTCCGTAAACAGCCGGTTCATCTCTTTCTGCAACCAGTCGGCAGGGATTTCCTTTTTTTCGATGTCGGTCAGTTCAATATTGTGAAAATATTTTCCAAACAACAGATCATACCGGTCCAGGAACTGTTCGTGTTTGATTAAGATGGTTTTCGACAGAAAATAAAATTCCTCTACGTTGAACGCGGTAACCCTTTTATTCAGGGCTTCCAGTAAATTCAGGTATTCACCAATACTGACCGGCAATCCTTCCTCTTTCAGTAGTAAAAAGAAATCGAGAAACATGTTATAAAAGTAATAAGGGCTAAGTAATAAGTAGTAAGTATATCAAATAATTTTTACATTTAATCCTAATTATTAACGCATGAGCGATACATTAGTTGAAAAATACGGGGAGATTGAATCCATTAAGAATAGATTTCTCAAAAGAACGGCTAACCTTTCTTCTGAACAACTCAATAAACAGTCTGTTGACGGCGGCTGGAGCGCAGGGCAGGTGTTGTATCACACCGCCTATGCCGAAAGCGGAACGATACTCGTCATCCGTAAAAACCTGGAAGAACAGAAAGTGAATATTCCCTCAGATATTTCCGGCGTCTTGCGCAATATACTACTGGTCATCCTGCTGAAACTTCCCCTGAAATTCAAGGCTCCGAAAGCTGTCAGCAAGGTTCCCGATGCTATTACATTCGATGAATTGAAAGATTATTTTGACAGAAATTCAGCTGCATTCAAACAGATACTGCTTGATTTGCCTGCAGAACTGGAAGATAAATATATCTTTAAACACCCGAGAGGAGGGCTGTTCAATATTCAGCAGACCCTTAACTTTACCAGAGAACATTATCTGCATCATGAACGGCAACTGAATGCGCTGCTGTAGAATGTTGTTTAGGAGAATAAGTTGTAACGTATAATGCAATATAGTGCGCGGAAGGCATCTTTCATCCCTATTTTTTTTCCCTCTTCATAGGTTCTTCCATAATAGGAGATACCCACTTCATAAATTCTGATTTTAGGAATTTTGGATACTTTTGCGGTTACTTCCGGCTCAAACCCAAAACGGTTTTCTTTCAGGTCGATACCCTGAATAATCTCCCGGCGAAACATCTTATAACAGGTTTCCATATCCGTGAGGTTTAGATTCGTAAACATATTTGAGGCAAACGTCAGCATTTTATTGCCTATGGTATGCCAGAAAAAGAGGATACGGTGTGGTTTTCCGCCCATAAAACGGCTGCCATACACCACATCGGCAAAGCCATCCAGAATTGGCTTTACCAGTATGTTGAATTCATTTGGGTCGTATTCCATATCCGCATCCTGAACAATGACAAAGTTACCGGTAGCGCTTTGGAAGCCGGTGCGCAGTGCAGCGCCTTTCCCTTTGTTGACATCATGTTTTTTGTAGACGATGTTTAATTCAGGATGTTGTTGCTTAAATTCCAGCACTTTTTGCTCTGTCGCGTCTTTAGAGCAGTCATTCACAATGATGATTTCTTTTTGAATATCCTGTATCAGTTGAACTTCATTTATCTTATTCAGTATGTTCTGAATAGATCTTTCTTCATTGTATGCCGGAACAATAATGGATAAGGTGGTGCTCATATACCTGCAAAAATAAAGATTTTGTTCGAAATAGCTGAATCGGAGTGAAATTTAAAGAGATTGCAGTAGATTCTAATCCAACCAATGGTCGTTCTTTAATCGTTTGTACAACGTATCTGTAACCATTTTTTGCAGCAGAATGCTGGGATGCTTATCTAATTTACTGACAATCTGCTTCCTTACAGAAAGTTGTTTGCAAATGGGCAAGGCGTCTAAATAATTGAGATTGTGCAGTTTAAGTTGGGTTATAAAATTGTTGTAGTAGTTATCCATTACAGGGTCGTCATTGCCGGGCAAGGGAAAGGACAATATGAGTAATTTGACATTGTTCGAAGATTCAACGGAATCCAGCCATACCAGATTTTTTATGTGCTGTTTCAATTGAAGAGAGTCAGAGAATGGATATTTATTTGAATTTCCCATGCTGTCCAGTTTGTTGCTGTTTTTAATCAGAATGGGGATGAATTTTACGGCATTTCCAAAGCCGGTATACGATAGGAAGTTAACAAAGAAAGATTCATTTGCCAGAAAAGTGCCTATTTTGCCGAGTATACCGGGTTTGTCCTGAGTAATTGTTGAGACAGAGGAAGAGGTATTGGCGGCCTTGTCTGTATTCGTGTCTATGTATTCCAGATCGTTCGGAACGTGCACGAGAATTAATTTATCAAACTTGTATGGGAACCTGAGTAAGTTTCCGTATTCTCTTTGTGTATGTGCTCCGTTTTCACCTAAATTAAACACCCGATAGCCGGTGCCTAATTTTTTTTCCAATATATTGGACATCCGTTCTTCTACATATTTCGTGCCGTGACCTGCCACATAACTGTCGCCCAGCATGACCACAATCTTTTTTAGCGTATCGCTTTTTGTGTCATACGGTGCGTCTCTGTATCCTTGTTCATTCAGTTCCCAATATTTACTGAACCATATTCTCATACAATAGGCTTCGCCGGAACCCTGACTGATCGGAAGGTACATAAAGACTATTTCAAAAATCAGAAAGAAAGAAACAGCCGAGTACACTACCAGTAAGAAATTCTTTAACCTATTCTTTAGCGGAATCCTGAAAAAGGATGCAAATGATAGCCAGACAAAAACTAATGAGATGAACAGTAATATCGCCCTCATGTTCATCTTTGCAGCTGAATACCTGACTTTAAAAGCAAGCTCATGAGTATCATGAAAGATACTGGTCCATAATAGAAATGCGAAGCATAATGGACCTGCTACCTTTAACAGAAGAACAAGTTTCTGGAGAGTCGCAGATATTGTGGAATTTGTAGAATCCGTTTTTCTCGTCGGGTGGACAATGGGCTTGCGTGTGTCTGAATGAGTAGGATGGGCAGGGCTTGATTTTGACTTTTTTTTCTTCATAATGTATGGTCAAAATAGTAGCTGCTTAGAAAATGGAATATACAAATGGCGTTACGGCACTGGATCCACCAAAGACAATTAACAGGGCAATTAGTAACAAAAAGAAAATTAATGGGAATAACCAGAACTTTTTTCGTTCTTTCAGAAACATCCAAAGGTCTTTCAATAATTCCATGATTTAAAAATAATAAAAAATCCCTTCATAAACGGAAGGGATTTAATAATAATTTTTAAAACGGTGATATTATTTTGTTCTTTCCAAATCAAATAAGACACTGCCGTATACCAGTCCTCCGATTTCAGGTGAGCCGTATGCTTCAATGCGTTTTTTGTTATAGATGTTGGAACCGCCGACCTGAAGCGTAAACCATCTTTTGAATTCATAAGACACCTGCATATCCATCGTGTGATAGCTTGGAACCTGACCATCACCGAAAGTGCTTTCCCATTTGTAGCTGTCCACCCATTTAAAATTGATGCCAAAGCCCAGCCCTTTCCAGATACGCTGCGCAGAAATGCCGATATTGAATTTGTGTTTTGGCGTATTGAATCCCGGAATAATCGGATCCGATACATTCTTGATATTCAGATCGGAGAATGTATAATTGAATGAACCGATCAGGCTCTTCCATATATAGTAATTCAGTCCGATGGAAGCGCCGTAGGCATCCACTTTTTTCTTGGCATTTACAGGCATTTGGATGAGGTGATACACGCCTGTTAACATGGCATCCGAACCATTCTCGGTACCTACGATAATATCAGGATTGGACGGAATATAATATCGCAGGTCTCCTATGAAACGGTAGTAACGGTTGAAATAGGCGGATGCATCGATGTATAATTTTTTTGCAATGACTCCTCTGTATCCGAATTCAAAAGAATTTACCTGTTCCGGTTGTAGCTTATCATATTTTACAATTTTCAGCAGACTCGTATCAACCTCCAGCGTTACATTATAGTTGCTTCTGAAATCTTTGACAGACTGAAAGTCGTAGCCTAACAGTCCATTCATATTTCCAAGCAATTGTATAGCTCCGAGGTCGAGTGAGATGTACTGGTTTTGCAAGGTAGGAGTGCGGAACGCCTGCTGATAGGAGAATCGGAAAGAGTGATCCTTGTAGGTTCCTATGACAGATACCCTTGGTGAAAATTGTACCTTGAAATTTTCAGATTTATCTACTCTTGCGGAAGCAACAATCTTCAAATGTTTTTTAAATAAATCTACTGTCAGCTGTGTGTAGCCACCCACTTCCCAGGTATTCAGGTTGATAAATTTTGCCTTCAGGTTAGGGGAGCCATCCGCCAATGTATCCGCCCTGTTTACTAGGGTGTCGGAAAAGATAGACCCATACGAACGCGGAATATACAAGCGGTAGGAAATGCCACTTATCCAATTGATATCATGTTTGAAGTTATGAGCATAAGATGCTTCTACATGATGCAACGAGGATTTGTCCTGGAATTTGGCTCCTGTCACCAGGTTGGCATCGTCAACAATCAGTTTATACGCCGAGTCAAAAGAAGCAGTGCCGGGTTGCAGGTAGGCATTGTTAAATGCCTGCTCCAGGGCATAGGCCCGGGTAGCCTGAACATCCGCATCTTCCGGGTCATCTTTAAACGTATTGGTATATTCAGACAGTTTTGAAAAATACTCTTTTACAAAATTAGAGACATATCTGGCGATACCTATTTTAGACATATTGATGGCGGCAAAGACCATGTCATAAGATTTTCCTGCATTCTCCTGTGTTGTATAATATTTTACATTCAGACCTTTATAATCAAACTGCACTTTGTGTTGTTGGAATAAAATATTTTTTATGTTGTATCTGTTGGCTCCCTGATAGATTCCGGAGCCTCGTCCGAATTTATACTGATATTCAATTTCCATATCTTTCATGGGACGGGCATACAGCGCTACATTTGCCTTGATGCTTTCCGTTATCCCACTGGTTAAATCTTTTTCTTTATAACCGGGAGCATCAATATGAATAGTGCCGGGAAATGCATTCGGAAAGAAATCTAAATAGGCATTCAACGCACGAAACTGACGGGCGATAGAAGTGTCTTCGCTGAATTGCAGTTTTCGCACAATCGTACTTACGTTCACATCCGTTCCTACATCGCCATAGGTGTTGGCAATGCTGTCCTGAGCAACCCAGTCTTTCGCTCTGAAATAACCGCCACTGACTTTAAACCCAAAGACATCCCTTCCATATTTTTTCTTTCCAAAAGCATTGGCATAGCGGAGCTGGGCATCCGCCAAATCGCGGTTACCACCCTTAAGTTTGAATTGCAGGTTTTTATAGTCGAACGGATTTTTTGTCTGCATGCTTACAATTCCCTGGAATGCATTAGGCCCATATAAGGCAGAAGATGCACCGGAAATTACTTCCACGCTTTCCAGGTCCAGGTCATTGGCTCCCACTAAATTACCAACCGGAAAATTTAAGCCGGGTGCCTGATTGTCCATGCCATCAATAAACTGCACGATACGAACGGGGGCAGTAGTGTTAAATCCTCTTGTATTAAATACCTGAAAACCCATGCTGGTAGTGGTAATATCTACTTCCTTCAGATTGCTTAAACTTTGGTAAAAATTTCCCGAAGCAACAAACTGTATCTGTTTGGCGTTTAATTTCTGTATGGAAGATGGAGATGTCTGAATGCGTTCACTCAGTCGGGATGCAGAAATAACGACATCATTGCTGACGCGTATTTCCTGTGCCGTTAAACCAATCTGTATTTTTTGATTTTCATCCGTTATATTTATTTCTTCTGTTGCAAAACCCAGATAGGAAACTTCAATAACAACAGGAAGTTTAACATCCGCCTTTATTTCAAAGTTGCCGTCTAAGTCTGTGACAGCTCCAAAATTGGTTCCTTTTATCTGGACGTTGGCACCGATTAACGCTTCTTTTGTCGACTTGTCCGTTATTTTTCCTTTAATCGATATTTCCTGCGCATTTGCATTCAACGCCAAACATAGATATAAGAATACTGAAAATAATTTTAATAAATTACTTAAAGATTTCATTGGGTTAGATTTTGGTTAGTTAGTAATGTTACTTAGTTCAATGTAAATGGTTTGGTTATTTTCTGGTCTTCTTTTCTGACGTCAATGATTTCCATCAGATATTGGCCTTTGGCAAAGCCTGACAAGTCGAATAGCGCCTGATCTGTTATCTCTCGAACCTGTAATTTTTCACCAATCATATTAAAGATGGTGGCGATATACTGTCCGTTTTTATTGATAAACAGGGAGAATTTCCCATCACTTGGATTTGGATACATAGTGACATCCCAATCAGGCCTGGATGTATTTGGTTTCTTAATCGCCGTGATAACACTGGTGCTTCCAAATACCGGCAATTCGATATGTGTGGGATATGCATCGGAGAAGGCAATGCGTTGTACAGAGACCCTAGGTGCATATTCCACCCCGTTATAAATATAGGTTCTGCCATCTGCCGGTTTTCTCCTGAAAAACTCGTTCGGCATAATCGGTACATTGGCGCAGGCCTGAAAACGCGGATAGTTACTGCTGGAAATAAGTACTTTTATCTTATGGCCTTGTGCAAAGGTATAGGCTATCGGATAACCCTGGAAGTAGTACTCATATATTTTTCCTACATCGATATTGGAGAATGGTGCGTCATCATTTTCATGTCCTTCCGCGATGGATTTGGCATACTCTCTGGCGCGGGCATTCACCGCTCCTTCCACTACAAAGAATTCTTTTCCATCGGGATAAACATCCAGAATACGCACAAAGAAATCACAGTCGGTAGGACCTGAAGCCGTATTTCCCGGGTTTGATTTTGCATACAGTTTATATTTAGGGAAACCTACAATACACAGGGAGTCCGGTAAGACATCCGTTTCAAATTTCAATACACCTTCACGATCCATTGTGAACGGCGCCAGCAACGGGTCCGAGTAATTCATCTGTCCCTGGCTGGAGCGGTCGCCCTGAGGCGTATTTTCAATCATGTTTCCGCCACCTACCGTGATGATAGGATTATCCGGGTCATGCACATAGGTTTTATACCCTTCATCCGCGGTTGGTTTTACGAAATTTAATTTTCCATTCTGATGCAGATACATATCGAACCATTCAATTTCATTCGGAGGGAAAACTTCCGTACCCATCCAGTAATTGCCTGCATAAGAGGTTTTGCCATCATCACTGGAAGCGCCGACTATATAATAGCGTATACTTGGAATGGTGGTGTAGTCGTATTGTGGAATGCTGTCTATCCTGCCGGTAGTACCGAATCCTTCGAGGATTGGACCGAGTTTAGGTACATCCAGTTTAAACGGAATCACTAAGGTGCCCAGCCTGATTTCAACCGGCACCTGATTTAATCCTTGTTCTCCTAAAATAAAATTCAGTAAATCAACAAAACGGATTTTATAATCTTCTGCCGGAAAACGGACTTCTATCTGTGGCAGCTGCGGAAGAGGCGATTGCCATTTAGTTGATTTTGGTATCAACACTTTTGGTTCTCCTACCTTATTATATCCATGATAATTCAGGTTATACCTGAACCAGCTGATTAATTCTGATTTAGCGATGTCTGCAATATTGATGCCACCGTCGGCGCCAATATTGGCAATGTCAATGCGTGTAATATCAGTTACATTTTTCGGGTAGGTCTTGTCTCCGGTACGAGTGGAGGCTATCGTTTGATGCGCCCAAGGCCCCATCACTATCTTCTGCAGATTCTTCTTTTGTGTGATATTGTCCTGAATAAATTTGTGCGTTTCCAGCGAGCCGTCTACGAAAATATCCCACCATCCGGCAACATGAAAGGTGGGTACTTCGATGTTCTTGTATCTGGAATAAGCACCGTTTTTTTGACCTTCTCCATTGATATCCACCGGCGCTTTACTGGCATCCATGTCCGATCTTCCGATAGAGTTTGGATAGTAGCCACAAGGTGAATTTTCATATCTAACCGTTACAAAGTGGTCGATAGCTTTATTGGATGCATCAAATTTATCCGGGGTGTTGTAATCTTTGGAGGAGTGTATGTCATCATCGATTCCGGTATCGATGTTCATTAAATCGTCACGTGTATCTTTAATCTGCCCTCGCAGCCATCCTGTTACCAGCCCGTCACGCAAGCAGCCGTTCTGAAAACCCGTGCTTTTATAAAACTCTAAAGGACCAACGATAGGGAACATAGATTTTAAACCGGGTTTAGTAGGGTCTATCTTATGAGCCGCAGCAGCCTGCAACTGATTATAGCCTAAGGCGGATGCGCCAAATGAACCAATAGAGCCGTTGTAAACTAAATCCGTCGTTTCGAAAATTCCGTCACGGTTTAAATCGAATTTCCGGACCAGCTGGTTTTTTATAAATTCTATAGTATTATATCCATCCTCATGGTTATTACCGTTTCGGGGATCGGAAGGATCGGTAATGTCCAGTACGTGTGTGTAATTATGATACGGCCATTTTTTCCAGCTATCGGAATACAATGGCATATATGCCCCTTGAGACGAGTACCTTCCACGCATATCCTGTACCGCGCCGACATATCCTAAAAGTGCCATTGCGGAACCTTCTACCGCACCATCTTTATCGTACGGTGTTCTTTCCAGTATCATCGGCATTTGAAATGGATTTGGATTTGGCACACCGTTGATGGTATCATAAATCAAATACTGAAACCCTTTGGGCAGCAAAGTGGCATTAATGGGTATTCTTACCGGCGGAAAAGGTGCAGGTAATAAGGCAAAACTAAACGTGTCTTTGTAGACAAAGCTGTCCTGAAGTATCGGCAGGTAAATATCCGTCATTAGTTTGGTGCCATCCGGCATGGTAAACGGTACTTGAGTACAGGTCGCAAAGTCAGAGATGTCATCCAGCGTGCCGTTTATTTTGGACCCGGGTATTTCTCTGGCTCCCGGAATCGGGAAGTACCTGGTTTGGGATTTTAACTGGATAAAAATTAATGAAAGTAAGATGGAGCATAAATATTTTTTCATAATGGACAGTTTTCACCTTAAATTTACACAAAAGATTTATTAAGTTAACATTTCTTAAGATATTTTTTACTGAACTTCAACGACATTTTAATTAAGTGTATGACCGAAATTCTTCAGGGAATCAGTATTGAACAGGCTATCCTGATTATTATCAATTTGATAGTGATAGAAAGTTTACTGTCCGTAGATAATGCCGCAGTGCTTGCTACCATGGTAATGGATCTGCCGAAAGAACAGCGAAACAAAGCGCTGAAATATGGTATTGTCGGGGCCTATGTTTTCAGGGGTATTTCTCTGGTGCTCGCTTCCTGGCTGATAAAGATCTGGTGGCTGAAAGCATTGGGCGGTATTTATCTGATGTATCTGTTTTATGATTATTTTAAAACCAAGGCTACGCCTCAGAAGTCGGATGATTTACTAAATAAGGAAGAAAGTAAGATTTACAGATATACTATAGGGTTGTTTGGAAAATTTTGGTCCACAGTGATATTGGTGGAGATTATGGACATGGCCTTCTCCATCGACAATGTGTTTGCAGCCGTGGCATTTACGCAAAACATTTATCTGATATGGGTGGGCGTATTTATTGGAATTCTGACGATGCGGTTTGTCGCACAAAGCTTTGTGAAACTAATGGAAAAATATGTATTTCTGGAAACATCTGCTTTTGTTGTAATAGGGGTGTTGGGGATAAAATTATTGCTCTCCTTCCCGGCTCATTTCTACAGGCACCTTCCGGTATTTCAATTTATTGAAAGTGAGCATTTTGATTTATGCATATCAATACTGACCGTTTCAATTTTCTTCTTACCAATACTATCCTCCGTATTGTTTAATGTGCCGAAACGCAACAAGCCGGATAAAAACTAACTCGTTCGTTTAGCAGATATTTTTTTCATGGCCTCAAATTCCTGATAGTAGCCGTTGATGATTTCATCCGGGTCGTCCACTAAATTCGTATCCGTTACTACTCCCAAACAAACCCTGTTATTGTAACTGATAATACTCACTCCAATTCCCAGCGGGCTGGTTTGCGGAACCCAAAACATCAAATCCCTCACTTTGACTCCGGCAAAATAAACGGAATCTTTCGGACCGGGAACATTTGTAACTACACCCGCAATTTGCGAGCCGATATAGTTGGAAAATTTCTGTTCTAATGAACTTGGAATTACATCCGCCAGGATATTCAGCATATTGTATATCAGAACGGGTTCTATAGAATGTTTCAATAATTCGGTTTTTTCCCGGATATACTCAATTCGCTTCTTTACATCTTTTATATGCACAGGTAATTCTATCGACAGCATTCCGATTTTGTTGTGTACCCGTATTTCTTCATCCTTCTTTCGGACATTAACCGGCACTACCACCCGGATACATTTTTTCAGATTCTGTTTATGTTTTACAAGGTGTCTTCGAATGGCGCCCGTAATTAATGCCAGTAAAATATCATTTACCGTTGCCTGATGTTGTTTGCCGATTTGTTTTATTTCATCCAACGGCAGGGGTTGTGACCATGCTGCCTTTTTTGAATAGCTTAATTCCCCTTTGTAAATGGTTCCCTGAACAGATTCCCCTAAAAACAGCCTGCCTAATTCTTTGGTAATGTTCCAGGATTCCTTCAGTGTATCTTTGATGGCATCCGGTTCCTTCCAAAGATGCTGTGCTTCTGCATAAAGATCCTTTCCTGTTTGAAGAAGCTCATTGATGTCGTGCATCAGCGTATGTTTCTGTCTGGCTTTTGCGGATTCGTTGAATATAGTCTCAAGTGATGCTTCTTTTGTTGCACCCGTTAAAGAAAAAACTACTTTTATCAGCGCAATGCCATCCGCAATCGCATGATGCAGCCTCCAAAGTACGACACTGCCACCATTAAAATTATCAATCAGGTGAACCTGCCAAAGCGGTTTGCTGTGATCCAGCGGCTGACTAATCAGGTCGCTCACTACCTCCTGCAACTTTTCGTAATCTCCGGGAGCGGGTAAGGCGATGTGATGAATATGAGAACTGAGGCTGAATGTTTCATCGAGATGCCAGACCGGTTTCTTGTTTTTCAGTATCACCTTTTTGTGAAACCGTTCAAATTTCAGCAGCCTGTTTTCGATTACTGTAGTTAGTTTCTTCTTGCTGATGGGTTCTTCAAAACACATCATCCCGGTAATGGTTACCAAACTCGTGGGCATATCTACATCCCACATCATATGGTCTATGTTTCGAAGTGGTTTATCCATCCTGAATTGTTTATATAGAGGTAAGTTACAAAACGGACAGTAAAAAAACCATGATAAAAATCAGTAACAGGTATTATGGAGTATAATGGAGGTTTATTTCTTGATCCTGTCCTTAAACACTTTTTCGAATTTTTCTATTTTAGGCTGGATGACATACATGCAATAACCCTGTGTCTTGTTTTGATTATAATAATCCTGATGATAGTCTTCTGCTTTGTAAAATACATCAAATGGGGTTACTTCCGTCACTATTTTAGCAGGATAGGCCTGTGCCTTGTTTAAAGCCGCGATAATTTCTTCAGAGGCTGTTTTCTGGGCATCGTTATGATAGAAAATGGCAGAACGGTACTGTGTGCCAATATCATTACCCTGCCGGTTTAATGTCGTTGGATCGTGCATGGTAAAAGAAAACTTTCAGAATATCCGTAGAAACTTTTGGTGTCGAATGATATTTGAATAACTTCCGCATGTCCGGTGGTGCCGGTACAGCTTCTTTGTAGGTGGGGTTTTTCACCTTACCGCCCGAGAATCCGGACTCCACTTTTTCGACTCCGTTCAATCGCTGAAAAACAGCTTCCATACACCAATAACATCCGCCTCCAAAGGTGGCTATTTCCAAATTTCTGTCCATAGGCTTGATTTCTTTATTTGCAGAAGTAGTCTCGATTCTTTTTGCAGGAGCATTCCGGGCATGGTTGCATCCGACAAAAAACAAAAAACCTAAAATGGAGACAATAATCCGCATGTTTTAACTCATTTGAAGATACAACAAATCGCAGAAAATATTGTTCGGTCAAAAAATGTTAAACGGACTGCTATTTTAAAGCCTGATAAACTATCAGTGAAACCGTATAGGCCAGTCCGCTCATGAATGCAAATTGAAGCGCCGGCCATTTCCAGCTTTTCGTTTCCCGGTAAACGGTTGCCAAAGTGCTCATACACTGCATGGCGAATAAGTAAAATAATATTAAGGACAATGCAACAGGCATAGTAAAAACAGGCATCCCTTCATTATTCTTTTCATTTTGCAGCTTTTGTTTTATCGTAAGATTATCCGCATCTTTTCCAATAGAATATAAGGTGGAGATGGTTCCTACAAAAACTTCCCGTGCAGCAAAGGATGTTATCAGCGCAATACCTATTTTCCAGTCGAAGCCTAATGGACGGATAACAGGCTCAATCATTCTTCCCATGGTGCCTGCATAAGAGGCTTCCAGGCGTTTGGCGGCAATATGCAGATCAGTGGTCTTGGCGTCGTAATGCAACAAAGCGGATTCAATTCGCGCAACGTTTTCGGCTTCTTTAATTTTACGGGGAGGGCCGAAGCTAGCTAAGAACCATAACAAGATGGAGACCACCAATATTATTTTTCCCGCACCTAATACAAATGATTTTACTTTTTCAAAGACATTAAAAAATACATTCTTCCAGTGTGGCATTTTATATTCCGGAAGTTCCAGCATTAAAAAAGAATGCTCATCTGTTTTTATTAGTTTCTTTAGAATGAAGGCGGCGGTAAGGGCGGTAACCACACCAATCAGATACAAAGACATAAATACCAGCCCCTGTGCATTCAGAAATCCGAATATTGTCATCTTTGGCACTACAAATCCGATTAAGATGGCGAATACGGGAATGCGTGCAGAGCAGCTGATAAAAGGAGTTACCATGATGGTGATGATACGTTCTTTCCAGTTGCTGATGGTTCGCGTACTCATGATGGCCGGCACAGCACAGGCGCCACCGGATATTAATGTTACGATGCTTCTGCCGTTCAGACCGAATTTTTGCATGATTCTGTCAAACATAAAAACAGCGCGCGACATATAACCGATTTCTTCGAGCAGGGTAATCAATAAGAACAGCATAAAAATCTGAGGGACAAATACCATTACGCCGCTGATACCCGGAATGATGCCTTCACTCAGGAGCTTTGTAAACAGATTGCTTTCATAGTGTTGTTGAATATAAAACCCCAGATTGGAAAATTGCAGGTCAATAAATTCCATAGGAATGATTGACCAGGAAAAGATGGCCTGAAAGATGAATAACAGAATGCCGAAAAATATCAGTGGCCCGGAAAAACGATTCGTTAAGACGGCATCCATTTTATCTGTAAAAGAATTGCCGGTGATGATTTTCTGGTCCAGTACTTTATGGAGTATCGGAACAAACTGGTCGTACCGGCTCATGATTTCTTCCAGCTGGCTGTCCAGTGAATTCAGCTGATGTTTCTGAATGCTGTCGGCGATTTCGGTTTGCTGCCTGGTATTCAGAAAAGGTATCTTGCGGTATTGGTGCGCCATTAACAAACAGCCATAAGGATTAGTATTGCCGGTTATTTTTTCGATATCAGCAATTAATCCGGTTTCGTTCGTTGAATATGTGTGAAAGGATACGCCGCTGATTTTTTTTGTCCGCAGGATGGATTGCAGTTCGGTTCTTAACTGAGGTATGCCTGCTCCCGTTCTCCCATCCACCATCACAATCGGTAAATCGTATAATGCGGATAATTTGCTGACATCGACCGAAATTCCGTTTTGTATAGCGATGTCATTCATGTTTAAAGCCAGAATAATGGGAAATTTTAAATCTATGATTTGCGATAATAACAAGGAGTGTCGCTCCAGATGGTTGATGTCTGCTATGTAAACAATGGCATCCGGAAAATCCGTGTCGCCGGGGTTTGTCAGTACATTCAGCACTATCCGCTCATCCAGAGAAGTAGGGAATAAGCTGTAAGTACCCGGCAAATCGGTAACTGAAATTTCTGTGTTGGCATCTAATTTTAAGATGCCGTTTTTGCGCTCTACGGTTACACCGGGAAAATTGCCTACCTTTTGCCGCAAACCTGTGAGATGATTAAATACCGATGATTTTCCTGTGTTAGGATTGCCAATCAGGGCTATTTTTTGTTGTTTCGACATTTCATTCACTAAGGACCTCTATATAGAATAATCCGATTTGATTCAGGACGTTTTTGTCAGTACAGAAGTTGCTTCATCTGTACGTAACCCAATAATATGGTTTTTTGTTTTAATGTAATAGGCACCACCAAATGGTGCTTTCCGAACCAATGTAAAACCGGTACCGGCAAGCAGTCCCATAGACATTAGTTTACAAGCCACAAATCCATTTGCGAACTCTGTGATAACGGCGTTTTCTCCGATTTGTAACTGGGTAATATTTCTGGTAACAATCAATTTATTTAGAATTGTTCTGAATAGCAAAAATACACGCTTAATTCGATAAAAAAGAAATTTACAGATGAAAGTGTGTATAATACCTAAGATTGGGTAAATTACTTTGGTGCTCTGAATATCAGTAATCCGGCAATCACGCCAAAGATGATATTGGGAATCCAGACGGCCAGTAATGGGTCTAAATTACCTTTCGTAGCGAACACGGTAGAGAATTGTTGGATGATGACATAAGCGCCGCTGAGCAGCATACCGGCTACTATATATAAACCCATGCCGTTTCGCACTTTTTTTGTAGTCATTGCTACTGCTATCAGGGTTAAGATGATGGTGCTGAAAGGAATGGCCGTTCTTCGGTATTTTTCCACTTCATATATTTTTACATTTTCATTGCCTTTGTGGATCTGGTCTATGATAAAGGCCGAGAGCTCTTCAGTCGTCATCGTTTCAATGTCATACGTCTGTTTTACATATTCTTTTGGTGTAATCGGCAAGGTCATCAGGGTGTCGGCTCCCTTCAGGATTTTGTCCTGTTCTCCGGTATTTTTCCTGTATTTCCAGTTCATCAGCTGCCACCTGTTTTTTATCGTATCCCACTTCATGTTTTCTGCGGAGAATTTATACTGCAGTTTTTTGTCTTTGATTTCCTCGAGGGTGAATTTGTACCCGGAGTTGCTGTTCAGATCATAAGATTGGGTGAAGATGAATGTGTCTTTACCGATTTGAAAATGATAATTGATCTCAGTGGCGCGCTTATCCTTTTTGGAAGAGTACTGCTCTTCAAATCTGATTTTTATCCTGTTGGATTTTGGAAGCAGGTGGTGATTATACAGGGCGAATAAGCCCGTCAGCAGCAGCGCTGTAAACATATAAGGAACCAACAACCTGTAGAAACTGACACCACCATTCAGCATACAGATGATTTCCGTGTTGGCGGTCAGTCTTGAGGTCAGGTATACAACTGAAATAAACACAAAAATAGGCGCAAGCATAAGCCCGATCCATGGAATGAAATTGAGGTAGTAATCAAAAATAATGGCATGCAGCGGTGCATTCGAATTGATGAAATCATCAATCTTTTCGGTGATGTCAATGACAATTGCGATAGCGCTCAGCAAAAAAATGGCAAAGAAGAAGGTGATTAAGAATTTCTTGATAATATATACATCCAGCACTTTCATGGTCGCTACAGCCTGTTGTTTAATTTGGGAATCAGTTCATTCTTCCAGGAAGTAAAGGTACCTTCTTTTAGCTGTTTGCGCGCTTCGCCGACGAGCCATAAATAAAAAGACAAATTGTGCAGACTGGCAATTTGTGCCGCCAGATATTCTTCCACCACAAATAAATGACGTAAATAGGCTTTGGTATGTTTTTGGCTGGTGGAGCAAGGGACATTGACATCAATAGGAGAAAAGTCATCTTTCCATTTCTGATTCTTGATATTGATGACTCCTTCTGACGTGAACAACAGTCCGTGTCGTGCATTGCGGGTGGGCATGACACAATCAAACATGTCCACTCCTAAAGCAATCGACTCTAAGATATTGGCCGGTGTGCCGACACCCATCAGGTAGCGGGGTTTATCTCTAGGAAGTATGGAGCATACGAGGTCTGTCATTTCGTACATGATTTCGGCGGGCTCGCCTACGGCGAGCCCGCCTATCGCATTGGCCGGTCGATTTTGAGCTGCAATGAATGCTGCAGATTCCGTTCGCAAGTCCTTATAAACGCTCCCTTGTACAATCGGAATCAGTGTTTGTTCATAACCGTACAAAGGTGAGGTCGAATCAAATCGTTCGATGCAGCGCAACAGCCAGTCGTGCGTGATCTTCAGCGATTTTTTGGCATAGGAATATTCACATGGATAGGGCGTACACTCGTCAAAAGCCATGATAAAATCAGCGCCGATGATGCGCTGGGTGTCCATCACATTTTCCGGTGTAAACAGGTGTTTAGACCCATCTACATGAGATTGGAATGTTACGCCGTCCTTGGTCAGCTTTCGCCGGTGGGAGAGGGAATACACCTGATACCCCCCGCTGTCGGTCAGGATAGGTTTCTTCCAGGTATTAAACGCGTGAAGTCCACCGGCTTTCTGTAGTATTTCCAGTCCGGGACGAAGGTAAAGGTGATAGGTGTTGCCCAAAATTATTTGTGCTTTAACCTCTTTTTCCAATTCTGAAAAATGAACCGCTTTCACTGTTCCCTGTGTTCCGACAGGCATGAAAATGGGTGTTTCAATATCGCCGTGTCCGGTTCGGATGATCCCCGCCCGTGCATTGGAATGCGCATCGCTATGTTGGATATGGAATGTCAAAAAATGAAAATTAAAAAGCCAAAAATACGATAAAAACCTTTACTTTTATTGGGTGAGTATCGTTTTGTATCTATTTATATTTTGTTGCTTTTTTCAATTGTTTTATCAGTCTGTTCTGCTGGTTGCATTAAATCTTAACCGAATATCGAAACTTCATGGCCCTGCATCTCGCAAGCCAGTTTCTGTTGTCATCTGTGCAAATAATGAAGCGGAAAATCTTCGAAAAAATCTGCCAGTTCTCCTCAGACAACAGCATCCGGATTTTGAAATCATCGTCGTGGATGACGGCTCTGATGATGATACCGGAAAATTAGATATAAAAGATGAACGGTTGAAAATCATCCGTCTCCCAAAAGAAGAAAAGATCGGATTGGGCAAGAAGTATGCTTTACAGAAAGGAGTGGAGCAGGCAAAGCATCAGGTCATTTTATTGACGGATGCAGACTGCCGCCCGCTGAGCGAAACATGGATTTCAGAGATGGCGGGAAAGATAAATGAAACGCATAAAATTGTGTTAGGTATTTCGCCGCATAGTACAGAAATAAATTTCTTAAACGGACTGATAGAATATGAAACCGCCCAAACCGCTTTGCAATACACGGGATGGGCGGTGCTGGGCAATCCCTACATGAGCGTGGGGCGAAATGTGGCGTATGACGCAGCTCTGATTAAGAAGAAAGTATGGACAGAAAATGAATTAGCTGTCGCATCCGGTGATGATGATCTGGCCATTCAGGCGCTTGCCAATGCTCATAATACTGCCGTTTGTTTGTCTCGGGAAGGTTATACGGTCAGTGATGCAAAGAACAGCTGGTCTGCATGGGTAAATCAGAAGTTACGGCACTATGAAAGCGGAGCATTGTATAAACTTTCTCAGCGCATCATATTGGGTGGTTACCTGCTCACCAAATTATTTATTTACGTCAGTATCGTATATTTTTTTGTTCAGGCCGTGTTTTCCGCAGGCTATTCGTCTTTCCTCGTTTTTCCGTTCGCAGCCTATATCATATATGTCTGTTTAATGGTATTGCTCAACCTGATACTGCATAGACTATTCCGCCTGAATTCCAGATGGTATCTGGCAGGATTGTATGACCCGATTTATGTTGTGTTTACTGTTTTTCTTGGAATAATCAGCCTCTTTAAACCTAAAAGGAATTGGAATTGAAAGGACAGCATACGCAGGATAATCAATTGATTACAAGAGCCGGAATGGGTGACCAGAAGGCGTTTACGGCTTTGCTGGATAAATATCGGAATGCCGTTTTTCACATCATCCTTAAAATTGTAAAAACACCGGAAGATGCCGAAGACCTGACTATTGAGACATTTGCCAAAGCATTCGACAGGTTGGATCAGTATTCTCCGGAATATGCCTTCTCCACCTGGTTGTTTAAGATTGCGTCTAACACCAGTATTGATTTTCTGCGCAGAAAAAGTATTGATAAGGTTTCTTTAGATCAGCAGGATGCATCCATTACAGATAATGTAAAATTTAGTACCGGTAACGACCCTGAAATTGATTTAATAAAATCTCAGCAGCAGGATACATTGCAAAAGACCGTCAACGAAATGGACGAAATATTTTCGCGTGTCATCAATCTGCGCTATTTTAAAGAATACAATTACGAGGAAATCTCCGCAGAATTAGGAATACCGGTTGGCACGATAAAAGTACAGCTGTACCGCGCGAAAAAATTATTATTGAAGAAATTACTGGAAGATAAGGATAAATGGTGATTACTTAATAACCGTCAGCTTTTGTGTGGCTGAGAATTCGTTGTTGTAAATCGTCATGATATAGGTGCCTTTTTCAAAATTCTGCATTTCCAGCATATATTCAGCAGCAGAAAAAGTGGTGGAATATACTTTCTTGCCAAGTACATTGAAGAAATCAACAGTAAAAATCCTGGATTTTGTGGAAGGCAATCCTTCAATGTTTAAATAATTCTCCACGGGGTTCGGGTATATTCTGAGTCTGTCCGCCAATGGATGAACGACACCGCTGCTCAGGCATTTATTGGACGTCACTATGGCCGAACGAATGCCACTAAAGACAGCCTGCATGCGTTCTGCTTGTTTGACGGTAAACATCACCATACAGGCATCGTCGGTGTAATCCATATAGTTTTGATACATGATGCCGGGGGCTGTTGGCGAACAGGCATCTGTAACGGTAGCCGACGGGCAACCGGTAGTGGCTATACCCTGATTGGGTGTGTCTGAAACATTATCGGATAAGGAACAAATATTTCCTGTTCCTTCATCGTCTCCCCAGATATGTTTCAGATTCAGCCAGTGCCCAACTTCATGAGTAGCTGTTCTTCCCAGATTGTAGGGTGTTTTGGCCGTTCCAATGGTCCCGAAAGCTTCAAAATCAATCACCACACCGTCGCTGCCGTCAGAGATGGAGAATGTGGACGGAAGGGTGGCATAACCCAGTGTCGTTCCGGATAGTTTACAAACCCAGATATTCAGGTATAAATTAGGATTCCAGGCATTTTCACCTCTCTTTATAGTGTATTTCACGCTGTCATCATCTGAAAACTCCGTTTTGGTGGTAGCTGTTCTAGTGATACCATTTGTTGCGTTTCCACTTGGGTCGGATTGCGCCAGGCAAAATTCTACCTGTACGTCAGATGCCAAACTGAAAAAAGGATGGTCAGAGGATAATTTGTCGGTATTCAGGTTTCGGTAGTCTTTGTTTAAACGTTCAATCTGAGATTGAATTTGAGCATCGGACACATTCTGGTCAGAGGTATTATAAACAACATGAACGACAACCGGAATGGTTACGAGGCTGGCCATGGCTCCCGGCTTGTTAACCGCCTGCTGGTTTATCCAAAGTTCCGTTTCCCGTTCCAGCTGTTCCCTTTCTGTAATAAGTTCCGGATTTTGGACGGCTTTCCTGTTGAATACTTCTGTAGAAGAACAACGGGTCCGTTCATTTCCAAACGAATTTTGAAGGGTTGCCAATGAAATCAACAAAAGCAACAGGCGATTTAGATGCTTGCTCATCCAACGAATTTACAATTTATATCACAAAAAATCTATATAACCACGTCATTCTCAGTCAAAAATTACCAAATCTTTATTTGTGGACAACTTTGAGGCTTCAATTTTGAAAAGCAGGTACTTAAACGTATTTTTGCACCGAATTTTTAAAATCATAACAGCAATATTTTCTATGGCAAGCGTAGGTAAAATAACTCAAATCATCGGTCCTGTAGTGGACGTATCTTTTAGCGGAGAGGGAATCGCTCTTCCTAAAATATTAAACGCGTTAATCGTAAAGAAAGACGACGGCTCTGAAGTGGTGTTGGAATGTCAGCAGCATTTAGGGGAAGACAGCGTTCGTTGTGTGGCAATGGATGCTACCGAAGGATTGACACGAGGTGCGGAAGTGACTGATACAGGTAACCAGATTACGATGCCTGCAGGCGATGCCATCAAAGGACGTTTGTTCAATGTAATCGGTACTGCCATCGACGGTATCGGCGAAGTGAGCAAGGTGGGCGGTTATCCAATTCACAGAAAACCACCTAAATATGAAGACCTGGCAACTTCTAAAGAAGTATTGTTGACAGGTATCAAAGTAATCGACCTTATTGAGCCATATGCTAAAGGTGGTAAAATCGGTTTGTTCGGTGGTGCGGGTGTTGGTAAAACGGTATTGATCATGGAGCTGGTAAACAATATTGCCAAAGGACATGGTGGTTTATCGGTATTTGCCGGTGTTGGGGAGAGAACCCGTGAGGGAAATGACTTATTACGCGAATTCTTGGAATCAGATGTAATTAAATATGGCGAAGCATTCAAACACTCTATGGAAAAGGGTGACTGGGATTTGTCTTCTGTAGATAAAACAGCATTATTGGAATCCAAGGCAACGCTGGTGTTTGGACAGATGAATGAGCCTCCAGGAGCACGTGCACGAGTGGCATTGTCCGGATTGACTATTGCGGAGCAATTCCGTGATGGCGATGGCGACGGCAAAGGACGCGATATCTTATTTTTCGTTGACAATATCTTCCGTTTCACACAGGCAGGTTCTGAGGTTTCGGCTTTATTAGGTCGTATGCCATCGGCGGTAGGTTACCAGCCAACCCTTTCTACCGAAATGGGTTTGATGCAGGAGCGTATCACCTCTACAAAATCAGGTTCCATTACTTCCGTTCAGGCGGTATATGTACCGGCGGATGACTTGACTGACCCTGCTCCGGCTACTACTTTCGCTCACTTGGATGCTACCACCGTGTTAAGCCGTAAAATCGCTGAGTTGGGTATATATCCTGCGGTGGATCCATTGGACTCCACATCCCGAATCTTAGACCCTCAGGTTATCGGTGAAAGACATTACGGAGTGGCTCAACGAGTAAAAATGATCTTACAGCGTTATAAGGAATTACAGGATATCATCGCTATCCTTGGTATGGACGAGTTATCTGAAGAAGACAAATTGGTGGTTCACCGTGCACGTCGTGTTCAGCGTTTCTTGTCACAGCCATTCCACGTAGCAGAGCAATTTACCGGTCTGAAAGGGGTATTTGTCCCAATCGAAGAAACACTGCGAGGTTTTGAAATGATTATGGACGGAAAAGTGGATGAATATCCTGAAGCTGCGTTCAACCTTGTAGGTACTATTGACGATGCTATCGAAAAAGGTAAAAAATTATTGTCTGAAGCAAAATAAATTAAGAAGCACAGGGATTTAAGGAATGAATCAATTCCTTAAATCTGCTGCTCTTAAACTCTCAAATAAGGAATATGCAATTAAACATACTGACACCGGAACAAAAGGTATTTACAGGCGAAGCCGAATCTGTGCAGTTGTGTGGTACCGATGGCAAGTTTGAAATCCTGAACAATCATGCTCCTATGATTGCTTCGTATGAAGGAACGGTAAAGATTAAAACAAGTTCCGGCAAACAGAATTCAAACAAAAAAGCGGCGTTGTTGAAAGTGCTGAAAAACAGCGTTTCTGTTCTCACAGAAGGTATCGCTGAGTAATCTTTCTGTTTTTTTCTCTTTTCTCTATATTTTTACCCGAAATTTTCTGTTTTTGACAGATATTCATACATTTTCCATCTTCAACTTGCAAATACTTCCGTTTTTAACCGAATACTAATTGATTATTGCCGGATACTCATGAGTTATTGACAAATCAGGCAAATAGGTACAACTTAGAAACAATAAAATCTTTGTCTATGAAAAACAATATTAAAATTCTAGACATAGGAACCCGATTAATCGTAGCGGCAATTTTTGGATTTACCGCTTATACTAAATTCGCTGGTACGCCGGAAGCAGTATACATTTTTCAGCGTATCGGAATGGAATCTGCCGGACGTTATGGTGTAGCTATTCTGGAATCTGTTGCCATTATCTTGTTGCTGATTCCCCGAACAGCCTGGAGAGGTGCAATTTTAGGTGCCCTCATGATGTTTGGTGCCATCTGTATGCACCTGACTATGGGAGAAATCAACATTATGGGTGACGGCGGTCTGATGTTCGCTGCTGCCATTGTGGTGCTTTTCTGCTGCATGAGTATTCTGGTATTCCACAGAGCAGAATTGGAAGCGGAGTTAAATTAGAAATCAACATCGCATTTTAACTGGGGCGGATATTGCTATAGTATAGCAGAGTAATGTTCTTATTGAAAATGAAACAAGTTCCGGGCGGTTAGTCCGGAATTTTTATTTATACTGAACGGATTTTTTTATGCGCTGTATCTCTTTTTGTGTATCCCGCTCCTTGATGGATTCGCGTTTGTCAAAACTTTTCTTGCCACGCGCCAGGGCTATTTCTATTTTTGCCAGCCCCCTTTCGTTAAAGAAGATTTTGTAAGGAATAATCGTCAGCCCTTTTTCTTTTATTTTCCCTTCCAGTTTCCCTATTTCTTTTTTTGTCAGTAATAGCTTACGCAAACGCATCGGTTCGTGATTGGCATAGCTGCCGTTTTTATATTCGGAGATGTGGAGGTTTTTAATCCATAATTCTCCCTGACGAAAATAGCAGAAACTGTCGCCTAAATTTACTTTACCTTCCTTGATGGATTTGATTTCTGTTCCCGTTAATACCATACCGGCTTTATACGACTCGATAAATTCGTAGTTGAACTTCGCTTTTCGGTTCACAATCTCCGGCAGTTCGTATTTTTTAGACACGCGACAAAAATATTGATTAATTGGGTAATAAGCTAATTAGCCAATTAAATTCGTACATTGTATAGTATAAATCAATAGTATGGTTTTAAATTATATTTGGATATTATTCTTCCTTTTGTCTTTTATCATCGTCTTGTTTAAGCTTATTTTTCTGGGCGATGCAGCAGTTATCTCCACCACTGTTAATGCCATTACCGATTCATCTAAAACCGCCTTTGAGATTTCTCTCGGCCTAACCGGTGTCATGTGCTTCTGGCTGGGTATTATGAAGGTAGGAGAAAACGGTGGTGCCATCCGTATCTTTTCGAAATTAATCAGTCCGTTTTTTAGCCGCCTCTTTCCGGAGATTCCAAAAGACCATCCTGCCATGGGCAGCATATTGATGAATTACTCCGCCAATATGCTGGGACTGGATAATGCCGCTACTCCGTTGGGATTGAAGGCGATGAAAGAATTACAGGAAATCAACCCCGATAAAGAACAGGCTTCCAATGCTATGATTATGTTCCTGACGCTGAACACGGCAGGCTTCACCATTATTCCGGTCAGTATCATTGCCTTCCGCGCAACGGCCGGTGCTGTTAATCCGACCGATATTTTTCTGCCATTACTCATCTCCACGTATGGCGGTATGATTGCAGGGTTGATACTTTGTACCTTCATTCAAAAAATAAAATGGGATGCCGTTCTAACGGCGTGGATCTTAGGCATTATCGGATGTATTTCCGGACTCACTTATTTCTTCAGTACACTTTCCAAAGAGCATATGGAAGTAGTGAGTAGTATAATTGGCGGCCTTATCATATTTTCAGTTATCATCGTTTTCATAGGAATGGCCTTCTTCAAACAAATCAACGTGTATGAAGCATTCATCGATGGCGCGAAAGAAGGCTTTGAAGTGGCGGTGAAAATCATTCCCTACCTGGTGGCGATGTTGGTTGGGATTGGAATATTCCGTGCCTGCGGCGGTATGGAGATGATCACGCACGCCATCGCTTCGGCATTCCGGTGGGCAGGCATGGACACCCGTTTCGTAGATGCATTGCCCGTTGCAATTATGAAGCCGTTCAGTGGCAGCGGTGCCCGTGGTTTAATGGTGGATATGATTAAACCTGTAGCGGAAGGTGGTTTGGGGGCAGATAGTTTTGCCGGAAGGCTGGCCGGAATCTTCAACGGCAGTCACGATACTACCTTCTATGTGCTGGCAGTGTATTTCGGTGCGGTGGCCATTAAGAAAACCCGCTATGTGGTAGCGACCAGCTTATTTGCCGAACTGGTGAGTATTGTGCTGAGTATTGTGGTATGTTATATTTTCTTTGGTTAACGGACGTGTGGTCGAAATTGCAGAAAAAGAAATTAAGAAAAATCCTCCTGTATTATCATTTCCATGTTTCGTTCGGCTAAAGCGGTAATGGTTAATGTGGGATTCACTAAGGCGCAGTTGCCGGGTAGCATGGAACCATCTAGCGCATAGAGTTTGGTATACCCTTTTATTCTTCCAAACCAATCAGATGCCTTGCCTAAAACCGCCCCGCCCAGAGGATGATAGGTGAATCCTTTGGAAACTCCTGACGGAATGAAGGTCCTGTCCAGCACACCGCCGTTTACGCCATTTATCTTGTCGATAAATTGTTTCATGGCTTGGTTTGCCTGCTCTAAGCCATTGGATGGCCATTGCAGCTGGACGGTCTTTGTTGCAGTATCATACATAAACTTACCTTTGGTTTCGTTAAAAGGCTGTCCTACCATCAACAATGTCTTTAAGTCTATTCCCAGTGGAAAGATATCCTGCATCGCGGTTAGTGGTGCAACAGGGTTGTTATAATCTGCAACGGATAAGGTAGGTGGACTGCAATGCATATTTCCGGTGGATTCCCTCAGCTGACTACGCATGGCAAAGGAATTACCGTTAGGCCCCCAATCGTTTCCGATTTCATCATTTAAATCCGGCAATGTACCGCTGTCTCTTGCTTTCACCAATAGTTCGGACGTTCCGATACTTCCGGCACATACAAACAAATAATTAGAGGTGAATACCGTGTAATTGGTTTCCCGGCCCTGTTCATCTATTTGTGTCGCTTCGATCTCAAACATATCCTTTCCATTTTTACGGATGGATTCAGCTTTTGTCAGTGTTTGTATGGTTAGATTACCGGTTGCGGTTGCCTGAGCCAGATAATTTCTTTCAAGGGAGTTTTTAATTCCGTTATTATTGCCATACAGCAATTCTCCATTAAGGGCAGATTTTTTTATTTGATTTAATGTCTCTTTTCTCCAGATATCAAAATCATAAAATGAATCGGCATGAATGACATCAAATCCGGCCTGCAGGGCGTGCCGTTTAGCCACTTGGGCAAAAGTGTAATAAGATGAATTGAATAAATCATCCGGCATCTTTGATGCACGTAGCATATTTCTGACCAGTGGAAAATATTTTTGCTTCAGTTCCGGATAATTGATCTGATCGAACATGAACGAATGGAAATGGTCTTCTCTGGGTTCGAGCAGAACCCCTCCGTTGGAGATAGAGCCCCCGCCCAGGCAGACATTCCGGTAAACATGCATGTTCGGATATTCCACTCTGTCCAAAACGCCGGTATAAGTTCCGCTGAAAGGAAGATTGGGGCCAAACGACAACTCTGTGGTGCTCTTCAGCCAGGTGGAAAATTTATTGGCCGGGAAATTGGGCGAAAAGACATTCTTGTCAGGTTGCACAATGTATGCTTTGCCCATTTCAAGCAATAAGGTTCTTATACCTTTTTCACACAGCCGCAGCGCAGCAACAGCACCTCCGAATCCTGAGCCGATGACGATGGCATCAAAATGATGGCTTTCATCCGTCAGCGAAGATTTCTTGCAACTGCTGAATGGTAAGGTGGAGATGATACCACCCATAGCCGTCATGCGAATGAAATTTTTTCTAGATAATTTATTTTTTATCATCATGAATCAATGAAAGCCAACAAGTATCAAAATAAGGTATTGTTTTGATTTTTTCAAAAATTAAATCTAATGAGTGTTGTTGATTAGGTGAATTACTCCAACAGCCGCTTGGCATTCTCCAGTGCTTCTTTTGGTGGGTTGTCGCCACTCAGCATGACGGCAATTTCGTGGAGGCGTTCTGCTTTGTCAAGTGTCTTTATTTGTGTATTGGTCTTTTCTTTGTCGTGATTTTTGTACACAAACAGGTGTTGATCTGCCTTGGCTGCCACTTGTGGCAAATGCGTGATGGAAATCACCTGATGCTTCTTGCCCAATTCTTTCAGGATATTTCCTACTTTCTGTGCCACTTCGCCGGAAATGCCCGTATCAATTTCATCAAAAATCAGCGTGGGCAACGTTATCGTTTCAGCCACCAAACTTTTTATCGCCAACATCAATCGTGATTTTTCACCGCCACTGCCCACTTCGTCCAGCGGTTGCGGAGAAGCCCCTTTGTTTGCTGAAAACAATAAGCGGATTTCATCTATACCGAAAGCATTCAGCCTTTCTGCATCCAGTAGCTTTTGCTCCAGCACGATAAACCCGAACGGCATACCCAGATCGACCAGCAGGTTAGATACCTTGCTTTCCACCGTTTTGATTTTTTCTCTTCTGTTGTTGGAGATGCGTTGGGCCGTATCCAAAAGGGCTTTTCGGGCTTCGCGGATTTCCTTTTCCAACAGGATTGCCTCTTCGCCGGAGTTGGAGTAGGCATCTGATTGTAGCTGTAATGTATGTTGGATGTTAAGCAATTCCTTTACTTCGCCCACATGGTGTTTTTGCAGCAGCTTATTGACGCTGCTCTGTTTTTCTGTCAGTTCAATAACGCGCTCCTCATTGTATTCCGTGGCATCGGCAATATTCGTGAGTTGACGTGTAGTGCTTTTTAAATCATCTGAAATAGTGGAAAGCTTGTCGTGCATTTCCAGCAGGACATCATGAAACCCTGACAACTGGCCAATCAGTTTATTTGCTTGTAATAACTGGCTCAGTGCTGCAAATTCATTGCCGTCAATCAGGTTGTAGGCTTCCGCCAGGTTGCGTTTGATAATTTCCGCGTTTTGCAGCAGCCCCAATTCATTCTCGATACCGGTAAATTCATCTTCATTCAGGTTGGATTCTTTCAATTCGGTTAACTGAAACGAGATGAAATCAAATTCTTTTTGCAATCTGCTTTGCGCTTCCTGCAGCTGATGCAGGCGTTGTTGTTTTTGTTTATAAGAATGATAGGCTGATTGATATTCTTTTACGACAGCAGTCTGTTTGCTTAATTCATCCAGTACCTCACAGAAGAAAAATTTATCAAGCAGCTGTTGGGTTTCGCCCTGTGCATGGATATCGACGAGTCGTTCTGTCAGCTCCTTCAGCACATCCAGTGTCACCGGAGTATCGTTGATGAATGCCCGCGATTTGCCATTGGAGTTTATTTCTCGCCGGATAATGGTTTCATCATCATACTCCAGGTCATTCTCTTTAAAAAATGATTTTAGCTGATAGCCTTTGATATGGAAGATTGCTTCCACCAGGCATTTTTCTTCCGTGTTTCTGAGTACGGAACTGTCCGCCCTTTTTCCTAAAATCAGGTTCATCGCGCCCAGCAGGATCGATTTGCCTGCTCCTGTTTCGCCGGTGATGATATTCAGGTTTTTGTCAAACAAGATGTCGACTTGTTCGATGATGGCGTAATTTTTTATGGAAAGCGATTGCAGCACGGAACAAATTTACAAAATAGTAGGAAGTAAAAAATCAGGAAGGAAATCTATTTCTTGCCGATTTGTTTGTACTTATCAGAGTTGATGGGGTCTAATGCGGATAATAGCTGTGTAACAATAGCCCGTTCCGACATGTCGCTTTTTGAATAGATGTTGATCAGCTCCGCATTTTTTGCGATAAAGAAATTGCGCAAAGGCTGAAGGCTTGGATTGTCCACATTGATAGGCTGAAGCAAGGTAAGGCAGGAGGTGATGGCGCTTCGACCCTGAGAGGCATCCGAATACATCCTGTCCAATCCGTTCCGGTGGTAGGAGTACAAGGCGGTTCTGAATTCCTTATATCTCGGATTCAATAAGGCATCCACCATGATAAATCTGTTGATTACACCGGATATGATGCCACCCGCATCAAACTGGCTCCATCCTTTGTATTTGGATTTTTCCATCGGCGGAACATTGTTGCAAACGGTCAGTGCCTTTTGAAAATAAGGCATTCCGCCATCCTTGCTAAAGGACTCGTAGTCATATCCGATAATAAGATAAGCATAATAGGCCAGCAGCGAGGTCAGGTGCGTGACGTATCCGTTGTCGTTATAATCCAGCGTTTGCAGGTCCGCATAATTGAAATCAAATGTCTTGTCCTGTAAGTTCAGGAGCATGGTATTGTAATTGGAGTTGTATACCGGCCGCTGTGACTGTATAATGGCATTTGCCTTATATTCTCCTTCGGTCGGAATCTCTGATATGTTTATAATCAGATTGCATTTGATGCGTTCGGATTCTTTGTAATTGTCATTCGTCCACTTTCTTCCGTTCAGGAATTCGCGGATGAATGCCTCCATGTTTTTAAAAACCTGGGGGTCAACATTTTGGTTTTTTGGTGCATTGATGGCTACCGTGCAGTTAAGTTCCTGTGCATTAACAACAGGAAGATGGCACATGAAAAGGAGCAAGAACAGGAAAATAGAGCAGCATTTTGCGCTCCGATACGGATTTGCAGCTATGGTACCTTTGGTGTTTGTCATTTCAATAAGTCTTCAATGGATTTTAAAATATCATCCGCTACCGCTTCTTTGTTCTTTAACTCGAATTTAGTGATTTTATTGTTACGATTTACTATCGAAATCTTGTTCGTATTAAATTGGAATCCCGCGCCTTTGTCATTCAGGGAATTCAGTACCACGATATCAAAGTTTTTCTTTGTCAATTTCAATTTGGCATGTTTCAGCTCATCGTTTGTTTCTAAGGCAAATCCGACAGACAGCTGTCCCTTTTTTTTGACTTGACCAAATTCATAGGCAATATCCACGTTTTTCTTCAACGTAATGGAAAATTCAGCATCTGATTTTTTTATCTTTTGACTGGAAACCGTTTTAGGTGTGTAGTCTGCTACGGCAGCAGCAAAAATACAGATATCCGCACTCGCAAAATGTTTTTTACAGGCGGCATACATTTCAGTTGCGGAGAATATTCGCGTGAGTTTTATGCCTTCTTTTACTTTCAGTTTGGATGGTCCCAAAACCAGATACACTTCGGCACCCAGGTTGTAAGCCGCTTCCGCCAATGCTATACCCATTTTTCCGCTGGAGTGATTGCCGATGAAACGCACAGGATCCAACGCTTCGTAAGTGGGGCCTGCTGTAATCAGGATTTTTTTGCCTTTCAGCAGTGAATGAGGTAAGGTTGAAAGTCGTAAGTAGTCTTTCAGTTCTTCAGCAATCTGTTCAGGTTCTGCCATTCTGCCTTCGCCGAACAATCCGCTTGCCAGTTCTCCGGAATTAACGGTAATAATCTTATTTCCAAAAGATTGCAGTTGCTGGATATTTGTTTTGGTAGAGGGATGTTTCCACATGTCTTCATCCATCGCAGGGGCGATAAATACCGGACAGCGTGCGGACATATAAACGCCCATCAGCAGATTGTCGCACATTCCGTTAGCCATTTTGGTGATGGTGCCGGCTGATGCCGGTGCGATAACCATCAGATCGGCCCAAAGCGCTAAATCCACATGGTTATTCCAATTGGTTTTGCCGGCATTGGTATAATCTACATAACATTCCTGTTTGGACAGCGTGGCTAAGGTGAGCGGGGAGATAAACTGGGTGGCAGAAGGAGTCATCACTACACGAACGGAGGCGCCTTCCTTTATTAAAAGTCTGATGAGATAGGCTGCTTTGTAGGCAGCTATGCTTCCGCATACGGCAACAAGTATTTTTCTGCCGTTGAGCATGAACTATTTGTCTTTATCTCTGAAATAAGTTTCGTCGTTCAAAAATTCCTGTAAAGCCGTAATGGTCGTCTTTGGTAATTTTTCGTAATAACGAGAAATTTCAATTTGCTCACGGTTTTCAAACACCTCTTCCAGGTTGTCTGTTGCAGAAGCAAATTCTTCCAGTTTACGGTGTAATTCCTCTTTCAATTTGGCATTCATCTGAGAAGAACGTGCACTGATCACGTTGATGGATTTGTAAAGATTGCCTGTTTTAGAAGCTAACTCGTCTAAGTTTCTGGTTTCAATATAAGCTGAAACCGTTTTGCCTTCTTCTTTTTTAATGTTGGACATATTTCTACTTTTTAATTCTTTTTTTTACGGAGGTCTGCATTTTATCCAGTTCCGGTAAATATTTACTTTGCGGGTATTTTACTTTGAACGCTTCATAAGCTTTTGCTTCCTCTTGCAATCGCTCTTCCTGTTTGTTTTTATAACTTCCGTCCGCATATTTTTTCAATGCCTTGACAATCAGATAATTTATTCTTTCCGGATTTTCATATTCCGGATACTCTTTCAGGAAATTGCCCAAGGCAACCGCAGCGGCGTTGTACTGGCCAATTTTGTAGTAAAGATAAGCACTTTCGTACGCTTTTTTACGCAATTTGGACCTTAATTCATCAATTTTATCATTTGCCTGCTGCATTTTCTCACTTTTCGGGAATTTATTGACAAACTCCTGAAAGGTTTCGATGGCTTTTTGTGTATTTACCTGTTCCAGTGAATAACGGGGAGACTGTTTAAAATAACAGATGGCTTCATCGAAAGCTGCTTGTTCAGCATGTTCGCTGGATGGATAGGTATTATAAAAACTACGTAAATAAAACGCGCCTAACTCATAGTTTCCATTTAAGAAATGGGCATTGGCGTATTTGTAATAGATTTCATCAACACTTTTCTGGCCTTTTAAGATGGTTAACAGCTGTTCGTACAATGGAATAGCCTTTTCATACTTCTTTTTGCCATACAATGCGTCTGCTTCCTTTATTTTGGCTTCTAGGTCGTTGCCTTTGAATATTTTATCATACTTACGGCTACAGGAAGCTAAAATAATGGTAATCAGTAAAAGAAACAGTGATTTTCTAAAAAACATAAGTTTGCAAAGATAAGGATTAATCGGAGAATTATGGAATGGATGCATTACAGAATAGTTTAAATCAGTGATTTTGATGTTAATTTATTTTAAAATCCATGGTTTAACAGCGTTTTATGGAATGTTTATATTGTTTTTGGAAAGATTAACGGGGCTTTCTTATTTTTACGGTATGCAACAATACCAGCAATTTCTTCAGCATATTTTAGATAATGGAACGTATAAAAGTGACCGTACCGGCACCGGCACTATCAGTGTTTTCGGCTACCAGATGCGGTTTGATTTAAACGAGGGATTTCCTTTGGTGACCACCAAAAAATTACACTTGAAATCAATCATACACGAATTACTATGGTTTATAGCCGGAGATACGAATATTCAGTATTTATGTAAAAACGGTTGTAATATCTGGAACGACTGGCCGTATGCCAAGTATCAGAAAAGTACGGCCTATCAGGGGGAGACGATGAAAGAGTTTGCGGAGAAAATTGCCCAAGATGATAAGTTTGCCCAGCAGTATGGAGAACTTGGTCCGGTATACGGCCATCAGTGGAGGCACTGGCCGGATGGTAAGGGCGGTGAAATAGACCAGCTGGCTCACCTGATTCATAACTTAAAAAACAATCCTGACTCGCGCCGGCACATTATCTCCGCATGGAATGTGGCGGACATTGAAGATATGACGTTGCCGCCGTGTCATACCCTTTTCCAGTTTTATGTCACCCCCCTTTCTTCCCCCCTTAAGGGGGGACAGAGGGGGGTGTTAAGTTGCCAGTTGTACCAGCGCAGTGCTGATGCATTTCTCGGAGTCCCGTTCAATATCGCATCTTACGCTTTGTTTACGATGATGATCGCTCAGGTATGCGGACTTGGGTTGGGGGATTTTGTGCATACCTTTGGCGATGCACATATCTATAGCAATCATGTAGAGCAGGTTAAGCTGCAACTCAGCCGGGAGCCATATCCGTTGCCGCAACTGAAGATAAACAAGGAGGTGCAGTCTATCTTTGATTTTAAATACGAGGATGTTGAATTAGTCAATTACCAGTCTCACCCACACATCAAAGGAGAAGTAGCCGTATAGTGTATCTGATTGCAGTTGCCCGTCCACAGTCAACTGTCTGATTTTTATTCTTAAAAAAAACGGTCGACCGTGGACTGTCGACGAACCAAACAGCATGAAGATTTCCATCATAGTTGCGGCGGCTGAAAATGGCGTAATTGGCAAAGACAACCAGTTGCTTTGGAAACTTTCGGCTGATTTGAAGCGCTTTAAAAATATCACCACCGGTCATTTTATTCTGATGGGGCGTAAAACATTTGAATCTATTGGCAAGCCATTGCCAAATCGTACTTCCTTGATTATTTCCCGAAATTTTAACTGCAATTTTGAGAATTGTTATGTTTTTCCAACCATTCATGCGGCCATTGTATTTGCTGCCAATCAACAGCAGGATGAGATATTTGTAGTGGGCGGAGGGGAAATTTACCGTCAGACATTACCGCTTGCGAACAAGATACACCTGACCGTGGTACATACGGAAATCGAAGGCGACACGCATTTTGATTATGATGATTCCAGTTGGGTGGTGGAACATACGGAGTTTGTGCCGAAAGATGAAAAGAATGAGTTCGATTCCACTTATATAATCCTGGAGCGGGAAAAGATATAATTTCGGTGTGGAACAATGTTTTATTCCGCGGGAATAAAATCTTGGCACACTTTGCAGCATTACTTTTATACCTTTGTGCTTAGATGGTATGACCGGTTATCCCAGAATAATTTTAAAGAAAGAGAAAGAACGCTCTGTGCAACGTTTCCATCCGTGGATATTTTCAGGAGCATTGTATTCGTTTGACGCAGGTTTGCAGGATGGCGCCATTGTGGAAGTGCATGATGCAAAAGATAGATATCTTTGTACCGGCCATTTTTACCACGGCAGCATTGCTGTTAAAATATTGACATTCCAACAGGAACCCATCAATCAGCATTTTTGGAACCGGAAGATAGAGCAGGCCTTTTTGCTGCGAAAAAATCTGGGACTTATCGGAAGTGAACACACGAATTGTTTTCGGCTGGTGCACGCGGAAGGAGACAATCTGCCCGGATTAATCATCGATGTTTATGACACCACTGCGGTCATACAGTGTCATTCGGTTGGTATGCACAAGCTGATGCAGGAAATTAAAACCGCAATCGGTCAAACACTTACTTTTGTCGACACCATTTATGATAAGAGCAAAGAAAATTTACCGAAAGAATATGCCGGGTCCGTCAGCAATTCTTTTTTGTTGGGAGAGCGCAAAGAAATAATCGCTCTTGAAAATGGTAATAAGTTTCTGATAGATGTGGTGACCGGCCAAAAAACGGGCTTCTTTCTGGATCAGAGTGAAAACCGGAATTTACTGGCAAGATATAGTGAACATAAAAGCATCCTGAATACCTATTGTTATAGCGGTGGCTTTTCCATTTACGCGTTGAACAATCATGCTAAAAAAGTAGTGTCCGTCGATGTGTCCAAAACGGCCATGGAATTGGTTGATAAGAATGTTGCGCTGAATTTTAATGCCGCCGGAATCGCGCATACGTCTGTCTGCAGAGATGTGTTTGATTTTTTTAAGTCGGACGAAGAAAAATTTGATGTCATCATACTGGACCCGCCTGCTTTTGCAAAATCTATCAATAAAAGACATAATGCGGTGCAGGCGTACAAACGACTGAACGCCGAAGGACTTAAGAAAGTCAACAGCCCCGGAATCATCTTCACCTTTTCCTGTTCTCAGGTGGTCGATAAGGAATTATTTTATGCCACTGTCATGAGTGCAGCCATTGAAGCCGGTAGAAACGTGAAGATTTTGCATTACCTGTCGCAGCCTGCTGACCATCCTGTCAATATCTTTCACCCCGAAAGTTCCTATTTAAAGGGACTGGTGTTGTATGTAGATT
>JAXLTW010000026.1:0-46378 GCA_046329865.1 Chitinophagales bacterium | reverse complement strand
ACGGGTCAGTTGCCGGATAAGGACGGGCAAATGTATCATGCCACGCAAGATGATTTTTACCTGATACCTACGGCAGAAGTGCCGATTACCAATATCTATCGGGACGAAATCATTGACGAGAAAATTCTTCCCATAAAGAATGTGGGCTACACCCCTTGTTTTCGTCGCGAAGCGGGCAGTTATGGAAAAGATGTGCGCGGGCTGAACCGTTTGCACCAGTTTGACAAAGTGGAAATCGTCCGGATTGAAAAGCCGGAAAACTCTTATGCAGCGCTGGATGAAATGCTAAAACATGTAGAGGGTTTGTTGAAGGCGTTGGAGTTACCGTACAGAATATTGCGTTTGTGCGGCGGTGATATGACATTCTCTTCTGCATTGACCTATGACTTTGAGGTGTTTTCTGCCGCACAAAAACGCTGGCTGGAGGTGAGTTCCGTTTCCAACTTTGAAACGTTTCAGGCGAACCGCTTGAAACTGCGTACGAAGGATGCGGATAATAAAAAAGCACTGGCACACACGTTAAATGGCAGCGCGCTCGCATTGCCACGGATACTCGCCAGTTTATTAGAAAACCATCAGACGGAGCAGGGTATCAGGATACCTGACGTGCTGGTGCCCTATACCCGATTTGAACTTATTGATTAAAATAAGCGTTTACCATTCAAATGATAACAATATCCGAAAAAGCTAAAGAGCGCGTATTGAAAATATGGAAAGATGACCATCTTACTCCTCATCATTTTGTACGTGTTTCCGTCACCAGCGGCGGCTGCAGTGGATTGACGTATAATATGAAATTCGATGACCAGCAACAGCCGTCAGACGAAATATTTGAAGACAAAGGAATCAAATTGGTGGTAGACCCCAAAAGCATCTTGTATCTGTTGGGAACCGAATTGGATTTTTCTGAAGGACTCGACGGAAAAGGATTTTATTTTAACAACCCCAACGCAGCCCGTACCTGCAGTTGCGGCGAAAGTTTTAGCCTGTAAAGTATAAATTGGATTAATTGGCGCTCTTAAACTGTTCCAGGAAGCGAACGTCATTTTCTGAGAGCAAGCGAATATCTTTAATCTGATATTTCAACATCGTAATCCGCTCCACACCCATCCCGAATGCAAATCCCGTATATTTTTTCGGATCAATATTGCAGTTTTCCAACACTTTCGGGTCCACCATGCCACATCCCAGGATTTCCACCCATCCACTGTATTTACAGACATTACATCCTTTTCCTCCGCAAATAAAACAGGTTACGTCCACTTCTGCAGATGGCTCCGTAAACGGAAAATAAGAGGGACGCACTTTGATTTTTATATCCGGTCCGAAAAACTCTTTGGCAAAAAAATCCAATGTCTGCAACAAATCGGCAAAGGAAACATCTTCGTCAATATACAGTCCTTCAATCTGATGGAAAAAACAATGTGAGCGTGCGGAAATGGTTTCATTTCGATACACCCTTCCCGGTGATAAAATACGGATAGGTGGTTTTTGTCGTTCCATCACCCTGACCTGTACCGAAGAGGTGTGCGTCCGCAATACCACATCCGGGTTGACCTGAATAAAGAACGTATCCTGCATATCCCTTGCCGGATGGTCTTCAGGCATATTCAACGCTGTGAAATTGTGCCAGTCGTCTTCAATCTCCCTGTCTTCCTCCACGGCAAATCCCAGTCGTTTAAAAATATCGATGATCTGATTTTTGACAATACTGATAGGATGACGGGCGCCAACGGTCACCACATCCCCGGGTAATGTCAAATCTATGGATGCTGTGCCGGTGCCAGTTGCCTTCTGCAGTTGTTCCTGATGTGCGGCAAATTTTTCTTCGGCTGCCTGCTTCACACTGTTGACCAACTGTCCGAATTCTTTTTTTCGTTCATTCGGCACATTTTTCATTTCGGCAAAAATATCTTTCAGTACATTCTTACTACCCAAGAAACGGATGCGGAATTTCTCCAATTCGTCTGTCGTGGAAATAGTCGCTCCGTTGACTTCCTCTAAGAGTGCTGTAGTCTGTTGAAAAATATCCATCCTCCAAAAATAAAAAAAGAGGCACAAAAAATGCCTCTTTTTAAGTTGTATAATGATTAATTTAAAATTTTAATTCATCCAATGTAACGGTATGAGAAATCTGAGGCACCAACGGATCTGTATTGCCATACACTTCTGCCTTGATGGAAACCGGACTAGCCGACCAGTCTATTGTTAACAGACCGAAATTCACATATTGCCAGCCATTTCCCACTCTGATGGCGTCGTTCGTAGAACCTACCTTATCTTCATGATGCGTGATACCACTGGCAGTAAAATCATAGATAGGATACATGCCATCCGGTTGTGTCTTTGTAAATTCTGCAAAGTGAACATCTCCGCTCAGGAAAAACACCCCTTCTGCACGAGTACTTTTTAACAAGTCAATCATTTTTTGTTTTTCCAAAGGAAGCACTGCCCAGTTTTCGCCGCCGTTATAGAAAGAGTTGAATTGTAAACTGGACATGATGATTCTCACTTTTGCCGGTTTTTTCAATTCTTCTTCCAGCCACGCCCACTGTGTGGCACCCAGGATGGTAGCATCCGGAGACATCAATGTATCATAGCCGCTTATCGCAGCCCCAGGGCCTGAAGCCTTGTATGGTGTGTGATTCCAGCGCAAATCCAATAATATAATCTGTACTTTATGTGCATCATCCCCATAATAAACAACGTCATAGATACCGCCGTCCGGACGGTTATGACGAGGCGCATCTGCAGGAATTCCCCAGAATTTAAAAAATTCCGCCTTTGCCACTCCTTTTACAGGATTGTCGGAAGTACCATCGTTCATCCCGGTATCGTGGTCATCCCAGATTGGAAGGATAGGAACATTTGCTTTCAGATTCTGGAAGGCTTTATCGCCCCCCAACTGAGCGTATGCACCACGAATATAATCCGGTGTGCCGGGCGCTAACGCAAAAAAGTCTGCATATACATTGTCCCCTCCAAATATGAACAACTGCGGTTTCTTTTCTACAATTCTGTCAAAGATTTTCTTGTCCCCCAAAAACTGTTCACAACAAGAGCCGAAAGCAATGACGGATAAATTACCATCATCCGTTGTTGAAGTGGTTTTTGTACAGCCTGCCAGTAAAAACAAGGCCGCAGCGAATAGAGTCGTAAATTTTTTCATGAAATTTTCGTATTAAATAGTATTCTATAAAATTATGAATTTTAAGTGAATAACCTTTAACAATGCACACACATTTAACATTATTTTTTCATTTAATCTTCATGCCGGGGCAATTACGATGTAATTAGATTTTCAATGTGTATTTTTATGCGATGTTTGAACAATTTTCCAATGAACTCTATCAAGCATTTCAGCTGCCACTGCCCGGAGAAGCGGCACAGCAGGCGTTAAAACCTTATTTAAAGATCAATAAGAATCTGGATGTCCCGCAATTAATTCAACCGAAGCTGGGAGCAGTAATGGCATTGATATACCCGGTTAACGACGAACCACATCTGTTATTCATTGAGCGTCCGGTTTATGACGGCGTTCATAGCGGACAGATTGCTTTTCCGGGTGGGAAGATTGAAAAGAAGGATGCCTCTTATTTGGATGCGGCCCTGAGAGAGACACAGGAAGAAATAGGGGTTGACCCTAAAAAGATTTCGGTGGTCGGCTCATTATCGAACTTGTTTGTATTCGCCAGTAACTTCATGGTATATCCCTATGTTGGTGTCTTGCAGGAGCCACCGGTGCTGCTGTTGGAAGAAAAGGAGGTTGCTTCCGTTTTACAGGTACCCCTGCACACATTCCTTCAGCCAGAAATCATAAAAGAAAAACCTATTAAAAACGCGCTTGGATTTACGCTCATGGCGCCTTATTACGATATACAGGGAAAAGTGTTGTGGGGTGCCACTGCCATGATGGTAAGTGAACTGGCCGCTATCCTTCAACGGGAAAATATAAGGTTAAGAAGATAGCAACAAGTATTATCGGGCATCCATCTCCAACGACAACTGCATTGTATTATCCGCTTTGTTTCTCCTTATTTTTTTTTTTGTTTTGAAGGAAAAAAGGATGGTTGTCAGCAGGATGGCTAATGAGAATTCAAAAAGCATCAAATAAAGATTACCCCAATACTGCAGCAAGTAAACTAAGCCGATAAAAAGAATATTCACACCAATAAGAATAAACGTGGCTTGAATATGGGAACAGCCTAAGTCTATCAATTTATGGTGGATATGGTTTCTGTCTGCCAGGAAGGGTGATTTTTTATTGATAATCCTTAAGGAGAAAGCACGCAACGTATCAAAAACAGGGATAATCAATATAGCGATTGCCATTGCCGGAGCCGCTACAATTTTAATTCCGTCGCTGCTTCCGCTGAGCAATACAATTTCATTCTTCTCGATAAACTGTATCGCCATTACGGCAGCCAACAGCCCGATAGACAAACTACCGGAATCTCCCATAAAAATTTTTGCCGGCGTATAATTATATTTAAGGAATGCCAGCACTGCACCACTCATTGCGAGAGCCAGGATGGCATAGTCAAAAAAACCGTAATAATAGAACCACGCCCCAAAAGCCGCAGACATCAAGATACAGACACTTCCTGCCAGCAGGTTGATGCCATCGATGATATTAAAAGCATTGATGATAAATATAATGGTTGTAACTGACAACAATACGCTCGGAAGATAATCTATATATGAAATTCCGAACAACCCGTAGAGGCTGGTGAGGCGAATATCCCCCAAAATGACAATAATGCAGGCCGCAAAGATTTGACCTATAAATTTTTTGGTGGGTACCAGCTCGACGATGTCATCTTTAGCTCCCAACATGAAAATAAAACACAATGCGGCTAAGATATATCGCATGCCATTGGCAGGATAAAATTTCCCGAATAAACACAGGCTTATCATAAAACCTCCGAAAATACCCACTCCGCCCAAGGTCGGAATAACATCATAATGTGACTTTCTGGCTCCGGGTGTATCGAATAAATGTTTAATCTTTGCCACCTTAATAATGGAAGGGATAAACATATTCGTGAGCACAAAAGAAGTCAACAGGGCTGAAACCAATAATAAATAGTCGCTACGCATACTCTTCGTTAACCAAAGTTAATAACAATAATTTAAAAAACGTGAAAAAGCGTTAAAGATTTCGCAGGATTTTAATGTAAATCATTTTGATTGTTTCCGTTGAAAATAAGCTTTCCGCCCTTTCTCTGGCATTCTTTCCAAATAGAATCCGGGTTTTTATATCCAGTAAAACGAACTTTTTTAACATTTCGTATAATGAGTCGGCATTTGCGGTTTTACAGAGAAATCCCGTTTGTCCGTCTACTACCGCATCTTTACAGCCGGGGGCATCGGTGGTAACACAGGGTTTACCCATAGCCATCCCTTCGAGGATAACCCTTGGCATTCCCTCCCGGTAGGACGGCAGCACCAGACAGTCGGCCTCGCATATAAACGGACGGATATCTTTAGCATAACCCTCATAACGGATAACTTCTTCCTGAATCCACGCCTGCAGTTCCTCCTGCCGGATGGCTGTAGGATTATCCCGGTCTATATCGCCCAGCAAGTGAAATGTAGCATGAATGCCTTCCTCCCGCATTTTCCGTGCCGCCGCCACATATTCATAAATACCTTTGTCTCTTAACAATCTTCCTATCATTAAAAAACGTACGGTAGCTGTTGGCGTGTGTGGTGCCGTGCAATATTCCGGAGTAAATTTTTGGGTATCTATACCTGAACCCGGTACGAGCAATGTTTTTTCCCGGTTGACCAATCTGTTATGTACAAACATTTCCAAATCATCCGTATTCTGAAAAAGCACCTTGTCTGCAAATGAAAATGCAAACCGGTATAAGGCATGAGCCACCCTGCTAGCCGTACTTTTATTTAAGAAGGTATACCCCAATCCCGTCACCGTGCAGATGGTTTTGGTGCCGGTAAACCTGGCCGCAAGTGTGCCATAGATATTCGGCTTGATGGTATATTGCAGGACGGCATCTATCTTATTTTTCTTATAGATATTCCTCAATTCATTCATCAGCATAAAATCATTGAAGGGGTTGGTGCCTTTGCGTGCCAGTTTTTTTACCTCGACAAACGTTATTCCCTGTTCTTTTAACAAGTCCGCATACTCATCTGTCGGCGCGATAGCCAACACATGATATCCTTCCGCCTGAAGCGCCTTTATTAGTCCCAGCCGGAAATTATAAAGATTAAATGCGGTATTGGCGACTACGCCGATGGTAAGTGGTTTGGACATTGGAATCTTGCCTTTTTTAAATCTTCATTTTATTCCATAAATTTTCGCCAGAAGTTCTGAAATACAATCAGCGCCCATATCTGCGCATGGACATCGCCGGGGTTTGCGGAAAATAATTTTTGTTTTAATTCCTTTATCATCCCTTCATTAAATACACCCTGCGATTGAATATAATCATCCGCTAACCAGTCATGAAGAATTTTATCTTTCAGGTCGGTGCGAAACCATTGCAACAAGGGCACTTCAAATCCTTTCTTTGGACGGTTGTACAGTTCCTTCGGCAGCATATCTCTGAATGCATCCTGCACGATTTTCTTTTTAATGCTGCCGTTTATTTTACTGGATACCGGCAAAGAGAAGGCAAACTCCACAATGCGGTAATCTAAAAAAGGCACCCGTACCTCCAGCGAGTTGCGCATACTCATCCGGTCTACTTTCACCAGCATATCATACGGTAATACCATTCCGACATCTGCCATCAAATCATCATTCAGCGTTCCGTCGAAATTGACCACGGAAGAAAACTGTTGCCTGGTTTCAATAATTTCCGTGAGCACCGTATCCATCTTATCACCTAATAATTTGTCGGTGTATTCCATATCATTTATACAACACCAGCGCCACCAGCGCTCTGCCGGCGATAAATCCATTCCATTGGCAAATCGTTCCAACTGGCGAATCTTGTTGCTGAATGTACCGCTCCTGGACTTTGGCAGGGTTTCCCATACGGGCTGCAACAAATGAATCAGGCTTGCCTGCCAACCACCGCTGCGCGTTTGCCACTCTCCATAATGTTTATTATATCCGGCAAACAACTCATCGCCTCCATCGCCGCTCAGCGCCACAGTGACATGCTGACGTGTAAACTTGGACAAAATATTTACCAGCAACGCCGATGAGTCTGCGAACGGCTCGTCAGTATATTCGAGCAATTCATGCAGGCTCTGCACTAAATCGTCATTCTTCAATTTAAAAACGGTATGGTTGGTATTGAAATGTTTTGCAACAAGATTGGCATACGGTGTTTCGTCAAAAAAACCGTTGCCCTCAAATCCAATAGAAAACGTATTGAGGTGTTGGGTATGTCTTGCTGCCATAGCTGTTACGACAGATGAGTCGATACCGCCGCTCAGAAACGCGCCTAACGGCACATCGGAAATTAAGCGCAGTCGCACGGAATCATCCATCAATTCTACCAGTTTTTTTTGCTGCTCTGCGTAGGATAACTGATTCTGCTCTGCTTCCAAGGCATTGTAAGGAATGGAATACCATTTTTTTATGCAAAGGCCGGAGTGGTTCAGCTCTATAGAAGAACCGGGTTCTACCCGTCGTATGTTTTTGAAAATCGAATTTTTTCCCGGAATGTAATTCAATTGAAAATATAGTGCCACGGAACTCCAGTTCATCTCTTTGCCAACAGGAAATTTCAGGATGGCTTTCAACTCTGATCCGAAGAAGAAATAATCTTCATCCCGATAATAATATAATGGCTTTATACCAAAACGGTCGCAGGCTATAAAAAAAATTTCTTCCTCTTTGTCATATATTGCAAATGCAAAAAAGCCATTGAGCTTTTGCAGGCAATCCATTCCGAAATGAATATACGCATATAACAATACTTCCGTATCCGACTGCGTCTTGAACTGTACCCCTTTTTGCCGGAGTTCCTCCCGAATGGATTGGAAATTAAAAATTTCCCCGTTGAAGATGATGGCATATCGGCCGCTTGCATCATAAATGGGCTGGTGAGCAATCTCTGAGGTGTCTATGATACTGAGACGGGCATGCACCAATGCCGCTTTTCCGATTGTGGCATATTGCTGATGGTCAGGACCTCTTTTATTCAATGAAACGGCAGCATTCTTCAGCCAATCGTCTTGAATCATTTTACCTTTAAAAGAGAAAGCACCGGCAATTCCGCACATGTGTCAAATATAAGGAATAGTACAGAGTGAACGGCGGATGTCCCGGATTTTTTTCCTAACTATTCCTGGAGTCTTCGCCCCAGTTCAACTTCTCCCGAAGGGTATTGAGATATGAACTTTCCGGCATACGCAACAACTTAAATGAAAAGCCGGCTTTACGAACGGCCAGCTGATAGGTATTATCTACGTTCTTAGAACGGGAGTCGATGGAGCATAAAAAATTATTGGAACGGCATTCCACTTCAAACGACAGCACGGTATCATCTGCTATAATAATTGGCCGGGCATTGAGGTTGTGCGGCGCTACCGGCGTTAAGACGAACGTACCGGAAGTCGGGAATACAATTGGCCCGCCGCAACTCAATGAATAGGCCGTGGAACCGGTAGGAGTAGCAATAATAAGACCATCCGCCCAGAATGAATTCAGAAACTCGCCATTCAGATACACATGCACCACTATCATGGAAGAGGAATCTGTTTTATGGATGGTAAATTCATTAAGACCATAATTGACCTCTCCAAAAACAGGCTTGTTGGTCTCTACACAAATCAGGGTTCTGTCTTCGATGGTATAGGTATTCTGTTCAATGGATTCTATCAGGTGTTTTATTTCTTCCTTATGAATATCCGCCAGAAACCCCAGTCGTCCCATGTTAATACCTGCAACCGGTATCTCGCTGTCACGCACTAAATGCAGGGTATCCAGCAAGGTGCCGTCACCGCCCAATGTAATCAACAGGTCAATAGCACCCTTTACATCGTGATGGCTTTTGAAAACCTGTATGTTTTGTTTTGGAAGATACTTTTTTACAGATTTATAGTATTCATCATAAACGGATACTGAAAAATTCTTATGCTGCAGTTGCTGCAATAACTCCAACACATAGGGTGTATGTTCTTCCTTAAAAATCCTGCTGTATATGCCTATTCTCATTCCGTATTCATTTTTCATTTGCAAGCCCTACAGTGGCTGTTCAAAATGGATATAAAATCCATGTTGCAGATATCGGTTACAGCTGTATTCCAGCCGCAGCAATTTGTCATTGAAAGTTACCAAATTTACGCCAACCCCAAAACCAAATTGCCATTTATTTCTGTATATGTTGTTTTGGACGGTATAATAATCCCAGGCATAACCTGCGTCAAAGTAGGTAGTAAGATACATATTAAACGGTAAATAGGCGAGGGAGGAATTGAGGATAGGTGAATTTCTGGATTGCAACTTTTTCAGTTTTCTCAACTGAAAATCAAAGACCCGGAAACGATATTCATTCTTAAACAATAAAAAATGCTGTCCGTCTATCACATTAATTTCATACCCCCTGATGGCATTTGCTTCATATCCGAATGATTTTACAGGCTGTAAGCTATACGGTTGCCGGAGCGGCCAGGAGACCTGGCATTTTATCATAGCTGCCGCGGAAAAACGGGGATGTTTCTTCCATAACAAATACTTGCTGAACTGAGCGCCGGCAGTTGTCATTCTTGTTTTCATGAATCCCAGCCCGTAGTTCGTGAAATTGGCGGAGAAATACCAGCCATCCGTTGGATAAGTTCTGATATTCCGGTAATCCGACACAAAGGTATACCCTACCTTGAATGCATGCTGATGGCGTGCACTGTCCAGGAAATAATCCGGGTTCGCATGATGTACCGAGTCGCTGATAACACTGTATCCGTAACCTATCTGGAAATAGTGCGTATTATGGATTTTCCTTCGATACGATATCTGCTGTGTAATCTGAATTTTTTGCAGCTGCCATGATTTACCCAGATTCATGAAGGCGAGTTCATCATCCAGTGTATTATAAGCAATCCGCTTGCTGCGAGACATATTAAACAAGATGGATAATCCGACCTGCTCTTTCCTTCTGTTGAATTGTGGAATTGAATAGCCGATATCCAGCCGTTGGGCGAAACCAAAACTCATGGCAAAATAGAGGCGGTCGTTTCTGCCGGAAAGATTATCCCAGTTGAGCTGGATTCCATATTGCAGGCGCTTAAAGTCATGACGGTATTGCCGCCACCATTCCGCCACGTTCCGGTCGGCAAAAGCAATGATGGGTGCGGGCAAGATAACCCATCGTTCCCGAACCTTAATAATCAGGTCCAGGCTGTCTTCTTCCCAATTCTTGATATTGACGGTGACTTCATTGAATAATTTGATGTTGAAAATATTCAGTCTGTTCTGTAACAATATAATATCCATATCCTTTGCCGGGAAAGAATCATTCTGATGAATGGTCATTTCCCGAAGAATAACAAACGGTCTGGTTTTTCTTATTTCCTTCAATATAAATATTTCTGACTTTCAGAAACCGGGTACTGTCTTGTGCATAAGACAAGGACAAGGTGGCTAATGACAGTAAAAAAGATTTTCTTCAAAGCTCAATATTCCGCACAAAGGTACAAGAATATATTCTGACATTGGGACTGGTCTGACTGTGGAAATGTGAAGAAAAGGTTAGACAATAACAGGTTTAACGATACAAAAAAAGGCCGAGCATTTGCCCGAATATGCCAATCATGAAACCTGCATAGACTTCCTGAATCGTATGTGCTTCCAGATAAAGCCGGGCACTTGCTATCGCGCCGGTAAGCACAATCATAATTAAAAAGAAATAACTGACGTCAGTCTGAGAAAAGAACAGCATGGTCATAACCGCCATCAATGCTCCGCTGATTCCCACCATGTGCAAACTCAGTTTATAAAAAACATTGATAACAAAAGAAATAAAAAGAGAAACCAGCACCCCCATCATGAAAATCATCATCATATAGGGAAAATTGGTTTTGCGCATGGCAAGATATGCCCATACATAAAAGACAATGGTAGCCACCAACGGAATAATCCGCTGTTTGTTGTCCGGCATCGCAAGGCTCTCAATGAAACCGAGTTTCCGCATCATTAAGATAGAAATGGCAGGAAACATAAACGTATTGACAAAAACAATCGCCACCACCACGCCGGCCGGCATTCCGGCAAAAGAGAATGGGTTCGTAAACAAGAGGAAAAGCGCCATCCACGTTGGAATGGTTAAAGGATGAAAAAGATAGGATACGATGTTGGATAATGTCTTGAACACGGTTGGGTTGGTTGATAACTGTTATAATTCTTTGCGCAAACGGGCCACCGGAATGTTCATCTGTTCCCTATATTTAGCAACTGTTCTTCGTGCAATATTATAGCCTTTCTGTTTCAGCTGCTCGGTCAGGTATTCATCACTCAATGGTTTGGATTTATCCTCCACGGCAATCAAATCTTCCAGAATCTTCTTCACCTCGCGGGTAGATACCTCTTCGCCACCTTCCATCTGCAAGCCTTCAGAGAAGAAATGTTTTAAGGAAAAAACACCAAACTCCGTCTGGCAGTATTTGCTGTTCGCCACCCGCGATACGGTCGAAATATCCAGTCCGGTAATTTCTGCGATATCTTTGAGAATCATCGGACGGAGTTTCATCTCATCGCCGGTCAAGAAATATTCTTTCTGGAAAGAAACAATCGCTTCCATGGTGACAAACAGGGTATGCTGGCGCTGTTTAATGGCATCAATAAACCATTTAGCCGCATCTATCTTTTGTTTGATAAATACCACCGCTTCTTTCTGCTTTTTATCTTTCATGCTGCCTTTCCCGTAGGAGGTCAGCATTTCTTTAAAAGAATCACTGATACGCAGATCAGGAGCATTCTTTCCGTTCAGCAATACCTCCAGTTCTCCGTTATTATTTTCTACGGTAAAATCGGGGATGATGGTTTGATGATTGACCGATGCGGAAGATTCGCCCGCACCGCCCGGTTTCGGATTGAGGTGCAAAATAATGTCCAGCGCTTTTTTCAATTGTGCTTCGTCGATATCGAGCGACTTCATCAGTTTATCGTAGTGCTTCTTTGTAAATGCATCGAATTGATTGGTGATAATTTTCAACGCGAGTTTTACAGTAGGATTCTGTTCTTTCCTTTCGAGCTGAATCTGCAGACATTCCTGCAGGTTACGCGCGCCTACTCCCGGAGGATCAAAACGGTGAATCGTTCTCAGCACTTCTTCAATTTCCGCTTCTGACGTCGTTAGGTTTTTCTGAAAGGCTAAATCATCCACAATGGCGTCCAGCTCCCTGCGCAGGTAGCCATCATCATCAATACTGCCAATCAACTGGTCGGCTATCTGCCATTCGTGTTCATCCAAATCCAGCAGGTGCAGCTGTTCATCCAAAAAATCGTGAAAAGTTTTACCCACAGCAAACGGTGTTGACTTCTTTTCTTCCTTGCCTCTGTAATCGCTTTCATCGCTGTTGTAATCAAATTCATCCTTGGTATATTCCTGCACATCCAGGCTGTCCGCGAAATCATCTTCATTGCTGTCATCGAACTGTTCATCTTCCTCATCACGGATTTGTTCCGGTTCAGATAAATCCTCCTTTTCACCATCGTAATCCGACAGGCTTTCTTCCAATGCCGGATTGATTTCCAGCTCTTCCTTAATACGTTGTTCCAGATTAGCCGTAGGAACCTGAAGTAATTTCATCAGCTGTATCTGCTGAGGAGATAGTTTCTGAAGTAATTTTTGTGACAGACGTTGATGCAGCATGTAATTATTTAGAAAATGATGGAACTAAAGAATAGCAGAATGATTTCTAACCGCAAAAATAGGAAAACGGAATGGTATAAAAAAAGTGTTCTGAATGATTAATCATCCAGAACACTTTAATTTGCAATTAATGATTATAAAATGCTGCTTACAAGAAAGGTGTTATTTCACAAACAGGGAGTTTATGTATGCATATTGTGTCCCTCCTGAAAGCGTAACAGGTGTTCCGTTTTTCCAATATCTGGCGACATCAACCGTTCCGTTGTATTCATTACCTGCCACATAAATGTCGTCTCCATATAAAAAAATGGAAGAAGTTTCTGCATATTTGGTACCATCCGTCAAAATCACCGGCACTCCATTCTTCCAGTATTTAGCTACAGCTTCCATGCCATTTGACTCTTCCCCTGTAACGTAGATATCTCCACCTTTAATTTTAATATCTTTTGCTATGGCTGTTCTCGTGCCATCGGTCAAACTTACAGCTACTCCATTCTTCCAGTATTTTGCAATTGGCGTTATTCCTGCATTATTTTCATACCCTGCTGCATATACATCAATTCCGGAAACAAAAATGGAATGTACGCGTGCATCTTTAGTCCCATCCGATAAATTAACTGCCACTCCATTTTTCCAATATTTCGCCACATTTTTTGTTCCATTTGATTCATATCCGGCAACATAAACATCTGCACCCGTTACAAATACAGCATTCCCAGCCGCATAATTGTTTCCATTTGTCAGGGCTACCCGAACTCCGTTTTTCCAGTACACTGCAACAGTTTTCGTTGTTACAGCATCATTTTCGTACCCTGCAACATAAACATCGCCATCTGAAACAACAATAGAAAATGCGCCTGCGGATTTTGTACCGTCTGTTAAATTAACGGATGTCCCGTTTTTCCAGTATTTGGCGACCCATTTTGAACCAATGATCTCCTGTCCTGCTATATATACATCATCCCCAGATACAAATACCGATTCTGCATTCGCATCTTTAGTACCATCCGTTAAATTGGTGGCAATCCCATCTTTCCAGTATTTTGCAATTGTTGCACCTCCAACCGGATTGGTTTCGTTTCCAACAGCATGGACAACCGGCTGATTGATTGAATCTTTTTTGCAGGATAAAACGAACAGCGTTAATATCCAAAATAGAGACATGATTGTTATTCTTTGCATAATTATGAATTTATTCTTTAAAGATATCAACCCTTAGATTTACTTGCTCCGATAATTATTATATGAAGGTTTCTACTGAGAATTCGTATAAAAGGCTTTATACTGCTCTATGGATTATAAAAGATGGCAGTTTAAAACTCGGCGCTTTTAGGGGTACGTGGGAATGGGATGACATCACTGATAATGCTCATGCCGGTTACAAACAATACCAACCGTTCAAAGCCCAGACCAAAGCCGGCATGCGGACAGGTGCCATACTGGCGTGTCTCCAGGTACCACCAGATGCTTTCTTCCGGAATTCCGACCTCCGCAGCACGGCGTTTTAATTTCTCGTAATCCTCTTCCCTTTGTGAGCCGCCAATGATTTCACCGATACCGGGGAACAACACATCCATGGCGCGTACGGTTTTACCGTCTTCACTCTGCTTCATGTAGAAAGCTTTGATATGTGCCGGATAATCGGTGAGGATGACCGGTTTTTTGAAATGCTTTTCTACCAGATAACGTTCGTGCTCGCTTTGCAAATCGGTTCCCCAGTCCACCGGAAACTGAAATTTTTTCTTCGCATTTTTCAATACTTCAACGGCCGCCGTGTAGGTCAGGCGTTCAAATTTATTTTCCACCACAAATTTCAGCCGGTCAACTAATCCAAGTTCGTTGCGTTCATTCTGTGGTTTTTGTTTCTCTTCTTCCGCAGCCCTGCCGTCCAGTAATTTCAGTTCATCGGCACAATTGTCCAATGCATATTTCACAAGATACTGAACAAAATTTTCTGCCAGATCCATATTGTCTTCCAGTTCGTAAAATGCCATTTCCGGCTCAATCATCCAGAATTCGGCGAGATGGCGGGAAGTGTTGGAGTTTTCTGCCCTGAAGGTAGGTCCGAACGTATATACTTTAGACAACGCCATCGCACCCAACTCACCTTCCAGCTGTCCGCTTACAGTAAGGTTGGTTTCTTTTCCAAAAAAGTCTTCCTTATAATTAATGCTTCCGTCTTCATTTTTAGGAGGATTTTTTAAATCCAGTGTCGTTACATGAAACATTTCTCCTGCACCCTCCGCGTCGGAACCGGTAATAATGGGTGTGTGGAGATAATAAAACCCATTGTCGTTAAAATATTTGTGAATGGCAAACGCCAACGCGTGACGTATTCTTAAAATCGCTCCAAATGTTTGTGTACGCGGGCGTAAGTGAGCAATTTCTCTTAAAAATTCCAGGGAATGTCTTTTGGGTTGCAGCTTATAGGTCGCATCTGCAATACCGTAAATCGTAATGTTGGCAGCTTTTAATTCAATCGCCTGCTGCCCCTGAGAAGCCACCAATTCTCCGTCTACACCGATACATGCACCGGTCAGTATCTTATCGATGGTTTCCTGCGGAATTGCACCGCCTTCTACAACCACCTGAAGGTTTTGTACCGTAGTGCCATCGTTTAAATTGATGAATGCTACATTTTTGCTGTCACGTATGGTGCGCACCCATCCGCGTGCCGTTATTTTGTCACCGACTGTTGCCTTGCTGAAAATTTCCTTAATGGTTGGCTTGCTCATATCTCAGAATTAAGCGACAAAAATACAGAATTTATACGGTGTGGCAATTGAAATTAGTATTAATTGAATAATACATTCAATCTGTTTCTCTGCGTTATAAAAATCTGCCAATATCCCTTATATTTACAGCAAATTAGATTGATTATGAGTTATATTCCGGTGCTTGATCTGGCCGATTATTTATCAGGAGATGAAGCCAGAAGACAAAAATTTATCCAGGGCTTTGGGAAGGCGTATTCTGAAATCGGATTTGCCGCTATTGAAAACCACGGCATTCCTCAGGATGTGATAGACAACTATTACGGACTGGTAGAAAAGTTTTTTTCGATGCCGGTGGAAACCAAATTAAAGTACGAAAAGATAGAATATGCCGGACAGCGCGGCTACACCTCGTTTGGCAGGGAAAAGGCAAAGCAGAGCGAAGTGGCTGATTTAAAAGAATTCTGGCAGGTAGGTCAATACATTGAAGACGGAGAAGTAATGCCGGCAGACGACTATCGGGATAACCTGGAAGTGGAAGAAATTCCTGCATTCAACGAAACGGGCAGAAAGCTGTATAAAAGTTTTGAAAACTCCGGCAGGCATTTACTGCGTGCCATCGCAGAATACCTTGGTCTGGATACTCATTATTTTGATCCAAGAATACATAATGGCAACAGCATTCTGCGAGCGATCCATTATCCTCCCATCACCCAGGAGCCGAAAACAGCGATACGGGCAGAAGCGCATGAAGACATCAACCTAATTACGCTGCTGGTGGGTGCCAGTGCGGACGGCTTGCAGGTACAGGATGTGGATGGCAACTGGCACGATGCCAAAGCGGAACCGCAGCAAATCATGGTAAATGTAGGAGATATGCTGCAACGTTTGTGCAACAACAAATTAAAATCCACCACACACCGGGTAGTGAATCCGCCAAGAGAAAGATGGCATACTCATCGCTATTCCATTCCATTCTTCCTTCACCCAAGAAGTGAAGTACGATTAGACTGTCTGGAAAACTGCATTGACGCAGCACATCCGCTGGCATATACACCCATCACGGCCGGTGAGTATCTCGATGAACGATTGCGGGAAATCGGATTGAAAAAATAATCATAACTAGCTGATTAGCTAATTAGCTAATAAAAAAATATGCCATCATCCTTCTCCATAAAACTAGGTGACTTCTTATACAAGAATGCTTTTCCGGTTTACAATCTGATTTATCCCTTTTTCAAACGCAAGCAGGACAAACACGAAATTGCGCTGATGAAACAACACATCCGAAAAGGGGATGTTGTGCTGGATATTGGCGCTAATATCGGATTTTATACGAAAATTCTTTCAGACCTGGTGGGTGAAAACGGAAAGGTGTATGCGTTTGAACCGGATAAAACCAATTTCAGCCACCTTATCCGGAATGCAGGGCACTTGAAAAATGTGGAATTTCATAATAAAGCCGTTAGCGATAAAACCGGAACTATTACCTTATATCATTCTGACCTGCTGAATGTAGATCATAAAACATACGCTACAAAAGACTTTACCTCTACATCAGAAATTGAATGTGTGGCAATGGATGATATCATTCCGGGGCAAAAAGTGGATTTCATAAAAATAGACATACAGGGTTATGAATATTTTGCGTTTCAGGGCATGCAGCAGATTTTTAAGAAAAATGAGCACCTGAAGATTATTACTGAACTTTACCCTTACGGATTAAACAACTCTGGCACACAAGTAACAGACTTTGTTTCTTTGATACAAAGAAATAATCTCATTATCTATAAAATGCATGACAATCAATTGAGTTTGTTTACAGACGATGATATCCGTCAGATGAATAAAGAAAATTACCGGATACACATCTTGGACATACTTTTGAGTAAAACACCTGTAAACTAAAAAACAGTTAAAACCATCTGCAGATGAAGCCATCTAAAAAAAATATACCTGTACCCAAGAAACCTGTTGCCGTTGTAAAGAAATCCAAAGAATCACACGCTAATAGTTCTTCCGGACTACCCTCTCTTTATACTTTACTGGAAAATCATTTCAGTAAGCATAAAAATGTTTATCTAACGGTCTGTCTTATTACTGCGTTTGTTTTTGCACTGATTTGTTTTGATGCTAAGATATCTCTCGCAAACGATGATGCCTTATACATTGAAGCAGGCTCCAACTATGCAAAAAATTTCTTCGGATATTTTTATGTTGCCAATGCACCTCTGTACCCGATGACCCTGGGATTACTCATAAAAATATTTGGAGTGAAACTCATTATTCTTAAGTTTTTCTCAGTTGTCTTTTTTGTTTCAGGTATTTTGATGCTGTTTAAAGCATTCGAAAAAAGGGTACCCTATCTTATCCTTATTCCCGCATTATTGCTTACTGTCATCAATTTTCCATTCTTAATGTATGCTAGTCTGACTTACTCGGAGTGTTTGTTTTTACTTATACAGGGTTTTTCTTTTTATGTACTGTTTAAATTATTCGACCGGCATATTAAGGAAAACGACAACCCGGCTACAATTAAAGAAACCATCCTTGGCGCGTTTGTTATTGGCGGCATCTCTGTATTGATGCTGCTTACACGAAATGTCGCCTCCGGATTCATCGGCATTATCCTTGTATTTTTGGTATTCTACAGGAAATATTTGCTCGCAGGTCTTTCACTTGCTTCATTTGGTCTTATTTATGCAACCTATCGGTTTCTTTTATCTGCCGTATGGAAGTTGGATAACAGCCAGTTCACCAGTCAGAAAGGCATTATGTTTCAAAAAGATGCCTATAACCCCCAAATGGGACAGGAAACTATGTGGGGCTTTGTAGAGCGGTTTTGGGGCAATTGCCAGATTTATATTTCTTCCAGATTATACTATGTTTTGGGTTTTCGGGAAGAGATGTCCCCGAACAATATACCTCTGACATTAGTAAGTATATTTCTCATCTTAGCCGCGGTGTGGTATATGTATAAAAACAAACATATCCACCTTTTATTTACCACGCTGTTTTTTTCCGGATTGCTTGCTTTTTCTTTCTTTTCATTACAAACATCCTGGGGACAGACCCGTTTTATTATGGTATACCTGCCCTTAATCCTGCTATCCGTATTTTATCTGATTTATGAATTGACATTGGAAATCAGCCTGACCCAAATAATTTTTCCTTTTATATTTTTAATACTTTTTTTCACTGGCATATCGGCTACGCTTAAAGAAGCAAAAGAACGCTTTCCTGTTTTTATGGAGAATATGAATGGTGATCCCACTTTTGGATATACACCAGACTGGCAAAATTATATTAAAATGACAAAGTGGTGTGCACAAAACCTACCCAATGAAACAAAGCAGGTAGCTGTAAGAAAGGCGCCTATGTCCTTTATCTTTTCTGAAGGAAAGGAATTTTATCCTATTTACAATACCCCTACCGAAAATCCGGACTCTTTACTTATTCCACTCAGACAGTCAAAGGTAAATTACATTATGACTGCCGAATTGCGATTGGATCCAAGCAGATATCTGGAAGGTCAGTTTATTGGCACCATGCACCGTTATATCTACTATATCGCTCAAAAATATCCGGAAGGCTTCCTGCCTGTTCACCAGGAAGGGGAAACCGAAAAAGCTTTGCTGTACAAGATCAGATGGGATTACATCGATTCTTTGAAGAATATTAAATAAAAGAAACATAGGCTTTCCATCCGGCAGGCGGCTTTTTAAGATACCTACTTACATAATCTTATAAACCACTCCTGATTGGGAGTGGTTTTTTTATGGTATATTTGCGGAATAATTGATTATTAATGAACATTGTCTTTAGAAATATCCCTTTAACACGCATTAAAATATTCGGTGCAAAAATCCTTTTATTTTTTACGTCTGTGTTTGTGGACACCAAAAAGAAACACCTTATCAGAAGAAACGATATCAATTTTGAAGTAGACCTGACGGAAGGTATCGATTTATCATTATATCTTTTTAATGATTTCCAATCACATGTTTACGAAAATAAATATGTTAAGCTGAAAGAAGAGGATATCATTTTTGATGTTGGAGCCAATGTTGGTATCATGTCTTTAAACTTTGCGAAAAAAGCGAAAAAAGGAAAAGTATACGCCTTTGAACCAACTCATTATGCTTTAGAAAAATTCAAAAGAAATCTGGAGCTAAACCCTGAATTAGCCAATCATATTGTCGTTACCAACTGTTTTATTTCGTCAAAGTCAGATGCCAACCCTAATATTGTTGCATTCTCCAGCTGGAGCCTGACCAAAAGAACAGAGAAAGATCACGAATTCCACCTCGGAACACCCATGTCTGCAGAAGGAGTGCCGTCCATTACGATGGATGATTTTGTACAATCCAATAATATTCAGAAATTAGACTTTATCAAGGTCGATACGGACGGACACGAGTATGAAGTTTTTTCGGGGGCAAAAACCACCATACAAACCTTAAGGCCAAAAATTATTTTTGAATTAGGGCTGTATGTTATGAAAGAGAAGAATTTTGATTTCGATTTTTACTGGAATTATTTTAATCCGCTTAATTACAAACTATACGATTCCAGCAATCTTAAAGAAATCACCCTTGAAAATTATATGGATTATCTGCCTAAATATGGCAGTATCGATGTTTTAGCAATACCACAATAACATGTCATTCTCTATTCGCAAACAAACCATTTTCAATCACTTTGAATCCATTGCGGAAAACTATCTAAATTACCGTAAACGATTCTCCTATTACGGAAATGATATTATCAATTACCTGAATTTTTTCATCAGCGAAACAGACAGTGTACTGGAAATTGGATGCGGATGCGGAGAAACGATTCACGGATTAAAAGCGAAAGATAAAACAGGCATTGACTTCAGCCCCAAAATGATTGTAGCCGCACAGCAATCCTATCCCGATGTCTCCTTTCATGTGATGGATGCAGAGAAAATTACCCTGGAAAGGAAATTTGACGTCATCATCTTCAATAATATCATCGGTTATCTCGACAATATTCAGGATGTGTTCTATGCCATCAAAAATAATTGCCATGAACATACCCGTATCATCATCTCCTACTACAACCACTGGTGGGAACCGGTTTTAAATTTCGGGGAAACGATTGGCATCAAGAAAAAATCTCCGCAGCAAAACTGGCTGGATGCCAAGGATATCTCCAACTTATTATACCTGTCCGGTTTCGAAACCTACAGAACCAATAAACGCCTGTTGTTTCCGGTAAATATTCCCGTTTTTTCCTGGTTATTGAATAAGTATATTGCCAAACTGCCGATATTCAAATCACTCTGTTTAAACCAGTTCACGTTTGCACGGCCGCTCTTAAATTACTCAGAGGAAGAAGTGGAAAAAAAATACTCCGTTTCCATTTGTATACCGGCACGCAATGAAAGCGGCAATATCGAGAATGCCATTCTGCGGCTGCCAAGGTTCGGGAAACATCAGGAAATCATTTTTGTGGAAGGTAACTCTTCTGATGATACCTGGGCGAAAATACAGGAGATACAAACCAAATACCGCGACTCACACGATATAAAAATTGCACAGCAGGAAGGAAAGGGTAAAGGAGATGCGGTACGAAAAGGTTACTCCATTGCCACGCAGGATATCCTGATGATACTCGATGCCGACCTGACCATGCCACCGGAAGAATTACCTAAATTTTACCATGCCATCGCCACCGGCAAAGCGGAATTCATCAATGGTTCGCGCCTGGTCTATCCGATGGATAAGGAAGCCATGCGTTTCCTCAATACGCTGGGCAATAAATTTTTCAGTAAGGTATTTTCCTGGCTGTTGGAACAACCCATCAAAGACACCCTTTGCGGCACTAAGGTGATGTACCGGGAAGATTACAACAAACTCGCCGCCAACCGGAAATTCTTCGGAGATTTTGATCCGTTCGGAGATTATGATTTGTTGTTTGGCGCCTACAAACTCAACCTGAAAATTATTGACTTACCCATACGGTATAAAGAACGGACCTATGGAACGACCAATATTTCCCGTTTTCAGAATGGTTTTATGTTGTTAAGAATGTGCTGGTTTGCCGCTGGCAAGATTAAGTTCTGGTAGCACCTATTCGTCATTCCGAATGAAGTGAGGAATCTTTTAAATTAACAGAACTGCTAAATGTAACAGGTTCTCTCGCTATGCTCGAGATGACGTTACTCCTTCGGCTTCTTTTCTTTTTTATTCGCGATAAAATATTTTAGGAAGATGATTTCCTTTTCTGTAAGGAAACGCCATTTACCACGCGGCAGATTTTTTTTGGTTAATCCGGCGTACAATACCCGGTCCAGTTTCATCACCTCATAGCCCAAATGCTCAAAAATACGACGTACGATTCTGTTTTTACCGCTGTGCAGTTCAATGCCAACATGCCTGTCATCGCCACGAGGAAGCGTATAGTCCACCTGGTCAACATTTGCCCTTCCATCTTCTAAATCCAATCCGGCTCTTATCTTCAGTAAGTCTTTTGAATCGAGCGCTTTGTCCAGTTCTACCTGATACACTTTGGTCACTTCACCACTTGGATGGGATAATTTTTGCGCCAACTCTCCGTCATTGGTCAGTAGTATAACGCCGGTGGAATTTCTGTCCAGTCGTCCCACAGGATACAGACGCACATCTTTCACCGTACTCACCAGCTCCATCACCGTTTTGCGCTCCCTGTCGTCAGAGGTGGTCGTCAGGTACCCTTTTGGTTTGTTTAACAACACATATACTTTCTTCTCGCCCTGTACCCGTCTGTTTTTAAACTTTATAATGTCCTTTGGCTTCACTTTATAGCCCATTTCTAATACCACTTCATCATTGACCGATACATACCCGGCTTTGATGTATTCATCAGCCTGTCTGCGCGAACAAACACCGGCATTAGAAATATATTTATTGAGGCGGGTCTCTTCCTGAACCGACTGTTCTTTAGGAGGCGTAAAATTTCTTACAGCCTGCTCAATCTTATGGGCAAACGGATCATTTTGGGGAGCAAACGACTTCTTGTTTTTCTGGAAGTTAGTTTTGCTGTTGGTCGGCGACAATGGTTGTATTGGCGGCCTCGATATTCTCTTTCTCACCTATCTGATTTTGAAGTTCTTCAAATTCTTTTAGTTTCGGCAACTCGTCCAGCGAGTTGATGCCGAAGTAATCTAAAAATTGCTGGGTTGTTTTGTACAACAGCGGCTTGCCCGGCTCTGTGCTTCTTCCTGCAATTTCTATTAATTCTTTTTCCATCAGCTTTTGAATGGTATAATCTGCATTTACACCGCGAATGGTTTCAATGATGTGTTTGGTCACCGGCTGTTTGTAAGCAATGATGGCCAGCGACTCTAAAGCTGCTGTCGTCAGTCGTTTTACGGTATTTCTGTTCAGAAACGCAGAAACCACGGTATGGTAATCCGCTTTGGTCAGGAACTGGTAGCCGCCGCCGACTTCACCCAATTCGAAGGGAAAAAGGTCATTGTTGTATTTTTCCTTGATAACAAAGATAACACCTTCAATTTCCTCGGGCGTGAAGGCCACCTCGGAAGTCTTGTTGAGGTACGTCACCAACTCATCCGTTTTAATCGGACTTTCCGCTGCGAAGATGATGGCTTCTATATTTTTTTGTACTTCTTCCACGTTGTAAAGATACAAAAAAGTAGTTGAGATTGTAAATAATGAGAAGAGAGTTTATTATCCTTCATTACCGAACGAACCGGACTGAGTTACCATACCTCGCCTTCGATTTCTCTGGTGAATTGTTGGTGGAAAACACCAAAATGGGCGAAGAATTAAAATTATATAGTAAGTAGTGATTTTTGATAAATAAAAATGATTATTTTTAGTATTAAAACCTAAAAAATGAAAAAAATATTAGTATTATTTTCCCTCTGGGCTTTTATGGCTGATGGATATGCCCAATTCAGAGTAATAGAATTCAATAATACAGCCAACAACCTTTACGGCTTAAAGAAAGGTATAGACAGCAGTATCACCCTCCATTTTTCAACACTACCTTATAGTCCTAATCCTTTATTTTACAATTCAAAGGATGATAATAACTGGTCTCCAATCGATCCTTCTATTACTTACAATATGAATGATTATTGTATTAAAGATAAGAATCACATATATGCCATAGCATATGGTGATGAAACCGATAGCGCTACCAACTATGTTTATGAAATTACGCCTGGTGCATTGGCAATCGTTGACTCCATTAAAATACGTGGCGATATCAATCAAAAAGCATCTTTTGGACTGGTGCATTTTTACAATGCAAATGATGGCGTCATATTGTCAGATGGTGCACCCAATGCAATAGTTTATACCACAAACAATGGAGGCGCTATCTGGAACAGGGTTTCCGACAGCAATATCCCAAGTTCGACCTTTTGCGGTTTTTTTACCGGAGCAGATAGGAAATTTTCCAGCTACAAGGATACCAGCTGGGCAATTGCATTTTACTACAATTATACGAATAGTGTAAATATCATCTATAAAACAACGAACAAAGGTGTTAACTGGCAAAAAATCACCATCCCATCCAACTTATTACCACACGTACTTATTAGCGAGGGCAATCAGACCTCTCAAATATCCTTTAAAAATGGGCGAGAGGGAATATTTTGCGTGGTAGACTCCAGTAAAAGCCTTATCTTCCTTAAAACAACAGATGGCGGCTTGAATTGGTCAACTCTCTCTACTGCCGGATTACCTTCTGGTGTATTTAATAATATTTTTCCTTACTTATACTATGCCTCCAACGGTTATGCTTATTTATCCTGGGAGGGATACGGATTATATGTTTCTGCCAATAATGGGATGACATGGGTGCATTATCCCGGACTCAATACACAAGTTTTTACCTCTGTTAAAGAGAATAATGGTAAGATTTACCTAAATGATTTTTACAATAAAAAACTTTACATCAATACCGCTGCCGGCATTTTATCACAATCCGCTTTCAAGTCAATTGACTTTCCGGATGCTCCATCTTTTTTTTCGAATATTCGTATAGCTTTGGACAATAGTGTATGGCTTGAATTTTCTGATAATAATAATAATCACACGTATTATTATTCCTACAACGACAGCATATGGACAAAAGAGTCACAGATTTTAAAGTATTATGTTTATGATTTTGATGTAATTGATTCGAATCACATAGTACAAATTAATAACAATATCTATACATCTGACAGCACTACTAATTATATCTATAATTCTAGACCCGGGTATGGACCTACCAACATAAAACGATTAAGAGACGATATAAACAAAGAAGTCTTTGCAGATTATATACATTTTTTCAACAGGAATGATGGCATTATAATCTGTGATGGAAGCAGCAACATGGTTGTTTACAGGACGGCAGATGGGGGCGATTCATGGACTAAAGTGCCAAATGGTAATTTACCTGCCGGAGCCGCTTATTTTATCACTAATCGATATCAGAAAATCAGTGCTATAGGAGATACTTTATTTATATTACCTTATTATTACTTCGGCAATAATATTGACAAGATTTTTAAAAGTACAGATAAAGGACTGCATTGGTCGGTTGTACAGGTAAACATATCACTTATCCCTTCTGTTATTTCAAACAGGAACTACGAATCTTCCTCCATATCTTTTAAGAACGCCAGAGAAGGCATTTACTGCGTAGTTGATACAAACTACAATATCGCTCTTTTAAAAACAGTTGATGGCGGTATAACCTGGAATAAGATTAATTATACAGAGTTACCCAACCAATGTTGGGGCTATCAATATGATTACACACCCTACCTTATTTACTCCCAGTAGTAAGCTTTATTTTGCTAAATAGGTTTTTGGGTTTCAGAACCACCAAAACAGGGGCTTATATGTATCAGAAGATGGAGGACAAACTTGGTCACAAATTTATCAATTTCAGACACACAAAGTTAAATTCTATGAGGAGTCAGAGGGAAAATATATGCAACCGGATTTGGAACAGACAGACGATTATTCGTAACAGGAAAAGCCAATGTTTTAATACAGAATCCATATGTAACTTCTGCGGTTAATTTGGATTCTAATGTAGTACAATTAACTTTGTCAGACCTGATTGGATCCCGCAACAACAACAGATACATCCAGTTATTCTGTGTTTTACCCGCAAGTAATTACTCTCAGGCCATCTGGCGGAAATAGCATGCGGGATACAGCTATCTGGATTCGGATAGTTTGTAAACAGTGCATCGATTGATCCAAATGATCATCACAAAATTAGTCTGACCACTGTGCTTAATCTTCCTTAGATAGCATAGAGTCTTTGTACAGGATGTCAAAAACAACAAGCGGTTATCCGGTTATTGAAGTGATCCCCATGCAACTATTCAGTTCATGAACAAAGATTGCATCCATCTGCCTGCCATATCACAGCAACCAATTGGGGGAATAAAAACAGCCGGAAATTCTATCAGTTTACCGTTGACAACTTCTACAAACATTACAGGGTATCAATGGCAAAGAATGGGCAAAACATACCAGGGGCTACCAGTGTCTCTTACAAAATCAATAACCTATCCCACTGCTGCAGATACCGGTTTTTATAAAGTACTGATCCAATACCCTTGTGGTGCCGTTGTATCAGATTCAGTAAAACTGAGAATTAATGTGAACACATCCGTAAGGCAAACTCTAAATAATTCGATTTCAGAAATTTATCCTTCTCCCGTAAATTCAACTTTACATGTGCTCATCCGAACAAAGGTCAATGGAATGATTGATTTGTCTGTAATGGATATTACCGGGAGAATTGTTTTAAGGGATAATTTCGAAACGCTAAAGGGAAATACTGAACGATTGATTAACGTTTCAGCATTAGCAAAAGGAAGCTATATTTTACGCCTTGAAGATATATCAGGAGCAGCGAGTGCTAAATTTATCGTAGAGTAGCTTATAAAAAAATCCGAACTGAATAGTTCGGATTTTTTTTATTATTTCAGATATCCCTTTTATCCGTTGCTCAATGCTGCCGCACCGGAAACGATTTCTGTCAACTCGGTGGTGATGGCTGCCTGACGGGCGCGGTTGTACATGATATTCAGTGATTTCAATAACTCATTGGCGTTCTCCGTCGCTTTATCCATCGCGGTCATACGCGCTCCGTGTTCGGAAGCATTGGAGTCCAGCAAATAGCGGAAAAACTGTGTCTTTAAAATTTTCGGAACCAGATCGTTCAGGATTTTATCCTGTGCCGGTTCAAAGATATAATCTGCCTTTCCCTTTCCGCTGCCCTTAGCTGGCACAGTAGTCTGAATAGGTAAAAACTGCTCGGTCGATGGAATCTGAGTGGCGGCATTCTTGAACTGTCCGTATACCACTTCCACTACATCATACTCTTTTTGTTCAAAAGCATACATGATATATTCTGCCGCTTTTGCCGCATTCTCAAAAGTAAGACTGCCAAATAAACCACCAAAATCATTATTCACCTTTAGTTTTGAAGACTTGAAAGCATCATAGCCTTTTTTGCCTATCGTTAAGATATCCACTTTGCCCTTCGCTGCCAGTTCAGGATATTTCTCGTTGAGCAATACTTTTGCGGACTTCACGGAATTGGCATTGAAACCTCCGCACAATCCTTTATCAGAAGTAATCACTACAATCAATACTTTGAGGACTTCACGTTGCTGTGCGAAAGACAGATTCATCTCGCCACCGAGATTGGAAGCGATATTCTGAAGCACTTTATTTAACTGGTTGGCATAAGGACGAATCTGAATAATCCTGTCTGTAGCTCTTCTCAACTTGGCAGCCGACACCATTTTCATGGCTTTGGTAATCTGCGTGGTAGATTTTACAGAGGCTATTCTTAATCGTACTTCTTTTAAATTTGCGCCCATTTTTAATCGTCTTTAGTTGTAAGCCGTAAGCTGTAAGCATTTTGCCGCACATCTTACGACCTATTACTTATTGCTTACTACTTTATTTACGCGTATGCTCCTTCCATGGATTTTGCCAATGCCTCTACTTTTCCGGTAGCTTCATCACCCAATCCGCCTTTTTTAAATTCTGCCAGTACTTCCGGATGTTTTGCTTCCAAAGCACTCAGGAAATCATCTTCAAATGTACGTACTTTCTCTACTGCGATATTTCTCAATAAACCTTTTGAACCTAAGTAGATGATGGCTACCTGTTTTTCTACCGTTAACGGAGAATACTGAGGTTGTTTCAAAATCTCCACGTTTCTTTTTCCTTTATCCAATACCGCTTTAGTCGCAGCATCCAGGTCAGATCCGAATTTAGAGAACGCTTCTAACTCACGATATTGCGCCTGGTCTAATTTCAGTGTACCCGCCACTTTTTTCATGGATTTGATTTGCGCATTACCACCCACCCGAGATACCGAGATACCTACGTTGATGGCAGGACGCACACCCGCGTTGAATAAATTCGCTTCGAGGAATATCTGTCCGTCGGTAATGGAAATTACGTTAGTAGGAATATAGGCAGAAACGTCACCCGCCTGTGTTTCGATAATTGGCAATGCTGTCAAAGAACCGCCGCCTTTTACTTTTCCCTTTAAGGATTCCGGCAAGTCGTTCATTTTTTGTGCAATCTCATCTTTGTTGATGATTTTTGCAGCACGCTCCAGCAAACGGGAGTGCAGGTAGAATACGTCACCCGGATAAGCTTCACGTCCCGGAGGTCTTTTCAACAATAAAGACACCTCACGGTAAGCCACCGCCTGTTTGGATAAATCATCATATACGATTAATGCAGGACGTCCGGTATCGCGGAAAAACTCACCGATAGCAGCGCCGGCAAATGGAGCATAGAACTGGATTGGAGCAGGGTCAGATGCATTAGCGGCTACAATCACCGTATAAGGCATCGCGCCATTTTCTTCCAATGTCTTTGCAATATTGGCCACCGTAGATGCTTTTTGTCCGCATGCTACATAGATACAATAAACAGGCTCACCTCTGTCATAAAATTCTTTCTGATTGATGATGGTATCGATAGCGATGGCAGTTTTACCTGTCTGACGGTCACCGATGATCAACTCCCGTTGTCCGCGACCGATTGGAATCATTGCATCGATGGATTTAATACCAGTCTGTAACGGTTCGGTTACCGGCTGACGGAAGATAACGCCCGGTGCTTTTCTTTCCAATGGCATGGAGTACAATTCTCCGCCGATGGGTCCTTTACCATCTATTGCCTGGCCAAGTGTATTTACCACACGTCCCAGCATCCCTTCTCCTACGTTCAGGGAAGCAATCAATCCGGTACGTTTTACGCTGTCACCTTCTTTAATCTCATCAGAAGAACCCATCAATACCACACCCACGTTGTCTTCTTCCAGGTTTAAGGCGATTGCTTTCATACCGTTGGAGAATTCTACCAATTCCCCTGCTTTCACTTGTGATAATCCATAGATACGTGCAATACCGTCACCTACCTGAAGTACACTTCCTACTTCTTCCAGTTGTGCTTCTGTAGAAACATTTCCTAACTGCTGACGCAGTATTGCTGATATTTCATCCGGTCTAACTTCTACCATTGTATGTTAATTTTAGTACCCTAAATCCTTAAAGGGACTTTTGGGCGTTTAAAAATTTTAATTTAAAGAAATCTCTTTCTGTATTTTACTTAATTTATAACGCACGGAATTGTCGTACAACTTACCGCCAAAGTCAACGATGAAACCACCCAAAATGGATGGATCCGTTTTTTTATTAATTTTCACATTCGGGTTGCCGGATTGTGATTTAATAAACTGAACTATCTTCTGCTCGTTCGCACTGTCCAGCTCAACCGCTGTCGTCACGGTTGCTTCCGAAATGCCTTTATACTCATTATACAATCCGGAGAATGCGCTAATGATATCAGCCATAAACGGTTCTCTTCCCTGCTCTACCAAAAGCTGTAAAAACTGCTGCGTAGAGGCACTGACTTTATTTCCGAAAATCTGGTTGACAATCGCCAGCTTTTTATGTCCCTGTATGACGGGGCTTTTAAAAACCGCCTTTAATTCCCTGCTGGATTTTAATACAGCGGCAATAGTAGATAAATCCGTATAAATGGTTTCTATGGCTCCTGTAGTTGAAGCCTCGTCAAATAATGCTTTTGCGTAACGTCTTGATAATTTTTCTGCTGACATTAGTTCACATTGATTTTGTCTACCAACGAATTGATATAGCTTTGCTGGTCTTTAGCCGCATCGAGTTCGCGTCCCAATACCTTCTGCGCGATTTCGATGGAGATTTTGCTGACTTCGTTTTTCACTTCCGCCATCGCCGCCTTTTTCTGCGCTTCTATCTCCGCTTTCGCATCCGCCACAATTTTAGCCGCATCTTCTTTAGCCTTGTTGTGTGCATCTGTGATGATGGAGTCTTTTACCTCTTTCGCTTCTTTCAGGATTTTAGCGCCTTCTTCCCGGGCTTCTTTCAATAAAGCGGCATTATCGGATTGCAGTTTTTGCATTTCCTCTTTTGCTTTGTCTGCTGCGGAAAGGGCATCATTGATAGACTGCTCGCGGTCTTTAATAGACTTGACAATCGGTTTTAGGGCGAACTTGCCGATTAAGAACCAGAATGTCAGAAAAACAATAGTCGTCCAAAACACTAAACCGAAATCGGGAGTGAGTAACGATATTGATTCGAATGCCAATATCATATTCAATAATTTTTACGTTCGTTAAAGAACGGTGTTAATAAATAGATTATCCATTCATCAAGAATGATAAAATCATCCCAATGATAGCCGCACCTTCGATTAATGCTGCTGCTAAGATCATTGCGCCTCTGATATCATTTGTTGCTTCCGGTTGACGTGCAATACCTTGTACTGCGTTACCACCTACTAAACCGATTCCAAGTCCTGCTCCGATAGCTGCTAAACCTGCTCCGATTGCTGCAATTCCTGCCATAATGTTGAATTTTTAGTTGTTTAAAATTGTTTATTTAATATTAATGATGTTCTGCATGGTGATGTTCCTCAATAGCCGCACCGATAAATATGGTGGACAACAAGGTGAAGACATACGCCTGAAGGAATGCCACAAACAATTCCATAGCGTTTACAAACAATAAAATCGGGATGGCAATCACACCACCTGCGGTTGCTCCGCCGATGCTGGTGCCCATTTTTCCCATAATAAAGATCAAGCTCACAATACTTAATACGGCAATATGACCTCCTGTTATGTTTCCGAACAAACGAAGCATCAATACGCCCGGTTTCAGGAATACGCCCAATAATTCAATCGGCGTTAAAATGACCAGCACCCATTTAGGCACACCCGGCATAGCAAAAATATGCTGCCAGTAGTGTTTATTTCCGCTCAGGTTAATCAGCAGGAATGAACAGAACGCCAGTACAAATGTAAAGGAGATATTTCCGGATGAGTTGATACCTCCGATAAAAGGAACCAACCCTAACAAGTTATTGATCAGGATAAAGAAGAAAACGGATAAAAGGTAGGGCATATAGCGGTCCGATTTATCGCCCAGGATAGGTCGCACTAAATCCTCGGAAAGATACTGGATAACCGGCTCCATGAAAGACTGCAGTCCTTTAGGCGCCTGTCCTTTTCTTTTATCGTATGATTTTTTAATGCTAAAGAATACGATTGCCAGGATAATAAAACCCAGCATCATATTGAATACGTTCTTTGTAATGGAAAGGTCGATGAATGTATCTCTTTTACCCGTTGCTGCATCTACCACGCGGTTGTCTTCCATTTTGTAGCCCTCGTGTGTACCGTCCGCTGAGTGATGAAACACGGAAGACATAAATACAGACACTTTTTTGGTTTCTTTATTCACCAGAATACAAGGCAATGGCATGGTAATATGGTGACCACCGAAGGTAGTGATATGATTTTCATTGGCATCGGCCACGTGGTGCATGATATGCTCCACCACTTCTTTTGCCACGTCTTTACCGCCTTCCTCTTTAGCAGGTGCTGCCTCCGTTGTATTGGCATTCACCCCCACAGAAAGAAGGAGTGAAAAGAGTAAAATAATTATGCGAGATTTCTTGATCACAGTACTAGTAAAATGCGGTGCAAAGATAGTAATTTATACGCAGAGATATAGGGACCGGATAAATTAAATGTGTTAAATGAAACCGTCCGTTTTCTAAATCTCTAAAATAAAAGCGGCTACTCTCTGAGTAGCCGCTTTTATTAAAATTAGTAGTTTATACCTATTTGCGTTTAGCCAATTTAGGATATGAAACCTTCTTAGTCATATTAAATGTAGAGTGTCCTTTTCGTGCATTTTCAAACACTGAGCCATCATTTTTATAAATAATAAACATATTTGGCAATACTCTTACCTTGAATAAATCAACAAACGAAAAAGCACCGTCATTGTCTACATCTTCGGTATTTGTTGTAAATGCTTCCGCTTCATCCTGCACAAGTGTAACCGGGTCTAATACGCCTTTCCTGTCAAATGTCGTTGTCACCGGAATAGAGCCTTGTGGTCCTGACACATATCCATAACCCAATGCTTTGATAGCATTAACGTAAAGAAGTGCAGATACAACATAAACGCCTTCGTCATCCGGTGCTACAAAAGTATATCTTTCTGGAATAGCGCCTGTTTGAGCATCTGTATTTCCAACCTCTGAGCCACCTGCAGCACCTAATGAGTCAAAAACTACAAAATCTAAATCCATAACGGGATAACCTCCAAATTGAGGGAAGTTTGATTCGGTATTAAGCGTTGTATCTTTAGGAATTCCATCAAAGAAATCCCAGTAGTGAATTGTGAATGTTTTATTCCAGTGAAATGCCATATTCAACTCCAAATTTGTGGCATTTGTAATAGTCACATCCATAGTAACAGGGGTAATTTTAACATTTCCAACTGATTCATCACCAATTTGCAGTTTAAGTGTTTCGTCTGCTTCTGCTACATCATCATCCAATATTTCCACCTGGAATGTCTGAGGACCTGTTGTATATGGCTCAAAAACCAGTTCCTGAGTAGAAAGAGTATAATCTGCATCCAGTTCTGCATCGCCCGCAATTTGTTTGATAGGGATATGAACTTCAACTATCTGTGGTTCGCTCAAAGTAACTGTAACATTAACGATAACGCCAGCAGTATCCTCTCTGACAATAACCGCTGAAGGTACACCATCAATCTGTACTGTAGGCGAAGACGGTGTCAGGGAGCTGTAACCCGTATATTGATCCTTCTTACATCCCGTCAATGATATGGCAATGGCAGAAAGAAGCAAAAGGGATACTGAACTTAGTTTAAACATATTTTTCATACTATAAATTTAGATCTTTTATTATTTAGATTTTTACCAATTTTTGATAGAACTCTCTTGGTCCGCTGCCTGGTGTGACATAGCCAAATGACATAATCAACGTGTCTTTCAAAATAGGTGATTTAATCGCCTTATTGGAGTTATCGCAGTCCACATTGTTCAAGTCTCCCGGGTTAGCAGCACAAGTAGCAAGTGTTACATTATTAATCAATTGTGTAGTTCCTTCATAAATGATGGGATAATTGATAGTTAAGACATCAGAACCATCATCGTCTATTGAAAAGATTAAACTATTACCAGGGAAAGGACCTATTTGATCCAGCAAAATATAGGTAGATGCGTTCAATGCAGAGATGGATACCTCTGTTTGCCAAAGCGGATCTAAGTCATCTCTGTTAACACCAATTCTAAAATATTTTTTATCGATCACTTTATAAGTACCTGCAAAACGGGCGTTGACAAAAATTGTATTGCTTGTTGGTATAACCACACGACCGTCATCCAGTGTAATTTCATACGTCAACAACCAGTAGAAACCTGGTTTCATGTCTGCATCATCCTGTGGAATAGGGTCGCCATTTATAGTCATACCATCAGCCAATTCTCTGAAGTTAGCCGTATAGCTTGTAAACCCTGATGTAGTTCTTGCTGACAAATCAATTGTTTTATACAATATCTTTTCTGATTGAACTGCGGCACCGGTATCATCAACACTAAAGAACTGTCTTTTAATATCAATTTTTTTGATATTATGACTAACTCCCTGATAAAACTTGATATCTACAGTATACGCAGAATCCATTAAACCTAAGTTGTAAATAATGGCAGAAGTTCTGATTTCAACTAATCCGCCTTCCTGGGCATCTTTTGTAACCGGGTTGTCAAACTTCGTACAAGCACCTATCATGCTTATAAGAAATATAAAGAGTAAACCTAATCTAACATTTATTTTTTTCATTGTAACTATTTTTAAAAGTTAAAAATTATGGTTTCAACCACCAAATTTTAGTTGTTAACAAATCAGGACCTTGATTAGTTACTGCCGCATTGTATGCATCAGCGTTAATGGACTGCTCATTGGAAGGATATTGATATCTGGATGGAATTTCATCCAATACCGCATCAACCGCAGGACTTAATTCAGGGAACTTAGTTCTTCTCCACTCTGTCCATGCTTCAATACCCTGACCAAATAATGCCAGCCATTTTTGTTCTGCAATTTTTTGCAACTCTTCTCCCGGTGCTAACATTACAGACGGCTTAGTAATATAGGTGGCGATATCAGAAGCACTAATTCCATTATATGCCATGGAAGCAGAAATACCTTTATTATAGAAATCTTCTACAGAGCCTGTCGAGATAAGACCTCTTTGTTTTGCTTCAGCCATTAAAAAGCATAACTCCGCATAAGACATAAATACACCAGGAGCATCCGGTTTCAAGTATTTTGTACCAATTGCAGAGATATTTTTATATCCGAATGCTGCAGAAGGGACATTGTTATACCCGGAAGGCTTTCCTCTGTATGTACCATCAGAAACTGCTTTTTGAGCATACACCGGTAACCTAGGGTCGCCAATATTAGTAAGCATTTCTACTAAAACACTGTTTACTTTCCACTCAGCCCTGTTTCCAAAAACTACTGTCTCATAGAAAGGATTCGCAGTAGGCTGTGCAGAATTGAAAATAAATTCAGCATCATCACCATTAGAAGCAAATAAATTGCCACTATTCACAATCGCCTGTAAATCTGCCGCTACGTTTTTCTTAGAAGAAATACGCATTAAGCATCTGAACTTCAAAGATCCGGCAAATTTTTTCCATTTAGTGATATCTCCTTTGTATAATACATCTGAAGAAGAAGGCACCTCTCCATTTCCGGGAGCAAGTAATGTTTGTGCTTCATCCAGCAATGCTAAAATTCCGGTATATACATCTTCTTGTTTGTCGTATTTTGGTTTCAGGATACCTTCATTCACTTTTAACGCTTCAGAGAAAGGAATATCGCCGTAACAATCTGTCAAAACACTGAAGCCGTATGCTTTTAATACCAAGGCTATACCTTGCAGGTTTTTGTTATTCTCTTCTGTAGCAAGAATATTCATCTTGTTGGCATCATTGACAACATCTTCATATATGGTTTCCCAGAAATCCTGTACTACACCACCACGTGGTTTGTACCGTTCTTCATCATTGTATTGTACTTTTGATAAATGTTGTGCCCAACATCCGCCCATATCACCTCCTACAAAGGTAGAATACATACCTGTTGAATTGGCAACATCTCCATCTTCGCCCATACATGTATATAATATGTTCGGGATTAGAGCTGCAGCCGGTACTTTCCCAGGCTGGTTCGGATTGGTGTTCGTACTCTCGAAATCACTACATCCTTGTAGTAGTACCGAGAAAATTCCAAATGCTAAAATATATTTTTTCATGTCGTTACTTTTAAATTTTTAGAATTTAATATTGAAGTTAAATCCAATACTTCTCGCTGATGGCAATTGTCCGAATTCCTGACCTTGCTCACCATTAGCACTACTAAACGCTGATTCCGGATCGATATGCGGCGCTTTTTTGTAAAGTATCATCAGGTTACGAGCTACTACACCAAATCCAACATCCTCAATTCTTGTATTCTTAAATGCTTTTTTAGGAAGGCTATAGCTAACCACCAATTGTCTCCATTTCACATAAGACGCATCAAATGTACCGTTCACTGTTGTACTGTTATCGAATGCAGCATGGTTATAATCCTGTGCAGTTCTTACTACATCATTCGGTACAAATGTTGGATTGTCCACAGTACCCACATTCTTAACACCAACACCCACGATACCTGTCTCTCTTCCTAACAATGTTTCGTTCAGGGTTCCAGCATATCTACCCCAAGTGTAGGTCATTGAGTGAATTAAACCACCCCATTTCATATCAAATAAAGTACTGATGCTCACACCTTTCACATAAATATCTAAGCTAACACCACCTGTCCATTTAGGAACGATAGAGCCAAATACTTTTGTAGTCGGATCAGGTGTTGGCAAACCATCTGTATGGATGATTTGTCCATCCGGTGCACGTAAATAATCGTGTCCGACAATTAAACCTAATGGCTGACCAACTCTGGCTTCCAATGTCATATCCCATTGGCCACCTAAGATATAAGAATCCAGACCACCTAAAGAGAGTACTTTATTCCAGTTTTTAGCCCAGTTTAAATTAACTCCGATTTTGTAATCCGCTTTATCTAAAAGTTTTGCTCCGAATTGTAATTCCACCCCGTTGTTCTTGATAGATGCAACGTTGTTCCATGCACTGGTATAACCTGTACCCGCAGAAACGTTCACCGGAACTAACAAGTCAGAACTTTTCTTTTCATAATAAGCAACATCAAAATTGATTCTGTTCTTAATAAGTCTTGCCTCTAAACCAACTTCCCAGCTCTTTGTAGACTCCGGTTTCAGATTCGGATTGTTTAACGTAGATGGGTCAAAGATTAATATGGTACTTCCTAATTTCAGATTTCGGATAGTGAATGTCTGGTCTGTTCTGTATGGCTCTAATGCTCCAAAAGAACCCACTTTTGAATAACTACCTCTGATTTTCAGGTAATTCAACATATCCTGATTCTTTTTAATCAACTCTGACAATACCAAACCACCACCTACTGAATAGGATAAGAAGTTATTGGATTTCTTAGGTAAACGGCTGGACCAGTCATTTCTTACAGAGAAGTCGGTATATATCCAACCATCCCAAGACAATCCACCTGTACCGTAGATACTGTATAGGTTACTATTGATTTGTTCTGTTAAAGACTGAGCAGTTGTACCGGATTTTACGTTACCGATAGTATATAAACCCGGTAATTCCAATGCATCTGCCTGTACAGCCACTCTTTTGTAACGCTCTGTCATTAAGTTTCCTGCTAAGGTTAAGGTTACCCCTAATCTGTCTTTCAGGAACTTATCATCATAGCCAATCATCAACTCTGAGTTCATCTCAGTAGCATTTCTGTGGTTTTCTCTAAAGAAACCATCCAGTGATTCGTTTGTTCCAATTGATTTTTGCTCAGTAATAACGCTGGACCAGTAGTCAGCTCCTGTTCTTGCTTTTACAAACAAGTATTTTTTGATTTGGTAATTCAATTGGATATTACCAATGATTCTGTTTTTATCGTATTTATTCAAATTGTTATCCAATACCCAGAATGGGTTGTTTTGGAACTGTGTGTTCCAGTTGTATGGAGTACCAGCTGCAGGTCTTCCTGCACCAACTATTGGTAAATTTCTCCAGTCTTTTAACGCGTTGAAATCCACGTTACGTCCGGACCAGATGGTTTGTTGTACAAAGTTTTCAGAAGCATAACCACCTGTAGGCAGGTTGCCTGATTTTTCTTTGATGTAGTTCAAGGAGAAACTGGAGGTTAATTTTTCTGTCAATTTTCCGGAAGCGTTTACTGCAACGGTATATCTGTTGAAGTCGGTATTGTAAATCATACCTTTTTGGTTGTTATTACCAAAAGAGAGTCTGTAAGTAAATTTATCGGTAGCACCTTCAAATGCCACACTGTTATTCCAGGTGATACCTGTTCTGTATAAGCTTCTAACATTGTTTGGTCTTGAAACCCATGGTAATGGTTTACCACCTACTGTATAGGAATTCCACTGAACAAACTCTAATCCTTTATCCAATGGAGGTCCCCAGCTTTCATCCACTGCACCATCCGCATCACCTTCATCACCCCAGGTAAAGAAATCTTTATTCGGTCCTTGTCCGTATGAATTTTGGAAATCAGGTATAACCAATGGCTGCTCAAATGTCAATGAAGTATTCAAAGAAACGCCAATTGGTCCGCCTTCTTTACTTTTAGGTCCTTTTTTAGTTGTAACCAACACCACTCCATTCGCAGCACGGATACCATAGATAGCCGTCGCAGTTGGCCCTTTTAAAACCTGAATATCTTCTACGTCATCCATGTTTATGGAGTCAGATACTGTTTGAAGGTCAAATCCACTCCGTGGAACCTTGCATCACTAAAAGAACTGTTGTCAATAGGAACACCATCAATTACATATAAAGGCTGGTTATTACCTGTGATGGAGTTACTTCCTCTGATGACCAATCGGGAAGAAGCACCTACCGCACCGGAACTGTTGGTTACCTGTACACCGGCAATTTTACCGCTTAACGAGTTAACAATGTTTGTCTCTCTGGCTTTATTGATATCATCTCCGCCAATTTTCTGTACCGCATAACTTAATGCTTTCTCCTCTTTCTTCACCCCTAATGCAGTAACCACCAATTCTTCCAACACTTTTCCTTCAACAGCCATGGCTGCATCGATTTTCAGAGAAGTAATCGGTTTTTCTAAATTAGTGTATCCAACGTAGGAGAATACTAGCGTGGTAACATCTTTTGGCAATTCCAATGTGTACTTACCATCAATGTCTGTAACGGTGCCAATTGTTGTACCCTTTCCTGTAACGTTCACACCTATCAGTGCCTCACCGGTGGTTGCATCCTTTACAGTACCACTAAGGGAGCGGTTCTGCGCAAATACCTGAGCTGTCAACAACAACCCAAATAACCATAATAATAGCGTTTTTTTCATAAAGACTAACTGGTTTTGTTAATAATTCTTAAAGAAGTTAAATGTATGTTAATCCGCAATATTACTACATTTTTTTAAGAAACAAGAAATTTTTTAAGAATTTTTAATGGAATCTTGGTGTTTCTCCGGAAATATACAAACAATCAGGTAGTGGTTTATTTTACACAAGCAGTTATCTCTGTACACTGATACCTGCAAACACCAATAAAATAAAGCAGTTCCGGACTTTTTTGTTTAATAATTTATCGTCTGTTCTTCCATGTATTCCGGCATTTGCCTGAACTCATACTGCTGGTTTCTGAGCCTTGGTTCAAATCCGGCGGCACGAATGGCATCCTGTATGCTTCTTGAAGTAAACCGATGTGGCGCGCCGGCGGCAGAAACCACATTTTCTTCAATCATAATAGAACCAAAATCATTGGCGCCAGCCTGGAGGCACAATTGTGCCACATTCTTACCGACAGTAAGCCAGGATGCCTGTATGTTCTTAATATTGGGCAACATGATTCTGCAAATCGCCAACATACGGATATATTCATCCCCTGTCACCTGATTGCGGATATTGCGCATCTTTTTCAGCAAGGTGCCTTCGTCCTGATACGGCCATGGAATAAAAGCCAGAAAGCCTTTGGCATCAGCAGGTTTTTCATGCTGCACCTGTCGTATCCAGACCAGATGCTCCATACGCTCATAAATGGTTTCAATGTGCCCGAACATCATGGTGGCAGAAGTGGTAATATGCAACTGATGTGCCGCACGCATCACATTCATCCATTCCTCGCCGCTGCATTTGCCCTTGGCTAATAATCGCCTGACACGGTCGTTCAGAATCTCCGCACCCGCACCTGGCAATGAATCCAGTCCGGCTTTTTTAAGTTCTTTCAACACTTCTGTATGCGACAAACCCTCCAGTTTGCAGATATGGGCAATCTCCGGTGGTCCGAGCGCATGTAATTTTATTTCGGGATATATCTTTTTAATGGAGGAAAAAGTATCGACATAAAACTGAAGTCCTAAATCCGGATGATGCCCGCCCTGCAGAAGCAACTGATCACCACCGTATTGGATGGTTTCGTCAATCTTCCTTTTATATGTTTCCATATCCGTGATATAGGCTTCTTCATGACCGGGTTTTCTGTAAAAATTACAGAATTTACAATTGGCAACACAGACATTGGTCGTATTCACATTCCGGTCTATCTGCCAGGTGACGATGTTATCCGGTTTCTGTATTTTACGCAATTGATGCCCGATGGCCATTAATTCGGCGGTTGGAGCATGTTCAAATAAAAACACCCCCTCTTCTATGGTGAGGAATTCAAAGTTGAGCGCTTTCAGGTATAAATCAGCTAACTGCATGTTGTTGTTGGATAAACAAAAGTACGGTTAAAAAGTTATACTCACAATTCTAACAGGGTTTTGGACGAATACACTGTATTAAAATTTTTAAATTTAAAAAAACGTACTTTTGCTGCATGATTGATTATAGTAAAGAAGTATTTAAAAACGGACTGACGCTGATTCATCACCATGATGCGACAACTCCCTTTGTGGTGGTAAACATCCTCTACAAAGTGGGTGCCAGGGACGAAGATGAAAACAGGACAGGTTTTGCGCATTTATTTGAACACCTGATGTTCAGCGGCAGTAAACATTTTCCGGATTTTGACAAACCGCTACAGGCTGCATCGGGTGAAAACAACGCTTTTACCAACAACGATTATACCAACTACTACGATATTGTTCCTGCCGCCAATATCGAAACTCCTTTGTGCCTGGAGGCAGACCGCATGTTCAACCTGTCCATCAACGCCAAAAGCCTGTCCGTTCAGCGAAAGGTGGTCTGTGAGGAATTTAAGGAGAACTACATCAATCAGCCGTATGGCAATGTATGGCACTTGCTGCGCGAGATGGTTTACGAACAACATCCTTATAAATGGCCCACTATCGGCAAGTCGCTGAAACATATTGAAGATGCCACCCTTAAAGATGTGCAATCTTTCTATGACAAGCATTATGCTCCCAACAATGCCATTATGGTCATTGCAGGAAACATAGGCAGGGAGCAGGCATCACAACTGGCGCACCACTACTTCGACAACATGCCCTCTGTACCGTTGACACCAAATGTGTTCTCCGAACCGGAGCAGACCGCAGCCAAAGAACAGACCGTCTACGAATCCGTTCCGCTGAATGCGGTGTACATCGCATTTAAGATGTGCGACCGGATGCATCCGGATTATTACAAAGCGGATGTCGTTTCGGATATCTTATCCAATGGCACTTCCTCACGGCTGCATGAACGGCTGGTGAAGCATGAGAAGGCATTTGTCGAAATTGATGCATACATTTCCGCCAGTAACGATGTGGGTATGTTCACCATAGAAGGAAAAGTATCCGATGGCTATGACATACAAAAGGCAACAGGACTTATCTGGACAGAACTGGAAAAGTTACAACTTGAACCCGTCAGCGAACAAGAATTGCAGAAATGCAAAAACAAGATGCTGACGTATATGAACTTTTCAGAAGCCAGCCTGCTGAACCGCACCATCAGCTTAGCCTATTATGAACTGCTGGGTGATGCCAACCTGATTAACGAAGAAGAACGCCACTATGAAGCTGTCAGTACAACAGACGTACAGGACTATGCCAAAAGGCTCTTCCGGAAAGAAAAAAGCAATACCCTCTTTTACCTTAAAAAACAATGATACTGCATGACTTTACCTACGATACACGCAATAGACACCATCATTTTTCCGGAACCGGAACACTTCACATTGCCCAACCAGATTCCAATGTATGGATTCAATGGCACCAAAAACGATATCCTGCGGATTGACCTGGTTTTCAACGCAGGACGCTGGACAGAAAACAAACCATTGCAGTCGGCATTTGTAGCCAGCCTTTTCAAGAGCGGCACTTCACATAAAAACTCGTTTGAGATCAATGAAATGATTGACGCGCTGGGAAGCACTATCAAAACCGGCTCCGGCTATAATTCATTCACGGTTGCAATCTATTGTATGAACCGGTTCCTTGAGCAAACGCTGTCCTATGCACTGCTGTGCCTGAACGAATGTACCTTTCCGGAGAAAGAACTGGAGCACCAAAAAAGAAAAGCATTTGCAAACCTGTCTCTTTCGCTTGAAAAGAACGATTACATTTCAGATAATACTTTTAAAAAAGAAATTTTTGGCAATACACATCCTTATGGCTACGAGACCAATAAAGAGATTATAGAACAACTGACACAGGATGACCTGTTCCAATACTACAGACGAGAACTCATACCGGAAAAATGTACTGTCTTCATTTCGGGAAAATATGGCAAACAGGAAATCGATATTCTGCACCGCACACTGGGTGGCTGGAAGCGGAACGCGGTGGCTTCCACCGGCTCGGTGGCAGTGCCGGCTATACCAGTAGCCGAACGAAAGACGATTCGTATTCCCAAAGCCAATTCCGTTCAGGCGTCCATCGTCATCGGCAATACGCTTTTTACGAAAGAGCATCCGGATTATGCTTCCTTTGTTTTACTGAATACTATCTTCGGCGGTTATTTCGGATCGCGCCTGATGAGTAATATCCGCGAAGATAAAGGACTTACTTACGGCATTCACTCCGGATTATTTACCATGAAACACGCCGGCTTGTTTTCCATTCAGACAGACACCAATCTTGAAAACCTGGAACTGTGTCTTCGTGAAATATATTCGGAGATGGAGCGTTTACAAAATGAACGTATTCCGGAAGCTGAAATTTCCCTGGCCAGAAATTATTTGCTGGGGAAATTCCTGAGCAGAACAGACGGCCCTTTCAACCAGGCGGAAGTCTTCAAAAGTTACAGCATAGAAAATGTTAATATTCACAAATTCTCAGAAATCGTGGAAACTTTAAGAGAGACAGATGCCGTATCTTTACAACGTCTGGCACAACAGTATTTTCGAAAAGAGGGTATGCTGGAAGTGGCTGTTGGTTGATTTAATGTGATGCGATTATGATAAAAATGTCTGAACTAAATAACACATTGTTTACACATACAAATTTTCCATTGAAGCGATGGATGGCCGTCCTGTGCTTTTTATTCAGTTTTCACTCCTTTGCTCAAACCGAATACGAAGCGCCTAAACTGGTCTGCGTCCGCAATAATGCCAGCCAGGTGGAACTCAACTGGACATTACCGGCAAGCCCTAATCCCTGTTTTGCCGGATACGAAATCTACCGATCCGTTGGCAGCAAGAATGGCCCCTACACATTGGACACCACACTCACCAATCCTTTACAAACCACGGTGCTGCTGTCTGTTGTAAGTGGTGGGCAAACGGTCCACTATTTCATGATTAACCGCGGCAGCTGCAACAATCCTTCACCACCTGCCAGAGTAACTTCCGATACACTTAACAACGAAAAACCGCAACCCTATACCGTTATCGTCAATGCCACCGTCATTAACGGACAAGTACAGTTGAATTGGATACCCGCCCCTTCGCCTGAAGTAAGTGCCTACCTGATTTACAACGACAGGGATGGTTTTACCACACCGGATACCATTTTCGGGCGATTGAATACTACTTACACAGATACTGACAACAACCCGGACGCAACCGCCATCCGATACAAGGTACGCTCTCTGGAATTTTGCGAGGATCCCGCCGGACTTCAGGGTGCCATTACTCCCGACAGTGCCGACCATCGCACCATGCTGATGCAGGTGGCAGCTCCGGACAGGTGCACACAAACGGCAAACGTATCTTGGCAGGCCTATAAGATTGGTAGCGCGCAAGTGGTCAATTATGAAATCCAGCAAAGCATCAACCATGGCGCTTTCGCTACCGCCGGTAGCGTTGCTGCGTCCACCACCAATTTCCTGTTACAAAACATCCCTTTCAGAGATACCGTCTGTGTTCGCATCAAGGCTAATTTGCCCAATGGACGCACTTCTTTTTCCAATGAACGGTGTTTCAGTGCAGATGTCATTCAGAAACCCGTCAATGATTATATCCGAAATATCACCGTAGAAAATGGCAATATTATTATCGACTACAAACGAGATACGGCAGCCGCGCCGCCCAAAACCATCATCCTGCAGCGCAGCAATGACGGCATTGTCTTTTCACCCATCATCAATATTCCGGATGAACCAGACCCATCCACCTATTTGTTCTCCGATGATGGACTGGAAGTGAACAACCAGACTTTCACGTACAGAGTCAATTTGGTGGATAGTTGTTTCAGCACACATTCTTCCGACACCGCCACCACTTTACGCATCGGGATAAAGAAGAAAAGTAACAATAAGGCCGACATTTTGTGGAGTGGTTTTGAAATCCAAAACAGCAACTTTCAGCATTTTTTACTGGAAAAAATTACAGGAACAGATACGGTGGAGGTAGGCACTTTCGACAGAGCACAGACATCATTTTTGGAGAACAGCCTGTTCGATTATTCCAAAGATTCTTTAGCAGAAGTATGTTACAGAATTACCGCCTTTTTTACCAATAACAACGACAAGGCTCCCAGAGAAACATTAGCCAGTCATTCCAACATCGTATGTGTGCAACCTGAACCGAAAGCATTTATACCGCAGGCATTCGTGCCGGACGGCGTGAACAAAACATTCAAGCCATTCTTACTGTATGCACAAACGGATGGCTATGAGTTTAAAATCTTTGACCGCTGGTATCAGCTGGTATTTTCCACAAATGACATAAACGCCAGCTGGGATGGTATTTTCCGGGATACAAAAGCGCCTCTTGACTCTTATGTATACATCCTCAAATACAAGGGAAAAAACAATCAGGATTATACCCAAACGGGCACGGTATTGCTGCTGCGTTAACTATACAGGAATTTTCACATCAAACGTTCGTTTCTCCTTATTCAGCATCGAGAAATCCCGGATCCATGGATTGCAGATGCGCAGCATCTTGTAGCTGATGTTGTTTTGTTTGGCATAATCTACCCAGTTTACCGTACCGGACACTTGCTGTGTGGTGGTTGGTATTTCAGGATATAAATCTTCCTTATTTAAATACAAACCGTAATCCCGCTGATGCTGATGAATGATTTTGAGCGCTACTATCCGTTGCACGTATCTGCTGGTTTCGGAATTCAGCAACAAGTGATAATAGGCGGTTTCACCCTGTAACGTTTGTTGCCGGATGACTCCTGAAACGCCCATATTGTAAGCCGCCGCCGCCGCCGTCCAGGAGCCGGTCTTTGCTTTGGAATCTTTCAGATACCGGCATGCCGCTCTTGTTGCCTTCTCCACATTATATCTTTCATCTATTTCATTATTAATCAAAAGACCATGCTGTATACCGGTCACTTTCATAATCTGCCAAAACCCTGCAGCCCCGGAAGGTGACACCACATTATCAAATCCGCTTTCTGCCATACACAGGTATTTAAAATCATCCGGGATGGTATCTTCTTTTAATATTTTCTCTATCGCAGGCAACCAGCGGTTGGCTCTTTTAAACATCAGTATGGTAGATGATTGCCAGTAGGCGTTCACGGTTAACTCTCTGTCCAATCGTTCCCGCACTTCGGGGTCATCCAGCAGCACCGGTTCTCCGGCAAAATCAACGTCAGCGGGAATTTTTACGGCATACGTCGTTTGCACCGGTAGTGCCAGGTTTTCCTGTTTCTCTTTCGTTTTGATAAATGGGAAATAAGCATTTAATCCGTCTGTAGTGGCGTTGATAAATAATGCCATGACCGCGAAGGCAAAGATTCCAAGGGCGAAAAAGAGAAATTTATTTTTCATGAATTAGCTACAAGTTAATTACTTTGAAGGTATAAAATGTATTCTTTACAGGATGTTATTTTTTATACCTTATTATATATTCAATTAAAAAGTCTTTTACTTTTTTATGCAAAAAAGTAAACAAAAAGCATTTTCGAAAAGCAAGGCAATTTGATACCGATAGCTATCGGTATCAACCGCAGATAAAATGACCTCAAATGCTTCTGGTCATCCCTTCGTTCATTTTACTGCTATTGCTGTGCTTTTCAAAAAACTATCCCTCTTACGGTTAGCAGGTTTAACTTAACATATTGAATCCTTCAATCTGTTGTAAAAACATTGTATCGAATATCTTATTTCTTCTTGTACACCGGTACGGTTGAGCAGGGTTCACCGAACATCAGTGATTTTACGACAGGCTGCAATTTTTTTGTTATCTCCAGATACGCTTCGCCGCTGACTGTTTTGGTGCCACATCCTTTGATAATGATACGTTCATCACGGTATTTATTTTCATCGAGCTGTTGTACATTGGATAAGAACAATTTCTGTTCCACTTCTTCTTTGGTACCGAAAAAAAAGCGGGCGGTGCTGTTGGCCAGGTAGGTAGCTACCAGCATCCATGCCCATTGGGGGATGATGGCATCGGTGGAACAAAATACCGCCACTGTCTTATCCTGATAGGCAGACCAATTTATGGCTTTCAGCGATGCGCGAAACTCCGCCTCTTTCAGGATCAGGCCGCGAAACAGCCACTCTTTGATATCGAGCTCCAAGATTTCCTCTTTCGGAAAGAAATCTTCCAGGTCCAGCGTAATCAGTCCGCTTTGCGCTACTTTATTGATGAGTGTTTCCGACATACTATCGCAATATACCAAATTCCTGTAAAACAAAAAACGGAACCTTTCGGTTCCGTTTAAGATAACAACCACTAATTCAGTAATATATTATATCCGCTATGATTCTATAATTTGTAGAACTTGTTATTCTAATAATCATTTCTGAAACTCTTCCGTCTGAATTTATAGTGTAATCGTAATCATATCTTATTGGAATTAAAGAATTATAGTAGATTTTAGACTTAATAAGATTATAATTTACTTTTCCAAAAGTAGATTTAGAAAGTGAGACGGGGTAAAAACTATCAAAGTAATAATCATTACCAAAGTCTAAAAATAGATTCTGGAAAGGAACCTGGTGGTCAAATTTAATAGTTGTATATGTAAATTTTATTG
>JAXLTW010000025.1:0-49146 GCA_046329865.1 Chitinophagales bacterium | reverse complement strand
TTGTTTATAGCGGAAGTTTTTTGCCTAAAAACTTCTCCAATCTCTCCTTTTTGGGTGGATATGGGAAGTTTTTAAAGTTACTCATTTCCTTTTATTTTTATATTAATCCTGTCTAATGGACTGATGATCTTACTCAAGGATTGCCTGCTCACGTGGGTATAAATTTCTGTCGTCTTAGATGATTTATGCCCTAATAACTCTTGAATGAATCTTAAATCAGTACCGTTTTCCAATAAATGTGTAGCGTAACTATGCCGCAACATATGCAAATTAACATATTTTTTAATTCCTGCCAAATTACATGCCTTTTTTAATACTAATGACAAACTGCGTTCGCTATACTCGTTACCATCCTGACCTTCAAAGAGCCATTGCTCAGGTTTGTATACTTTATAATATAGTCGCAATAATTGTAAAACAGTTGGGCTCAATGGAACAACCCTGTCTTTCATGCCTTTTGCATTCCTGATGTGAATAAGCATTCTTTTGCTGTCAATATCTGATATTTTCATTTTCAGCAATTCGCTTCTTCTTAATCCTGCCGAATAAATTAAACTCAACATGCTTTGATGCTTTACATTACTTAGTGAATTTATGATGGCAGCAACCTCTTCTTCAGCCAATACCTTTGGGAGCTGTTTTTCCCGCTTCGGCCGGTGAATCAACTCCTCCTTCATGACTTTGTTTTCTACCGTCCGGAAAAACAGTTTTACCGCATTTACTACCTGGTTCTGGTAGGATGAAGAAAGTTTATTCTTTAGGATGTACTCGTTGTTATAGTCAATGATATCCTCATTCGTCATTTCCTCTACCGGTTTGGAATTGTAAAAAAGCAAAAATGATTTTAAGGCATCCGTATATGTTTTAATAGTGTTATCGCTGTAGCGTTTGGATTTCATCCATCGGCTGAACTGCTCCAATTTCATGGTCTTTTCTGTCCTCAAAACCGCATTTTCCAGTTTAAACCGCTTCCGGTTCTCTTCATTGTTGGGCACATGCCAGGCACCCAGACTGTAACTCCACCGGGCGTCGTCCAGCTTTTTGATGCGGGTGATCATCTCTTTGTTTTTTTCAAAATAGACGGCAATTCTGCTTTCCTGTCTGTATTTGACCAATTTGGCACTCCATTCCATACATATATTTTACCATTGAGATACAAAAATTCGCACATTTCCATAAACGAATGCCATTTTTTTGCCATCTGAATTTTTACTGTTAACTTGTCTCCATGTTTACGCTTCAGAAATTTTGCAGCTCCTGCGGGCAGCCGGTTGTTCTTAAACCGGCGGAAGGCAGGGAGCGTATCGTTTGCGAGCATTGCAATACCATCCACTATACCAATCCCAAACTGGTGGTGGGCGCCCTCTGCACCTGGGAAGATAAAGTACTCCTCTGCCGCCGCGCCATAGAGCCACGTCGCGGCTACTGGAACCTGCCCGCCGGCTACCTCGAAGATTTTGAAAAAGCGGAAGACGGCGCCATACGCGAAACCTGGGAAGAAGCCGGTGCGGAAATCGACATCCAGCAGGTGCTCACCGTCTATAACCTGCCGCAAGCCAATCAGGTGTATATCCATTTTCTGGCGCGCCTCAAAGACGGCATTATCCGCAACGGCGAGGAGAGCATAGAATCTGCCCTGTTTGCCGAAGAGGAAATCCCCTGGAAGGAAATGGCGTTCAGCTCCTCCGCGTTTGCCCTCCGCAAGTTTTTTGAAGACCGCAAAACCGGCGTTTTTCAAACCCACCTGGCCACTTTCCCCGAAAAATAAAATGTACGCGTTGTGCTGTTTTCTTCGGGGTAGATACAAAAAATGAAATTGAAGAAAGTATAAAGTCAAATAAAGTAACATGTAAAGAAGCGTGGGCCGGCAAAACCAGCGGAGCAATTGAAATGCTTTAGCATTCATGAACTCCTAAAAAAAAACTATATACTTGAATAATTTGCCTTGTCTTTTTTGGTTACTTTTTTTGACTAAGAAAAAAAGTAACAAGACTTATTATAGAGAAACAGGTAGATAATTAAATCCAAAAATACAATTTAAACTACACAATTATTCCAAGCTATATTTTTTTCAATTTACCAAACGTTTGTTTGGTAAATTATAGTATCTTTGTTCAGTAAACAATCAGATACTGGAAACAGCTAATGCTAAACATGCACTAAAGCGAAGAAGCTTTATTAAACTCAGCGGTATGGCCGCTGCGGGACTCGCAGTGGCTCGCTGTACCGACCCGTTACCGGCATTGAATAACCAGCCTTGTACTTCCGGCGAATACCTGTCGAGAAAAATAATCATCATTGGCAGCGGTTTTGGCGGCAGTATTGCTGCCAGGCGACTGACAGAAGCGGGAGAGGAAGTTACCTTGCTGGAAAGAGGCAGGGAATGGATAACGGACGGCAACAGCAATGTCTTTTCCGATGTTTTTGGTACAGATAACCGTGCTGCCTGGCTCAGCCTTGAAAATCCGTTGCCTTTTGGTTTGCCGATTTCCTATTCCCGCAAATACATTGGCATTCTGGAGAAATTCAAAGGACAAAATATGGCGGTGAATGCGGCAGCATGTTTGGGTGGCGGCTCTGTAACCTTTGGCGGTATATGGGCAAAGCCGGATGCGAGCGTGTTTAGCCGTCTTTTTGCGCCGGCCATTTCTTATTCGGAGTTAGACTCAAAATTTTTCCCGATGGTACTGCAAGAGATGAGGTGTACCGAAATTCCGGATACGCTGGCGCAACATCCCTTATTCCACTACAAAGAGATTTTCAACAATCAGAATGCTGCTGCCGGATTACAACCGGTGAAGCTTCAGAATAATTTTGACTGGACTATTTTACAGGAAGAAATTAATGGTACAAAGCGTAAGTCGGCCATCGCGGGGGAATGTGTGTTCGGCACCAACAGCGGAGTAAAAATTACAACAAACGATACGTATCTGAAAAAGGCGAAGGACACCGGCAGGCTGGAAATAAAGACACAGACTATCGTAAAAGATATTTCGCTGAACTGCGATAATAAATACCTCGTAGAGGCCGAAGAAATAGACGAAAGCGGCAGGGTAGTGGCTAACAGGCTTTATCGCTGTGAGTATTTATTTTTAGCGGCAGGTGCTGTCGGAACCTCCGGTTTACTGACAAAAGCGAAAGCCAAAAATCGCATTCCGAACCTGAATGATTCTATAGGCCAGGGTTGGGGTAATACTGGCTCTGCTTTATTTCTGAGAGGAGGTATGCGGGAAGCCACCGGCGCTCAGCAAAGTTTCCCGCCGGTGTTTGCGGCACAGGATATCAGTAATCCGGCTATGTCGTTTTTTGTTGAAAATTTTCCGTTTAATTTTTCCAATATCGATTTGCATGCCATCGGGTATAATTTTATGGGATTGCATACGACCAGAGGATACTTCAGATACAACCCGGCAAAGGATACTGCCGATTTGATTTATCCGCAGCGGAGCGTCAGCAATCAGCAGGTCATGAATGCGGCTGCAAAAGCGATACTGGAACGCATCAACCGGCAGCACGGTGGTGCTTTGAATGGTTTGCTGGGGGCCATCCCGCTCGATACATCAACGTATCATCCGCTGGGAGGAGCCGTCATCACGCAGGCTACAGATGCTTATGGCAGGGTACTGAATGCATCCGGGTTGTTCGTCATCGATGGGGCATTGCTGCCGGGGGCTGCCGGCTGCAATCCGGCGCTCACCATTTGTGCACTGGCCGAACGGAATATGGAACACATTCTTGAACATGATTTTTAAAAAATTACAGGATGAATATGAAAGAAATACAAACAGGTAAAATCAGCAGACGCAGATTCGTTGCACTTTCTTCTTTATCAGCGGCGGCGATGGCCATGGACAGCTGCGGAAAGGTTACGTATAATCCATACAGTTGCGACACGACTTCATTGACCAACAAGAAGAAAGCGATTGTCATCGGCAGCGGATTTGCAGGTTCGATTGCAGCGCACCGCCTGACGGAAGCCGGGCATGAGGTCTTGTTGCTGGAACGCGGAAAGTTTTGGGATACGGGAGATGGTACCCAATCGATATTCGCCCCGCCGGCAGGAGTTGCTATGGATCAGATTGTGACGACTAAAGCAGATAAACGGTCCACTTTTTTAGGGACTATTTGTGCCAATCCCTTTTTGCCTCCTGTTTACCGGGTAGATAAATATATCGGTGTCATGGAACGCTTTGAAGGCATTAACATGACGGTGATTGCCCCGGCATTGCTCGGAGGAGGAACAGCCGTTTTCGGCGGTATTTTCTCGCAACCGCGGGAGATTTTATACAATCAGGTGTTTCCTGCGGAGATTCCGTATGCGGAGATGGACAGCAAATGGTATCCGTTGGTGAAACAAAATTTTCAGGCAACCCCCATGCCGGAAGATATTGCGCAACATCCGAACTTCCATCATTATGAACGGTTCAAAATTGAAAATCAAAACGCGGGACTGGAAGTGGAGAAAGTCGATGTCACGTACGACTGGGATAAGATACGGGAAGAAATAAACGGAACGAGAATCGCCTCCTCCATCAAAGGGGAATCTATCTTTGGCTGCAGCAGCGGTGCCCGTCACAGCGCGGAATTCAATTACCTGAAATGGGCAAAAGATACCGGCAGGCTGGAAATAAAGACACAGTCCGTCGTAAAAGATATTGCCAAAAACTGTGAAGGAAATTACATCGTTTACGTGAATGAAATTGATGAAGTTGGCAGGGTGTTAAACAGAGTGAAATATGAAACGGAATACCTTTTTTTAGCGGCAGGCTCTATCAATACGTCTAAGCTGATGACGAAAGCAAAAGCGAAAAGTACATTGCCGGATTTAGATGATGAAACAGGAAGAGGATGGGGACACAACGGGAGTGCTTTTGTGTTAAGACAATCACTCAGCAACCCTTCCGGAAAAGAACAGGCATTTCCTCCTAATTATTCCACTCCGGACTTTAATAATCCCATCGCGCCGATTTATATTGAACATCTGGCATTTCCACTCGGATTTGAATGTGATTGTTTAAGTTATTTTGGTATCGGACTGGTGAAAGATTTTGGCACCTTCCACTATGATGCGGCTAAAGATGATGTTTATCTGGACTATCCATTTTCAGGTCATTCCTATCAGAAAACGGTAAATGAGGCGTTAATGGCGACGATCAAAAAAATTAATCAGATAAATGGAGGAACGAACAGCTCCATCATAGGGCAAATTCCTAAATCAGATTCGTCCGCACATCCCTGCGGTGGGATGGTGGTGGGAAAAGCCACGGATTTTTACGGCAGGGTAAACAATAACAAAAAGCTATATGTAATTGATAGTGCGCTGATTCCGGGATGTTGCGCGGGTTCGAACCCGGCTATGACTGTTTCCGCTCTGGCCGAACGGAATATGGAACATATTTTGAACAATGATTTCTAATAAAGAACAAAATTCCGTTTTACTTTTTATATTTGTAGCACAACAGACATCAAATGAACACATCAAAATTTTGGATAATCACCGGTTTAATCACAGCAACTGTCATCTTCAGACTCATACCGCATCCGTTTAATGTGACGCCGGTCATGGCGATGGCCTTGTTTGCAGGCGCTAAATTTCAGGATAAGAAATGGTCGCTGCTCATTCCGATGCTGACCATGCTGCTCAGTGATGTGCTGCTGTCTTACATGAACAACTACACACTGTTGCACAATACCATCTTCTTCGTTTATGGTGCCATCCTGCTCAGCGTTTGCTTAGGCTGGTTGCTGCATACCGAAAAAATCAACATTGCCAAAACAGCCGTTGTTACACTCATCAGTTCCGTATTGTTTTTTATCATCACCAATTTGGGTGTATGGATGTTTGGCGGTTTATATACGGCGGATGCGGCAGGACTGACCAACTGTTTCATCATGGCGATTCCGTTCTTCGGCTACAGCCTGCTCGGAGATATATTCTTTGTAGCGGTGCTTTTCGGTGCGTATGAATGGATAAAAGCCACTTATCCGAAAGTATTCCGGGATATATCCACGGAACGTATCCGCAAAAATTAATCTTAACAAACTGAACTGTTTAAAGGCAATAGAATTAAAACAAGAAAATTGCTGAATAAAGCAGTATGTAGAAAAGCGTGGGCTGGCAAAACCAGCGGAGCAATTGGTTTTGCCTTGTCTTTTTTGGTTACTTTTTTTGACTAAGAAAAAAAGTAACAAAGTTTGTAATTGGTAATATGGTAGATCTTTATTTTCAAAATTAAATTAAACCGAACAACGGGTTAATCTAATTGTATGTTATCCTTACGTGTATGTTATTTTAACACGTGTTAGAATCTTTACTTTTCATTCGTAAAGCATTATTGTCTACATTTGCCTCACTAAATTTTATACTTTGTCATTAATAAAATCCATATCAGGCATACGTGGGACGATAGGTGGAAAACCGGGCGATGCACTGACACCGATTGATATCGCGAAATTCGCACTGGCGTTCGGCACCATTCTCAAACAAAAGGACGGAAAAAAACTGGTGGTAGGCAGAGATGCGCGCATCTCCGGCGAGATGGTACATCATATCGTAGTGGGAAATTTATTGGGCATCGGTCTGGATGTTATAGACATCGGTCTGGCGACCACGCCGACGGTGGAGATGGCGGTGACGGCGGAACAGGCGGACGGCGGTATCATCATTACCGCAAGCCATAATCCTAAACAATGGAATGCCCTGAAGTTGCTGAACAACAAAGGGGAATTTATTTCTGAGAAAGTAGGGCAGGATGTATTGAAGCGCGCGAATTCCGGAAAGTTTGATTTTGTGGAAGTGGACCGGTTGGGGACGGTAACACAGAAAGATTACCTCGACTATCACATAGAAAAAATTCTCGCCATTCCCCTGGTGAATACAGAGGCGATTAAAGTCAAAAAATTTAAAGTGGTGGTGGATGCCGTGAACAGTGTTGGCGGAATTGCCGTTCCTAAACTATTAAAGGCGTTAGGAGTTGAAAATATCGTGGAATTGTATTGTGAGCCTACAGGTAAGTTTGCGCACAATCCGGAGCCGCTGCCGGAACACCTGGCAAATCTGGCATCCGAGGTGAAACAAACGAAATCGGATATCGGTATCGCCGTGGATCCTGACGTTGACCGCCTGGCATTCATCGATGAGCAGGGAAGCCCCTTCGGGGAGGAGTTCACGCTGGTAGCTATCGCGGATTATGTGTTGCAGCACAAGAAAGGGAATACCGTTTCTAATTTATCTTCTACCAAAGCATTGCGGGATGTCAGCCAGAAACACGGCGTGGAATACCACGCATCGGCAGTGGGCGAAGTGAATGCGGTGGAAAAGATGCGGGAAGTCAATGCCGTCATAGGTGGAGAAGGAAACGGCGGAGTGATTTTTCCTGAGCTGCATTACGGAAGGGATGCACTGGTGGGTATTGCTTTGTTTTTATCGCACCTGGCAACATCCAACAAAAGCATGCACTCGCTGAGGTCGCTCTATCCGAATTATGTGATTTCCAAAAATAAGATTCAGCTGGAAGAAGGCATGAATCTGCCGGAGATTATCCGAAAAATAAAAGAAAAATACAAGCAATATCCCCAGAATACCATCGACGGACTGCGCATCGACATCGACCAGGACTGGGTGCATTTGCGGGGTTCCAACACAGAGCCGATTATCCGTATTTATGCGGAAAGCTCCACCGAAAAAACAGCCAATAATATCGCGCAGAAAATGCAGAACGATATTATTGAAATCCTGAAAGGATAGCTGTTCTATTCACATCCGTAAAGTAGTGTTGAATCAATTCATGCATAGCCTGTTTTTTATTGCAGCCTATAGTTGTAACTTGCATACCGTTAACGGAAATACATTTTGGCAGCTACCCTTGATACCATCTGGAAAAATTTACAGGCAAAAAAGTTTGACCCCGTTTATTTCTTATGCGGCGAAGAGTCCTATTACATCGATCTGATAGATAATTTCATCGCGGATAACGCACTGGAACCGCATGAAAAGGATTTTAATTTCTCCTTGTTTTACGGGAAGGACAGCGACCCTGTTCAGGTCATCAACGAAGCGAAGCAATACCCTACGTTTGCAGAGCGAAGGGTGGTCATTGTTCGGGAGGCGCAGGAGTTTAAAGTGAAGGATTGGGAAGTAGTGGAGAAATACCTCGAAAGTCCCGCTTCCACAACGGTATTGGTATTTTGCCACAAGCATAAAACCCTGGATAAACGCACCAGTCTGGCTAAGGCGATAGAAAAGAAAACCACCTACTTTGAGTCGCAAAAAATTACCGAGGATAAACTGCCTTCCTGGATTTCGGGATATGTAAAAAAGAAACACTTTTCCATCTCGGATGCGGCCGCGCAGGTGCTGGCGGATAACCTGGGCAACGATTTGTCCAGAATAGCCAATGAACTCGATAAGCTGTCTGTCATGCTGTCCGAAAAGGCAACCATAACGGAGGAGATTATTGAAAAGTACATCGGCATATCCAAGGAATACAACGTGACAGAATTCAACAGAGCCATTATCCGTCGCGATTTTTCCAAAGCCATGAAAATGGTACTGTATTTTGAGAAAAACCCGAAGGCTGGACCACTGATTATGATTTTAGCCTATCTGTACAGTCATTTCAGTAAGTTGTTGGTGGTGCAGACCATTGGGGATGCGAAAGCCGCTTCGGCTGTTATTGGCTGGATACACAAAGATGTTACAGACGGACTTAAATATTATCCGCTCCCAAAAACGAGGGAGATTGTTCAGTTGCTTTGTGAATACGATGCCAAGGCGAAAGGGCTTTATGCTACCGGGGCTACCACCGATGCCGACCTGATGAAAGAACTGGTCTATAAAATCATGCATTGAGGATTATTTCTCAAATCCGAATTCATCGAAGATAAAATGCAGCTCCTTGTAGATATGTTCTTTGTCAAACCCGTAGGTTTCCAGAGAATACGTGTGTTTGCTGGTATATTGTTTGGCTGAAGAGGTCGCAGTTTCCAGCCGTTCCCTGAAATCCGGTTTAATTTCAAGTTTCAGTTGTTCGTAAATCTTCAGAATGGTTTCTTTCGGTAGGTCAATGAAATCATTATAAGAAATGGTAATCAGGTTTTCTTTCCTGAAAGATAGTTTCTTTTCATTGAAGTACTTGTAGTATTCGATACCCAGTTCACCCCATTCCCGGTATGCTTCCGAATTTTTTGGAATAGCGGGATAAAACATCGACCAGGGTTCGGCAAACATGGAAGTGAATGACGGAATTGCCTGATACGGGCTTCTGACTAAGAAAACGATTTTTACATCCGGAAATAGTTCTTGCAGCAGTTCCAGTCTGCCGGAACTCATCACGGTTTTACTTAGAAATATTTTATCGCTTCCCAGGGCATACATCCATCGTTGGATGGTGGCAAGATAGAATTTTTTGATATGCTCCCTGCTGGCTGCGTCTAACTTATCAGGGATATACAACTCCCTGAATTCTTTTAAAAAAGGAGTAACCAGCCCGACAGACGGTGAGATACCCGAAATGAAATGCAAGCCCTCATCTTCATCGGATTTGTTGAAGCCGGTGGCATGGATGTCGTCCCAGCCTTTGAAAAGCAGGTTATTTGCCAATTCCAGCAGTTTGTGCAAGGGCATTCCTATCTTGTTGTCCACTGTATTGAAGAACTGCACCATCCTGTAAAATGTAATGGAAGGGAAAGTGGTTTGATACAGCAGGTTGAACACGAATTTTTCTTCATCGAGACACATCAGGCGGTGCATGAAGGTAGAGCCGCTTCTGGGATTGCTGATAATGAATACGGGCTGTTTGATTTCAATCTGATGATAGTTGGGAAACAGGATTTCATCAATCAACCTCCAGAGGGTATTCATGATTCCGATAACGTTTAGTACGATGAAGTATAAGATGCCTATGATAAATCTTCTGGGACTGGTGCGTTTGATGCAGTGGATATATACAAACTTCAGATGCGTTTGCATGCGGACATAATAGGTGGAGGCATCGATAAAATTCATCAGTAAAGAGGTGCAAAAATAACATTAATCGGCAAAATAGCACTATATACCAACGGTAATCGCTTATTTAATGGTGCAGTTTTGTTCGCCCAGAATATATCCCTTATCGTCAATGATGGAAATGATATAATCACCCGGTTCTTCAATTTTAGAGTAGGTGGCCGTCCAGTTGGTGCCTTTTTTTACTTCCATTTCCTGACTGTAAAAGCGGGCAAAGAAATATTTTTCGACCCGTTTCGCGATGCTGAGCTTATACTTCGCGCTGACGGGATAGGTTTTGTCATGATGATAGACGACACATATCTTGTCGGTCTTTGCCTGCCATTCATGTTGCAGTTCCTTTGGATTGCCGTTGCTCGTATAGGATTTGCAGAGGAATACTTCACCCGCATGCATTGTCAGACTGTAGGAAATAACAAGTAGGAGTGTAAGCTGTTTCATGTTGTTTATTATAATTCAACGGTGCCTCTGAGATGCCCCATTTGTCGTAGAATCCAGTTTTTCCTTTTGTTGATGTAACCGTTGGGTTTGCCTGCATTCCATTTTCTGGGATTGGGCAATACGGCAGCAATCAGCGCGGCTTCAGAGGAAGTCAGGTTTTTGGCATCCTTCTTAAAGTAAGCTCTGGAAGCTGCCTGTACACCGTAGATGCCATCACCCATTTCTATCACATTCAGATATACTTCCATGATTCGTTTCTTGCTCCATACAAGTTCTATTAGAAAGGTGAAATAGACTTCCAGCCCTTTGCGCAGATAACTGCGTTGAGGAAATAAATAGACATTCTTGGCGCATTGCTGGCTGATGGTGCTTCCGCCTTTGATGGGTTTGCCTCGTTTTTTCAGTTTTTCATTCTGCTTCACCACCTTTTCGATTGCTTCAAAATCAAACCCGAAATGTTCTGCGAATTTCTGGTCCTCAGAGGCTATGACGGCCAGAACGATATTGGAAGACATCTCTTTGAGCGGCACCCAATCTTTGCGGATGACCGGCATTTGACCGTCTGCCATCTGTTCCACACTGCGGATGAGCATCAGCGGAGTAACCGGCACCGGAATAAACCGAAATACAAGGGTGGAAAGGATACTTAAGACAAAAAAAGCGATAATTGCCCGCTTCGTCCATTTCCATATATTTCGGAGGTAAAGATTCATCTTATGTTAACTGCAAAGTTGGAAAAGTAACGTAACTTGGTTCTGTTGAAATATCCACGTTATGTTAATGACGAAGAAGTTTGAAGACCTCCCTCACCCCGATACATTGAATGTGTTTTTGGGCAATTTACTCCAGTTGAGGAATGAACGCATTCATTTTTTTCAGAACCAAAAGAAAAAAATGGGGGATATCTACCGGATAAAAGTTCCTACCCGCAAAGTGGTGGTGCTCACCGACCCCGAATGGATAAAATATGTGCTGGTAGATAACAATAAAAACTATACCAAAAGTTTTGCGTATGATTCCATCCGGCTCTTTCTGGGAAACGGATTGCTGACAAGTGAAGGTGAATTTTGGAAACGACAACGGAGGCTGGCGCAACCGGCTTTTCATAAAGAGAAACTCAACCTGATGTTCCGCAATATGGTGGAACAGACACAGAAATGTATCGACCAACTGGAAAAGTATGCAGATTCCAATCAGCCGATTAATTTAGGAAAGGAGTTGTACAAACTGACATTGGATATTGTCAACAGCACTCTTTTTTACAATGAAATAGGAGACACCACGGATAAAATTTATAACCTTGTTTCTGAAGGAAGCGAATTCATTACACAGCGAATTGACAATCCGTTCCACCTGCCGGATTGGGTGCCTACTCCGCACAACCTGAGAGAAAAGAAAGTGCTGCATTCCATGGATGATGTGTTTTTTTCCATCATCGACCGCCGCAGAAAGCAAAAAGAAGACCATGAGGATTTATTAAGCATGCTGATGGAAGCACGGGATGAGGAAACCGGAGAAGTAATGAGTAACAAGCAACTGCGCGATGAAATTCTGACCATCTTTGTTGCGGGGCATGAGACGACACAGATTGCACTGGGTTGGACCTTTTATCTGCTTACACAACATCCTGATAAGATGAACATCCTGAGTGATGAGATTAAAAAGGAATTGAATGATGCAGTACCGACGCCTCAGTCTATTCGCGGGTTGCATTACCTGAAGCAGGTTATTGACGAGTCCATGCGCTGTTTTCCGCCGGCTTGGATAATGGGCAGGCGTACAATAGGAAAGGATGTGATCAAAGGTTATGAAATTCCGCCTTATACCAATGTCGTCATGCCGATTTACGTTGTGCATCACGACGAAACCGTCTGGGAAAATCCGTTTGATTTTGTACCGGAACGGTTTGCGTTCGAAAACCTGAAAGATAAACATAAGTACGCTTATTTTCCTTTTGGCGGCGGACCCAGATTATGCATCGGCAATAACTTCGCCATACAGGAAATGCAGGTATGTCTGGCCATGATACTCCAGCGTTTCCATATTGAAGTGGATGAACATTTTGTGCCGGAGCTGGATCCGCTGGTTACGCTGCGGCCCAAACATCCGATTTACGCGAAAGTGTGGAAAAGGAAATAGGTTTATAGGCTGAATAATGGTATTTTTGGTAATAACTTTTTGATTTTAGAATGGCTGCAACAGAAACCATCCGAATTCCGTTAGGCTATCAGGCACCTGATTTCCGGTTGCCGGATACCGTCTCCGGAAAAGTCCTTTCCCTGGATGCATTAAAAGGGGATAAGGCAACCGTTATTATGTTTATTTGCAACCATTGTCCATATGTCAAACATGTGAACAAACAGCTAGTCAGCCTGGCAAATGATTATATTCCTAAAGGAGTTTCATTTATCGCTATCAGCTCGAACGATGTTGTCAACTATCCACAGGATGCACCGGATTTAATGAAAATAACCGCGCAGGAAGAAGGGTATCCTTTTCCTTATCTGTATGATGAAACGCAGGAACTGGCAAAGGCGTACCATGCGGCCTGCACACCTGATTTCAGTATTTATGATAAGGAACTGAAATGCGTGTACCGCGGACAGCTCGATGATTCCCGTCCTAAGAATGACAGTGTTTCCGATGGAAAGGATATACGTGCTGCACTGGATAATCTGCTGAACGGAAATCCGGTCAGTGAGAAACAATTTCCCAGTATGGGATGTAATATAAAATGGAAATAAGACAATTGTTTATTGTTATTTGTGCTGCTTTTTTTGAAAACAATACCTGATAACCTATAACTTTATAACACATAGCGACCGAATGAGTTTATTCAAAAAAATTACGGAGAATCCGATTGTGGAAAGCGCGAAGGCTTTTCAGAATGCCACCAGGACGGTGAATAATCTCATTTCACTGATAGCAGAAAATAAGGTTTCCACCTCTGTGCGCGAGATGATTCAGGGCTTGCGGACGGTCATTACGGAAAAACCCAATATCACATCGGTCAACCATTATATCAATCACTTTTTATTAAAGATTGATCCGGAAGGACAGCCCATCGTCATTAAGGAGTTGCTGGAAGTTTTTCATGAACGCTGGAAAAATGTAGACAGAAAAACAGCGGAAATAGCCGGACAGACATTTGATTTTGACAACAAGACAATGTTGCTGTTTGGCAATGATATTAATGTCCGGTCATTAGTGGATTTGCTGAATGTGAACCAAAAGAAATTCAATATAATTCAACTGGTTTCGCTACAAGATAAAACAGGGAAGGAGCAGGCTGCTGAGCTGGCGTCCAAGGGGAATAAGATAACCGTTATTGATGACGCGGGTCTGGGCCGGTTTCTGCCTGAAGTGGACGTCGTTCTGATGGGGTGCGATATCATCATGCATGAAACATTTATGACTCAATCGGGTGCGCATCTGCTGGCTGCTGCCGCCAGGTATTACAAGATTCCCGTTTTTGTGCTGGCTGATAGCCGGAATATCCTGAACAAGAAATACTTTCCGCAGTCGGTGCTGGGTACATTTATCGGCAAAGAAGAACGCTCCGGTGATGAAATCTGGAAGAACCCGCCGGAAAATGTGGAGGTCATCTTCAACCATATTGAGGAAGTTCCCAATCAGCTGGTTACCAAATTTATTCTCGAGAAAGAAGCGCTGACACCGCATGAACTGATAGAGAAAATCGACAAAGTACTCGTCGCTAACTTCTTTTAACACAATAAATGGTATGGATTTTGTGTTTAATAACACAAGTGAGTATTTAAGCGACGGAAGAATCAAATTTAAAATGGATTTTTGTTTCAGCGACTAATTGCTCCATTTAAAAAATAAGATACATGACACAGGCGGTTCAGATACAACAACGACAATCCGATCAGCAATCCTTATTGATTACAATTGCCATCCTGTCTTTATTGTTAGGTACGCTGTTATTCATTAAACTTTCTCATCCTGTCATTGAGGATGCCATCTCCGGTGTGATGATAGATTTTGGAGACAATGAAGATGGTTTAGGCACGGATAATGAGCAGGAAGCCGGCGGGCAGCAATCATCTCCTGCGGAAGCATCTACCAACCCACAACCCACGCCGCCAACCCCCACTCCGGTGAAGACCGTTTCTACACCTGTAAAAGCGCCTGCGAACAATACCGTCGTTTCGGAAGACCCACAGGCTGTAGCCATTGCAAAAATGCAGAAAGAGGAGAAAATCCGGCAGGAGCAGGCATTGAAGGAGCAGCAACGCATTGCGGAGTTGGTGAAAAAAGCAGAAGCGGAACGTCTGGCGCGTGAAGCCGAGGAAAAGAAAATCAAAGATCAGATGGCGGGTGTGTTTACCAAGGGTAAAAATGGTAAAGGCACCGGCACCGGAAATGCGAGTGGAAATGGTGCCGGTGACGGAGAAGGTAATACCAAACCCGGCGGCAATCAGGGAGCGCAATGGGGAACCCCCGGCGGTGATAAAAACGGAACGGGTACAGGCACTAACGGAAATGGACCCGGCAGCGGCGATGGCATGAGCTATGATTTGAAAGGCAGAACATGGAGACAGAAACCATTGGTGTTTGACAATTCCCAAAAAACCGGAAAGGTAGTGGTGGCTATCAAGGTGGATAAAGGCGGTAATGTCGTTTATGCCAAATACCAGCAAAAAGGAAGTACCACCACCGACGCATACCTGATTCAATTAGCGGAACAGGGTGCGATGAAAGCGAAATTCAGCGCGGATTTGGGCGCGGAGGATGAGCAGTTCGGAACCATTTCCTTTAAGTTTAGTGTGCAGTAGTCAGCACATTTTTCAATACTCCTGAACAATCGGCTTCTTTTTTCGTTGACAGTCTTATGCAGACTACTTCCACAGAGTTTCTTTTTAAGAATAAAGACAGCGTACCCCGGGAATTTAATAAAATTGCGGGCAGATATGATTTTGCAACCGCTTTAAGTCAGGGATATCAGGATGATTTAAATCGCAGTGCCCGCCTCCTGAAATTAAATGGCAGTGAGTTGGTGTTGGATCTTTGCTGTGGAACCGGCAAATCTACAGCCGCGATACTTCCTGCAATAACAACCGGTAAAATTATTGCCATAGATAATTCCGAAGGCATGTTGTCGGTTGCCCGGCAAAAATTTTCCAAGCAGATAGCTCAACGCAAGATTGAATTGCAGTTGAAGGATGCCATGTATCTTGATTTTCCGGATGAGAGTCTGGATGCAGTTTTTATGGCATACGGACTTCGGAATATGCCCGACTATGAAAAATGTGTAGCCAATCTTTTTCGTATGCTCAAGTCCGGCGGACAACTGGTTATCCATGATTATTCCGTTCAGAAGTCCCGCTATGCCAGACTGTTTTGGGCTGTTTTGGGGTATGGGTTCATCGTGCCATTCTGTACAGTCCTTTCAGGCTCTTCCACCATTTATACCTATCTTATTAAAAGTGTACTGGAGTTTTTAAGTCCGGATGAACTATCGGCATTGCTTGAAAAAAAAGGATTTGAAAAGGTGAGTATCCAACGGCATCCAAGCTGGCGCAGACCAATCCTGCATAGCTTCCGGGCGGTGAAACCTTAATTTAGGTTACAATATTTCGGTTTAATTACTGAAATTTGTTGCTTTCAACTTTATGCAAGCATGACCTACGCGGAAACACTCGAATATTTATATGAAAAGCTGCCGATGTTTTCCAGAATCGGGGATGCCGCCATCAAAAAAGACCTGACCAATACGATTGCATTGTGCGCCTTTTTGGATAATCCACATCAAAAAATTAAAACGATTCATATCGCCGGTACCAATGGTAAAGGTTCCGTGGCGCATATGCTGGCTTCCGTATTGCAGGAGGCAGGATATAAAACAGGGTTATATACCTCCCCACATTTGAAAGATTTTCGTGAACGCATAAAAATCAATGGAAAGCCCTGCAGCGAAAAATTTGTCATCCGCTTTACCGAGAAGATACAGCCAATGATAGATGAACTGAAGCCTTCCTTTTTTGAAATTACGGTGGCGATGGCGTTTGATTTTTTTGCCAAAGAAAAGGTAGATATCGCCATCATCGAAACAGGATTGGGCGGGCGATTGGATTCTACCAATATCATTACACCTGTCTTATCCGTTATCACCAATATCAGTTTCGACCATCAGCATTTACTGGGCAATTCATTGAAAGAGATTGCGGAAGAAAAGGCGGGTATCATCAAACCTACGATTCCGGTGGTAGTTGGCAGAAAGCATCCGGAAACGGATGAGGTGTTTGTGAAAAAAGCCACCGGTTTGTATACGTCCGTATTCTTTACACAGGATTGGGTAAAACATACCAAAGTAATCAGCACACCCAATTTTTTAGTAGTGGATGTGGTTATTGATGAGGTGCATTATAATGTCTGCTGCGATTTGCATGCGGCCTATCAGGAAGAAAATATTAAGACCGTCTTGCTCGCATTACATCTTCTGAATAAATACCGGCTGCTAGCGCTAACGGAAAAGGCGTTGCAAATAGGATTTTCTAAGGTCAAAGAAAATACACAATTAATGGGCAGGTGGCAGATTATGGAACACCATCCCAAAGTAGTGGCGGATGTTGGACACAATGAAGATGGTATCCGCAAAATACTGGAACAGCTGAAGTCAGAGAAATATAAACAGCTGCATATTGTTTTGGGGGCTGTAAAAGATAAAGACATACATAAAATACTGGCGTTGCTACCGAAGGAAGCACTCTATTATTTTACGGAACCTCCTTTGCCACGGAAGTTGCCGGTGGAGGATTTGTACCAATCGGCGCAGCTTTATTCTCTGAGGGGTGATATTTTTCCGCACCCGAAAGACGCACTCGGGGTTGCAAAATCCAAAGCTGCGGATGATGATCTGATACTGGTGCTGGGCAGTTTTTTTGTCGTGGGAGAAATTATCTAATATCCTTATTTTCAATAGCCCATATATAGTTTTAAAAAAAATACCAGCTATATTTGGTTAAACCATTTTTTTGTTTAATTTGTGGCAACATTAAACACAACATGGCTAAAAAGATTCCATTTACGGTAGAACGAACATTTAAATCCTCTCCCGCAATTTTATATTCATTTCTTACTACTCCTTCCGGTTTGGTACAGTGGTTTGCAGATTACGTTGATTTGGACCCGAATGGCGAAGTGTTCACATTTGAATGGAATGGTGAAGAACAGGTGGCAGAGGTGCTGGCATATGAAGAAGATGAGTTCATCAAGTTGCGTTGGGAAGATGAAGAAGATGATAAGGCTTATTTTGAATACCGCATACGCGTAACGGATATTACAAAAGAAACCATTCTTACCGTAACCGACTATGCCTACAAGGATGAATTAGACAGCTCTAAGGAACTTTGGAAAAGCCAGTTGAATGATTTAGCCAAGGCATTAGGAAACGGATAATCCAATCTCCGGTATCAATATAAAAGAGGAGGGCGTTGCTATGCAACGCCCTCCTCTTTTAATATATTCTTTTATTGTCTTATGAAATGTGAATCATCCCTGCTGATAGACTGGTAAGCGCACATGTAGATAATTCCCGGGAATTTCTCTATCATCTGATAGTTGTGTGTGGCAAAAACCATCGGAGTTTGCGTTTCCTTGAAAATTGAATAAAAGAGGCTCATGATTTCATCTGTCGTCTCGGGATCCAGATTGCCGGTGGGCTCATCTGCGAGTATCAGTTCCGGGTGATTTAGCAGGGCGCGCGCAATGGAAACACGCTGCTGCTCGCCGCCGGAAAGCTGGTTGGGGTATTTGTTGATCTTATCACTCAGTTTCACCATTGACAGCGATTCTTCAATAGTGCTTTTTATTTTGTTCTTATCTTCCCATCCGATGGCTTTCAGCATAAACTCGAGATTGGCAAAAACCGTTCTGTCTGTCAGCAACTGAAAATCCTGGAACACGATACCCAAACGACGGCGCAGGTTGGGGACATCCGAGCGCTTCAACGTTTTGAGGTTATATCCGCAAACATCTCCATCGCCAATGGTAAATTCCAGGTCGCCGTATAATGTTTTGAGCAGGCTGCTCTTTCCGCTGCCGGTTCTCCCGATGAGATAAACAAAATCGCCTTTGCGTACTTCAAAGTTGACGTTATCCAGTACCAGATGGTCGCGATGCATGATTTTTGCATTCTTGATATCTACCACACGCGGCATTATTTTGGATACACTGGGGTTATTTATTTCGATAGCTTCAGCCATGTTCTCAATTATAGATGAATGTTACAGGTATAACTACATTTCATTCAGCAAATCTACAACAAAAATAAAATCGAATAATTCCGTATTTTTGCCCATTATGTTAACAAATGATATACTTTTAAAAGCGGCGAGAGGCGAACAGGTAGAACGAATTCCGGTATGGCTGATGCGTCAGGCGGGCAGAATATTGCCTGAATACAGAGCCGTACGCAGCAGCGTGAATGGATTTAAGGAACTGGTGAAAAATCCGGAACTGATTTGCGAAGTGACCATACAGCCGGTTGATATTTTGGGAGTGGATGCTGCCATCATCTTTTCAGATATTCTGGTAATACCGGAAGCGATGGGATTGAATTACGAAATGGTGGAAAGTAAAGGTCCGTTTTTCCCGAAAACAATACAGTCGGTAGCGGACGTACAAGCGTTGACAACGGATGTGGTACCGAATCTGCAATATGTGTTTGATTCCATTAAATTGACGAAACAAGCCTTAAACAATCGAGTGCCATTGATTGGTTTTGCCGGTGCTCCCTGGACGATTTTTTCCTATATGATAGAAGGAAAGGGCAGCAAGACGTTTTCACAGGCGAAAAAAATGCTGTATACACAACCGCAGCTGGCACATAGCTTATTGGCAAAAATTACGGATGCCACTATTGTATATCTCCAAGAGCAAATCAGAAATGGCGCAGACATCGTACAGGTGTTTGACAGTTGGGCCGGTGTGCTCAGTAAGGCGCAGTATGTGGAGTTTGCATTGCCGTATATGCAAAAGATTGCCGCTTCCATCACCGAGGTACCAGTCATTTTGTTTGCAAAAGATGCTCATTATATTTTAGAGGAATTCGCACAAACGAATTGTTCGGTCATAGGGCTGGATTGGACGATAGAACCCGAGAAGGCAAGGGAAGAGGCGCCGAATAAGACACTTCAGGGGAATTTAGACCCATGTGTGTTATATGCTGACAAGGAAACCATCCGGTCGGAAACAGAAAAGATGTTGCGGTCGTTTGGGAAACAAAATTACATCTGCAACCTGGGACACGGTGTATATCCGGATGTTGACTTTGAGAAAGCTAAATATTTCATTGAAGTGGTTCAGTGTTTCAAGTAATTAACCATTTACTCATTTAGACTGCCGTTTGCAAAATTAAATGGCAGTTGGATACCGGCCTTCATAACTTTAGTGGTAAACCATAATGTTATGAGCCAGACCATGAAAAGCAGTATCTTTTATCTGATGATTGATTTACTGCTGATTTTAGTGTTAGTATATCAAACGAATAATAAGCTTCGTTCGCCTTCACACAACAAGATGTCAGAAGTATATTATTATGCAGGCACAGGTCCTACCGTTGAAGATACTGCGTCTGTTGAAAATTACCAGACTGGTAAATAAACGCGTAAATATTTTTGTGGTGGTTGTTTATTAAGTAAATTTTGTATATATTCACTTAAACTAAAACACAAAATTATGAAAAAGATTAAATCACTTTCACTTCTGATTCTTATTGTCTGCTGTGTTTTTACAGCATGCAAGAATCCCGGCAATCATGACAGCGAAACAGTATCTTCAGACGACAAAAAGAAAAAGGTAGTTCAATATTATCCGGTGATAATTGACACCTTGCCCTCTGCTTCTTTTAAATATTATGCTCAGTTTGATACTTTTTCATCCGTATTTCCAATCTCACCCGGCATTCCGTTTAATTTAAAGTACTTCAAAGGAGGTAACGATGATTCATTAACGGTAAGGATTTTTGCAACAGATAAAAATAATCTGGAGTACTTTTTAATATGGTACAAAGAACCACTGGATTGGTCTCATAGGAGTTGTAAAAACGATACGCTCTACAAAACTGAGATATTAATGAATCCGGATCCGGCTAAGCCATCAATAACAGGACCCACCACCTCAGTGCCGGTTCCGATTGGCAGGTCAAGTGGTTCAGGTACCGGTGTTCCACAATAATATATTCTGAAGGAAATAATAAAAAAAAGAGGCTGCATCAATGCAGCCTCTTTTTTTATTTTAGCGCTAATTTCCAGGATACAGCGCCAATAACTGTATTTTCAAAACGCTGTTGTAGTGTCAGATAATACTCATTTCCGGATAAGCGTTTCCGTTTAGGAAAATGTAATTCAAAATAACAGGAAGCATTTAGTTTTTTAGGCAGTTTCAAGTTGTTTAGCTGCGTCATTTTTTTACGATCTAATTCTATATACAACATTTTGTTCCGGTGCTTTATTTCTATATCTCTTTCTAATAAAATGGGCTTCAGCTTATTGGGGAAAATAAGATTTATCACAGTTCCTTTAGGCAGGTTTTCAATAATATTGATATCAAACATGCGGGCTGAATCAAATGCGCTTCTGAGCAGAAACGGTAATATATAAGGACTGTGAGCAGCCGGAGGAGAATCAATTACATTGAAATTTTTCCAGGTAATGTTATTATTTACTCTGATAAACTGGATAAATTGGCTCCAGTCAAGCGCTGCTATTTCTTCAAATTCAAAAGTCGTATCCTCATCGCACTGGATACTGCAGATATAGCAGTAGTGACCTTCGTGCGGTATGGTTGAACTGTCCCAAGCAATGGGATTTTGTGTTACTGTAAGGCTGTCACCGGGAGGAACTGTAGGGATGGTTGTTGCACCGATATATATCCAGGCATCAGGTGATACCAGGCTGGCAACTTCCGAATAATATACCTTCACAGTAATGTTGGTGGCAGCCATGCTACCCCGGTTAGATACCCTGACATAAATGTAATTGTCCGAACCGGCCCTAACAGAGCTCCCCAAATCATTGCTATTTTCAGTACCACTTCCGGCGCCCCAGCGCTCCTGAGGATTTAAAACTGCTGACGACACAGTAATGATGTCAGGGCTTATGGAAATGGCCCCTGTGGAAGCTGTTCCGTTATCGCTGATGTTGTCTCTTACATAAATATCGGCAAATGACCGGTCTAGTCCTGTAATAATTTTTCCGAGGTCGGGCATCCCGGCGATGCAATCAGTCAAAGGGTTGTTAGATGGTGTACACATAGCAGGTTCGGATAATAGCCTTCGCATTTGAAGCGCATCAAATTTTATCCCGAATTTTCGAAAAATAATACCTTGTAAAGCAATTGTAGCACCCGCAATGATGGCAGCAGCAGCAGATGTTCCGCCAAAGGCAGCATAATTATTCGGCAGTGATACTGCGGCATAGACATTGTCATACCAGGCAAAACAGTCTATTCTTGTACCGAAGTTACTGTTGCCACCGATTCTAGCCCTGCTCGTGCTTTGTGCGCCGCCTACCATAATGGCATAGGAGTCTTTAAAACCGGGGCTAGTCCTGTTTAAATCCAACCCGGGATAGGTATCCAGATTTCGCCCACCATTAGCAGCCGGTTCGATAATTATTATACCGATGGCAGTTAATGTACGAATACAATTAAATACAACAGGATGTGTTTCAATAGGACTGGTGCCATTCTCTATTTCTATCAACAATACATCCCCTTTTTTTAAGGTAAGGGCAGCTACTGCTATTGCATTAGGTAAGTTGTTTATCGGAGCCTCCGGTATACTTTTTATGATGCTGATTGTGTTTACCGTACAGTTCGGAGCAATCCCGATTCCTCCTTTGATATTGTCTTTGGCACATATTATACTTAATACGGAAGTGCCATGTTCCATTTCTACTCTGTTCTCTCCGTCTAAAATTATATGGTCGTCCATTTCTAAATCATCATGATTCAGGTACCATCCTTGTTCAATATCTATGAATCGAATCCCATCGCCTTTGCCTCCGTCTGTATTCCAGGCAGCCATAGCGTTGATACCTTCCGGCGCTGCCCGGAGATAACCAAGGCGGTCATAATTGGGCTCATCTTCCGGGGTAAAATCCGAAGGCAGTGAGATATCCACTTCAGGTGCGACTAATTCAAACAATCCTGATTTTGACAGATGTGTCATAAACTGTTTGGGGGCATTGGTCGTTGCAGAGATGAAGTAATATTGCAGTAGATTAACAGGAGTATAGGTGGGATCATTTGCGACAGCTGCCTGCACAATATTCTTTAGTTGAATTATTGTTAATCCTGTAAATACAGGTTGAAGGGCAATATCCTTGTACAAACTCTTCAAAGCCTCCCATATAATATTAAACTGATTATCTGTAGTATTTAAGTGAGCATTCATTGTATATGGTAGCGTGTAGTTGTCCTTTAAAACAACATGGAACCATATTTTTTGAGGGGTAGCTGATATTTTTTTATGGAGCTTCATATAGAAAATTTTTATGACGTAGTTAAGATTATTCCAAGTTGATTGATGGTGTAGGGTTTCAGAAGTAGATTTTGAAACCCCATAGACAGGAGTTCATCTTTCGACAGAGTGAGTAATGAAGCCGTACAGGCAATGATTGTACATGGCTTATTGTTCAGGAATTCACGGATTTTTGCTGTTGCCATGATGCCGTTTATTTCGGGCATATCTAAATCCATAAACAGGATATCAGGTATTTTTCGTTGCACGAGCGCAATTATTTCATTGCCATCTACGGCAAATTCAATCTGAATATTTTTGTTGAGTGTCAATAAAAGTTCCGACATGATGAGTCTGTTTTCCTCGACATCATCGGCTACATAAATTATTTTTCCGTTCAAAGAATCGAGTGTGGTGATTTCGTTGGTAATGGATATTGATTCCGTGGAGATTTCCATCGGTATCTCAAGTGTAAACGTAGTCCCTGTATTTTGTATGCTTTCCACCTTTATGTTGCCATTCATCAGTTCAGCCAGTTTTTTGGAGATTGATAATCCAAGTCCGGTTCCTCCGAATTTCACCTGCGTATATTTTTCAGCCTGCTCATATTCATTGAATATTTTTTCTTTTTGGGAATCACTTAATCCTATACCCGAATCCATAACATGGAAAGCAAGGGTAAGCATATTCCCGTTAGCATGAACTTTCCGGATGTCAAGCCTTACGAAACCGGTTTCAGTAAATTTGATTGCATTTGAAATCAGGTTGTTCAATATTTGCCCTATTCTGTTAGGGTCGCCAATGCATATCTCCGGAATCGTTTCATCATAATTGAAAATAAAATCCAGTTTCTTTTCGCTGGCTTTAATACTTAATACAGATACAATATTTTCTGCAACAGTTTTTAGCTGCATAGGAACGGGAACTAATTGAAATTTACCCGCTTCAATTTTTGATATGTCCAATACATCGTTTATAATCCCTAATAACTGCTGACCGGAGTGGTTTAGTCTACGGATATATTGCTGCTGTTTTTCAGAAAGCTGTTCTTGCCCTAACAAATAGCCGATACCAAGTATACTGTTAATCGGTGTTCGTATTTCATGACTCATATTTGCCAAAAAATCATGTTTCACTTTTGCCAGTTTTTCTGCAGTATCTCTGGAAGCTTTTATAGATTTAACCTCGTGCTGGATTTGCAGGTTTTTTATCTTTTCTTCAGATTCCTGATTGTAGATAAATGCATTGACTTCGTTGTATTTCCTTAAATAGGTAAAAGCATCCTTGTATTTGTTTTTTTCTTCGTAGTATCTAACCAGCAGCCAGTATATCTTGAGTAATACCGGTTTGATATCAGATTGTAAAGCCTGTTCTTCCGTTTTTTTCAACAAAGGAAAGGCTTTGGAATAGGCCTTGCTTTCCAGAAATAGCTTTATTAAATCGAGTTGCATTTGCAACTCTCTGTAATGGTTGTTTTGTTTACGGTATATTGACAGGGCTTTAGTCAAATATTTTCGTGCTTTTTTATAATCTTTGACATGGGAATAATATCCCGCGAATTTTTCATAATAGAAAACATTGAAAATCTTATCTCCTGCTTTTAAAGCATACTCATACCCTGCATCAATCACTTTTATCAGTTCATCAAAGAGTTCATATTTTATCAGCTTATCAGCATAATTGTTATAACAGATTGCAATAAAACCATTGTCCTGTGTCTTAAGGGCCAATTCTATACTTTTGTTATATGCCTGTATGCAGTTTTCTTTTTTGTTGGTAAAAAAATACTGTTCGGCAATCATCAAATAGGTTTTTGCTTGCTTCAGGAAGTCATTGAGTGTGGATACTGCATCCAGCGCTATCTGCACTAATTCTTCCGATGCACTGTAATTGCCGGTAAGCTGATATAAATGGGCAATTACCGGAATCATGAATAATAGTTCGGAATCAAATTCATTGTCTTTAGCCAGTTTCAGGTTTTCATGGGCCGTTTCAGTTGCCTTTTGCAGTTGTTGTTCTTCAATATAATGATATAGCAAGAATGTTCTGGTTCTACAAAGCAGTTTATAATCGGCGTGGGTTTCAGCGATTTTTTTACAAGCTAATAAATCTGCTACTTTTTCCTGCTTGTCTTCGTTGAAAAGAGCATAGTAATTGAAGGTGTATATGTAATCGTTAGCGTCCTGTAAATTTTTAATTTTCATAGTTATAGGTACATTAAATGTAATAAAAAAATATTACTTTTAACTAAGCTCAATACATAAATTATGAATGCCATCATTGTTGAAGACGACCCGATTTTTCGGGATATGCTGTTAGATATGCTCCCCAAGGCAACGATAAAAGTAAACCTTCAGGAGACCTGTGCTACCATACGACAGGCGAAAGAAGCTATCGAGAAACACAACCCCCAACTGGTGCTGCTGGATGTGGAATTGCCCGACGGCAAAGGGATGGACCTGCTGAACCATTATGAAGAGTTCGGGAATTTTGAAACCATTTTCATCACTTCTCATGATAAATATGCCATTGACGCCATCAAGAAAAATGCTGCGGATTATATTGTAAAACCGGTAAAGCTGGATGAACTCAATCAGGCGCTCCAGAAAGTACACAAACGCCTCGAAGTGTATTCTATTTTATTGAAAGTGGAAGAGCTGACAACCTACGTGGATAAGCTGAAACAACAAAATCTGCAGGAAAATAAAATCATGATTAACACCAACGACGGTGCCATTTTTGTGAAGGTAGGAGATATTGTTAAGCTGGAATCTGAAAGCAATTATACCATCATATACCTGGAAAATAACAAGAAAATTATTGCTTCCAAAACATTATCTGTCTTTGAGGAGATGCTGGAGGCGTTGAATTTTATGCGGATCCATCGTTCGTTTGTTATCAATCTTACTAAAATCAGGAACATCGATAACGATAACGGAAATTACTTCGCCCGCATGACGGATGGCTCTAAAGTGGAGATTTCCAGAAGGAAAAAGAAGGATTTTTTTGAAAAAATAGCTTATAACTCCTGATTTTTACCGAATACTCAGCGAAACCGCCCGAATACTCAGTCCTTAACTAATTTTAGGATATTCATTGCAATTTAGGGTTACCAAAAACCGTTCAATATATAACCTCATCGGGTTTTTATGTTTCTATGTTAAAGTTGTCTTCGGACAACTTTTTTATTAGAAGCGTGCATAAACACCCAACGGCAGCTTTTGGTGGGTAGAGGAAGGGATATAGATTTCCCCATAGGCGGGTTTGATAGAGTCAAGGCCAGCTTTCTTCAAGTTATCCGTCATCAGGTTTTCGATAATCAGGGAAGAAAATCCCAGTGAGTAGGTGTTTAGGATAAGAAAATGATGTTCTGTATCCAGCAGGTTCAGTACGTCCGCAATCATCTCGTTAATCTGGTCTTCCAGTTTCCATTTCTCTCCATCAGTGCCATGCCCGTAAGCCGGAGGGTCGAGGATAATACCCTGATAGGTTTTGCCTCTTTTTAGTTCACGTTTTACAAATTTTACAGCATCTTCCACCACCCAGCGAATATCTTTCAATCCGGATAATTCCATGTTGCGATTCGCCCAGCTAACCACCTGTTTTATGGAATCAACATGATAGGTTTCAGCACCCGCAGCATTTGCCGCGAGGCTGGCGCCGCCCGTGTAGGCAAATAGATTCAGTACTTTAGGGGTAATTCCCTTTTGCTTTTGCAGACAGACCTTATCATATATGAAATCCCAGTTGACGCTTTGTTCCGGAAAGACTCCGACATGTTTGAATTTAGTGAGTGCCAGATTAAAAGAAATAGTGGTATCGTTTAATGAATATTTTATGCTCCAGTTTTCAGGCATCTTCTTTAAGTAATCCCATTTTCCGGAAGAAGAGGAAACGGAGGTAAATTTCACATGTGCCATATTGAGCCATTCCGATGCGGATAAATTTTTATTCCAGACTGCCTGTGGTTCTGGCCGGATGGTAATGTATTCGCCAAACCGTTCCAGTTTCTCAAAATCCCCGGAATCAATCAGTTCGTAATCTTTCCAGTTAGAAGGATAAATGGTGTGAATGGTATTCATCCACAATTTTAGTGATTTTTTCTATTTTAATCCACATAACTTGCATTTCATTGTTTACATCAGAATAAAAGTTTACATTGGTTGTGTAATTGAATGCTCAAATTCATGAACACCATAAAACAATCTGCACTTCTTGGGATATACATCCTCTGTTCCTTTATAATCAATAATTCATTTGCACAGGATTCTTCGGCGGTATCGAGTGAGGCCATTGTTCCTGTTGGTATGCCAGATGTTCCGGTTAAGAAACTTACCCTGATGGAGAAGATGAATAAGAAGGGGTTTTATATATCAGGTTCTGCAGGCTTTCAGTTGGGGTATTATTATGTTTCCGGCATTCCCAAAAGAATGCAGCCTTTTACCTATCAGTTTACAGGCGATGTCACATTCCGATATAAGGATATCATAGAACTGCCTTTTTCCTTTGTTTTCAGTGAACAGGAACGCAAATTCAACCAGCCATTCAGCCAGTTTGGCCTCAGTCCGAGGTATAAATGGCTGACGGTTCACGGAGGTTTCCGAAATATCAACTGGAGCGAAAACTCCATGGCCGGACATAATATGCTGATGATTGGGGCGGAAGTAAATCCATCTTATTTCAGAGGAGGGATTTTATTCGGGCGATTAACCAGAGCTACCATTGCAGATACGGCGAAAATAGACAGCCTGCATTTGCAGACATTTGTCCCTTCCTACAAGCGATTGGGATTAGCCCTCAAACTGGGGGCGGGAACGGCCAACAATTATGTGGATTTGATTTATTTCAGAGCCTGGGATAAGTCAAAAGATTCTCTTTTCTTTTCCAATGATGATGGTTCAAAATCATTATTGCCCAAATCAGAAAATGCGGTTTTCAATATTATCACATCTAATAAAATAGGGAAGTATGTTACAATCAAAGCGGAGTATGCTTTAAGCACCACGAATGTGGACAGAACACTGCCAAAGAGTAAGGACTCCGCAGATGCATCATATCCCAAAATCGCGGGAATTTTAATGAAACCCAATAAATCCGCTATCGGAGGGCATTCTGCCAACGCGGAATTCAGCTTTCAGAAAGATGGGTGGAGTACCAATGCGGGTTTTAAATTGCTGACACAAAATTTCAATACGTTCGGAGCCTATTTTCTGCAAACCAATTATTACGATGTGCATATTCGGCAGGTAATACCATTGCAAAAACAAAAAGGCAGACTGAATATCAATTTGCAGGTTTCGGATGATAACCTCAACAAGAAAAAACCATTTTCTACGCTAAGAACCATTATTCAAACCGGATATGATTATAACGATATGAAATTCGGTATTTCTACACAGTATGTGCTGGCGTATACCAAACAAAAAGGACTGACGGACAGTATTAAATTATCACCGTTCAACGATTTGATGATGAATCAGATGAACCATACGTTTATCGTGATTCCAAGATTCCTGATTATTAAAGGAACCAATACACACCTGCTGATGCTCAGTGAAGTGGCAAACCTTCTGACTGATTTAAATAAGAATACAAAGGAAAATACCAGGTTCTTTAATAATGTCATTAATCTGTCCTACACCCTAAACCTCCCGTTAAAATATTTCAGTCTGACAAGCAGTGTATACAATACGTTCGTAAAAAATAAATTCAGTACAGTTTCCAGTTACGGTGTTAGTATCACCACCAATGAGTCTTTTGCAAAAAATAAGGTCACCATCAGTGATGCCGTGGCCGCTACCTACAGTAAGGTAGCTACAGTGCTGAACTTTAATCTGAATGTCAGCTATTCGCCCGAAAGACATCATCGGATTTATCTCAATAACAGCTTGATTTGGAATCGTTCGGCAGTGACGACATCACCGAGTTTTGTAGAACTTAGAGGAACGTTTGGATATTTATATTCATTTTAAAAAAAGAAAACTATGAAAAAGATTATTTCAGGTATTGCAAAAATTACAGCAGCTATATTGCTTATATGTGCAGGTAGTACCCAAATATTCGCGCAGGTAAATGTGACGAGCATCATTACACCTCCTTTTTCTAACGATATAGATGATTACGCGAATATCGCCAAGACAAATGTGATGATGATGTCCACGACAAATACATATACCATCTATCCTCAGGTGGTCATCACCGGAAATAATGGCGTCACCATAAAAAGTATTAACAACGTTTTTTTATATGCATCGTCAACATTGGTTCCTTTTACTCCTACTACATTAAGTTCGCTGCAGTTGTCTCAGTTGTTTGATAAAAACAAATTGACTGTTACGGGAATGGACAGAGACCAGCTGACCGCGTTTATGGAAAACGGAACCATTCCCGCCGGCACCTATTCCATGTGTTTTGAGACCTGGAGCGGAACAGCGGCTTCCGTTAAAGTGTCCAATCCTGCACCGAACGGATGTGCAACACTGGTCGTCGGTAATCCCGGAGGATATAGCCGGTCGCTGAATGAAGCTCCACGTACCATCCTGCCGCTTTGCAATACGGATGTTCTTTTGACAGTTCCTCAGAATGTCGTCTTTACATGGATGGACCCGAGTGCTGCGAATCAATTGAATGCAAACAATGATTTTCCCGGTCTGCAGGAATATGTTTTAAAAATTATAGAAGTAGTCGGGAAAAAATCAGCTAATGAAGCCATGCGCTCGGCTACCACTCCTCCTTTTTTCGAGAAAACAATTTTCGGCACATCGTATGTTTACGGTCCGGCAGATCCGCCATTCAAACTCAATACCAAATATGCCTATACCATCAGTATAAAAAATAACCCAAAACAATACCAGAATTTTGGAGTCAGCGATGCCTGTATGTTTACCTGTGTATCTCCGGTTCCGGCATCGCCAACTTCGGATAACCCTGTAAAAACAACTACGCCTAAGGCGCCGAAACCATCATCCAATATTACGTTCGATGAAACAAAGGCATTCCAGCCCATACCCGTCAATACCATCAAGGGAAGGTTGATTTATGCTTTTAAGAAAACGGAAGAAGCCAAAGAGCCGACGGCGCTTACTTTTTCGCCTGTATCATCCGGAAGTACGAAAGTGAACGATTTTAATGCGGTCAATAATGTCAATGCATTTTTACAGGGGTATGATAAAACCAATAGCGCCTCCGCTGCTTCGGAAAACAAGCCATTAGACGCAACTGTCAATTATGTCAATACCAGCCCTTCACTCGGGAATATGTCCGTTTCTTCCAGTCCGGGAATATTTCAAAATTTCGATTTTACGAATGAACTGAATAAGTCCATCTATCAGAAAGTAACGGAAAAAATAGCTGAAAATGCGGGTGCCCACAAATTTCCTTTAGCCAATACAAAAGTGAAAGTATCACTTTGGATCAAAGAAGAAATTATGGAAGCGTATGCAAAGAATAAAGGCATGAAAATTCCTGACATCAACGGTACTCCCGGCGGAGGAATGAAATTACCTCCCAATGATATCTATATCGGAACCGCCACTACGGACAACGATGGTAATTTCTCTGTCAGTTTCACTATTCCGGATATTGAAATGTCCTTTTATGATGTGGAAGTATGGATTGACAATCCTCAGTTTGATTTTCCGGTGATACCCATTCCGTTCAATGATGATAAAACAGGAACCTATGATGTGGGTACCGTCCTGGGATTGGCGAATACCTACCGCCTGACATTAAAGGCCATTGGTATGGATGGCAAGCCACTGGAGAAAGCAGAAATGCAGATCCGGCGGTCGCAGGATATCTATTCACCCAAGCCTTATCTCAATCCGGAAGGAAACAGGTTCTTTGATGTGATAAATGGAAAAGTACCGGAAGATAAACCTTCCGACAAGACAGGAGATGAGAGTTATGAATCTTCCTATCCCACTTATCAGGGATTGAATTTCTTTTTGCTGTTTGATAACAGTGTTCCTGTCAGTTCCTGCTCAACGGGAAAATGCACCTTTCCGAGATTATTCGAATCCAATGGCAATGATGAAAAATACCAAGTGGTGATAAAAGCGGAAGGCTATAAGCCGTTCTACACCACGCTGGAATTCTGGCCATACCATACGTTGAACTTTGGCGGAGCCTCTCTGAATTCTTATGTAAAGGATAATGGTATCATGCAGCTGGATGCTACCTATCATCTTATACCGGAGCCACCCAAAGTGATAGGAAGAATAGTTGCTAAAGAGAACGAGATTCCGTTGAAAGATGCGCTGATAACATTAACGTCTAAAAATGGCAATGATGTCTACACTGCCGTATCCAAAGAGGATGGCAAATTTTCCATCACCAATATTAAAAAAAGTAATGAACCTTACCAGCTGATGGTGAAAGGAGATGGTATCACTACCTACCAGGACCCTGAGCCTGTTTTTATTACATCCGATGGCATCACCATAAAAAAAGACCCCATCTATGTGCAGGCACAGATGATACCGGTGGCTGGTGTTGTGGCAGAGGCAAATGGTCCGGTGATCAATGGTGCCGAACTGCGCTGGAAGTCGGGGGGCAATGCATTCTATACGAATGAACAGGGTAGGTTTATCACTTCTAACCGTGCAGGGAAATACGTGTTAGTGGTTAAAAAGCAGGGCTTTAGAGAAAAAGAAATTACGGTGGATGTGAAAGCACCTCCTAAAAAAATTAAGGCAGATACAGATACTAAAAGTACCCCAGATTTTTCCAAATTGACTGCTCAGTTGTTAAGCGTTTTAAGTAAATCACCGTCGGCATCCAAAATAAATCCGGTGGTGAATCCTGCTGAACAGGCGGCGTTGTTGAATTCATTTGGCTATGCTGCCCCTTCAATGACATCAGATAAATCAGATGTGTCCACCTATCAGAATTTTATACAGGGAAACCTTGGATACAACGTGCCCGGTTTTCCGGTGGATATCTTAAATAACACCATTCAGTTAGATACCATTTTTCTGAGCCGCTTTTATGTAAAAGTGACCGTGAAGGATAATGATAACAATGAACCGATAAAAGATGCATCCATAGAGGTTCCGGATACTGACGGTAAATTTATGACGGATATAAATGGGGTAGCTGTTGTCAGCAATGTGCCGCAGGGGGCACCAACGGTTTGGGTGTATGGACCTAAAGACAAAAATTATATAGCGGTCAGTACGGAAGTGACAGTGTCCGGAAATAAGGATACTTCCGAAGCAACTGTCCTCCTGAAAGGTGGCGCGGTAGTGAGTGGTACGGTCACGTCAAAAGGCAGTGGTGTAAAAGACGCGGATATTTTTGTAGAAGGCAAACCCTATATTAAAACCAAAACAGATGCTTCCGGAAAATACAGTTTATCCGTTCCGGTCGGAGAATATACCTTGAAAGCGGTCAAGACGGGACTTGTCGGAACCGGTAAATCCCAGGTATTTGAAAAACAGAATTATACAATTGATTTTGAGCTGAAAGATCCCGGCTTTAATGCATCGAAGTTACTTGGGTTTGAAATAGCCTTGGATAATTCGGAGCCTACATCCAATCCGGATGAGTTTATTATTTCCGGTGCATTCCAGAATATTCCGTCTAATTTGTTCTTTAAATTCCCATCTTCTAAAAAACTGGAGTTTAAAAATATTACCATCGTCAAGCAAGGAGATATGATTGTTCCGAAGAGCGGAGAGGTAGTGACCAGCTGTTCGCAGATTCCATTGCAATTATGGGATTATATCAAGCTGGTTTTAGAAAACCCATCCGGAATTGTAGTCAAACCTTTTGGAGGAGATAAAACCAAAGGGGTGATTGGAGGTGAATTGAAAGTCGATGATGCCGGTAGTTTCGGCATGAGTTATGGTTTGAAATGGCCGACAGTTCCGTTGAAATTATTGAACGATAAGTTGTCAGATGTGCCGGTATTCACCAGTATGACCAGTCCGCTGGATGCTGCAAAATTCAGCTTGTCCGGACCCGCTGACGGATGGGATATTTACGGCGTCAAGCTGGCAGTTGATTTTGCGAATACGACCATCGACAACAAAGGTATATCCTTCGCCGGCAGCTTAAGTTTAAAAGATATACCGGGATTATCCTCTGCAACCTTGAAGCTGGAAGAACTGAGGATAAATACCAACGGCAATATTCAGAAATGTAATATCAGCGTAACGCCGAATCCTGAAATATCGTTGCTGGGCTGGAAGCTGAAAATCAATGCTGCAAAAATCAATCAGTACGGACTGACCTTTGGGGGCGGTATTGAAATTCCGATTCCCGGTTCTGAAACGGCTAAATTTGATTTTGCCAATCTGGGTATCAGCGCGAGCAGTTTTACAGGCGGATCCTTTTTCATCCCATCGTCAGGTGTCAATATTTTCAACGTCATTAATTTTAAAGGAGTGGATGGTGTGCCGTTTTCTTTCAGCAAGATTCCGTCAAAAGATGCCTACAGGATAACAGGAGGCGGAAGTATTGGTTTCCCAAAATACATTTCTAAAAAAGTAGAGATAGATAATTTTGTTATTGCGACGAATGGTGAATTTGGACTGACAGTGAAGCCGAATTTTGAAGTGGGTTTCGCGGATGTCGCAAACCTGAAAATTACCAGTTTGGGGTTGTATCCTGCGCAGAAAAAATTAGATGTAGGTGGTGTATTTAAATTGTTTCTCCCGGGTATGGGATTTGGGGCAGGAGCTTCCATCCATTATAAACCGGGCAGTTTCACGGTAGATGATTTGAGTTTCAGCGCTTCAGCCGGACCATTAGGATCTATCAAACTGGATAAATTCAGTTTTAAGGAAAACGGTTTTGAAGGCGGTGGCGGTCTCGATATCGCCGGGTTTGGCGGACTGGGGATGTACCTCAAATATTACAAAGAACCAGATGGGATAGACATCGCTGCGGATTTTACCAATCCGGTTCCTATTCCATTAGGTCCCGTTACTTGGGAAAATCCCGGTGGTGGATTTGAAGTCAATACAGCTACATCCGTATATGACGTGCACTTAAAGGGAAGGGTAGTATTAGCTCCCGGTACTTCCGGAGTGGTGGCATTGGAAAATTTATTAGTTGGAATTACGGTTCAAACAAAAGGGCCGATATTCTATGGAGAGGGGTATCCGAAAGTGATATCGATGACCATTGGAAAAGCGGAGTTTCAGTTGAATGTACCGGATAAATTATTTTATGTGAAAGCAAATGTAGGTGCCAACTTTAATTTGATTCCAAACATTGGAATCAGCGGCAATGCAGGATTTACGTTGTCGGCATCGGCGAAATCCGGCAATGAATACTGGCTGGCTGCTTATTACAACAACGTGAATATTTTAGGCTTATTTACAGGTTACACAAATATTGCGGGAGGATGGGGACCCAAAAAATCAGAGTTCCCGGCAGAGTTGTCATTTGTACCGGATGAGTATGTCTCCGGCGGCAGAATATATGGGTTGCATTTTGCCTGCTCGTCGTTCCAGGGCTTGACAAAAGAAAATGCAAAATGTGCCGGTGACCCGCTTGGTATTGCCAATGTTTGTGTGTTTGCATACAACGATATGAAACTTAATTTTCATTCCAATCTAAAGAGCAGTACGTACGGTCTTGGAATTAAAAACGCATGGGGAGCGGGCGGTTCCGTTGATTTCTTCGGATTAGGTATCGGCGGATTTAAATTTGGGGTGGATTATGCCTTAAATGCAGGGTATGCAGGTAATAACTGGTTTGTTAACGGCAATGCCAATGCCAATTGCAACGGATGGGTCGGCTGTTCATCGGCTTCCTGCGGCAATGGACTGAATTGGGGTTGTTGCTTCAATCCATGCTGGCCTTGGGAAGATTGTGATGTATGCCCATGTCCATGTGGCGGTAAGGTTTGTTTTGGAGTGGGCGTAAGTGTAGATTACAATTCCTCCAATGGTAAATTCAAATTAGGATTAGATTGGTAAAAATAAAAATGCGATAAGATGAAAAAGTTATTATCAGGTTGTTTAATGTTATTGTCTGTTTATCTGTCTGCACAGAATCAGAAACAGTCGACGCTGATACTGAAAGAGAGCCCGGATGGAGTGTATCTTTTACTGGGCAATCAGCGGATTTCCAAAACGGATGTGATGAGAGACAACATTGCCGGTGCGATTATTTACAGGGCTGTTGGCAATGAAAAATTTCGTGAAATTGGGCAACTGAAAGCGGCGGCAAACCCAGCAGAATTTAAATCAATACTCGGTGTGAATGCTTTATCCTCTATAGCTGCGTTGAAAAAATTAAAAACGGAAGCGGAAGTCTGGGACTATCTGCAACGTCACCCGCAATTAAACGATTACGGGTTAATGGCGATGAATCTGAAATTTGGTGTTGCGCTGGGCGCCTACTATTTAGATAAAGAGGTAGTATCCTTGAAAGTTCAGGAGGTAAAATATCAGGTTAGGTATATCAATAAAGAGGGTAAAATGATGGAGCCCATAGAAACAGCTATTCGCCTTGGGTTGCCTGCAAATATTCCTTCACCGGCATTTTATGCTAAAACAGAATCTGATTCATTTGCTGTGGTGGAATGGTATTTACCTGCCAGAGTGGGCGCTGACGCTGTTTTTGCAAATGTGTTCCGCAGTATTGGAAACTCGGGTAAGTATGAATTAGCGGGTAAAATCTTTGCCACCATCAATCAGCCCAAAGCGGATTCTGTGTTGTTTAAATGGGAAGAAAAAATAAATAAAGGCTATTCCTATAACTATTTCATCCAGCCAAGTACTATGGCGCTTCTGCCCGGAGCGAATTCTGATACGGTGAATGTGATAGGCGCTAATTTTTCCGCCTTGCAGCAGATTACCAATCTGAATGCGAAAGACACGGCACAGGGAATTTATTTATCCTGGTCTGCTTTGCCCAATTCTACCATTTATTCGGGATTGGTCATCGAAAGAAGCAGCCAGTCGGTAGGTCCGTTTGTTGTGCTGGATACAATAGCCGCGGTTGCCAAAAGTTATCTGGATACAAAGATAAAACCCAATCAATCCTACTTTTACCGCATCTATGCCGTGACGATAAGAGGAGTGAAATTAGCGCCTTCGGATAATACAAGCGGAATGCATACCAAAAACAATATTCCGCCGGATGCACCCTTAAACCTGACGCTTTCTAATTCAACGAAAGGCAGGTTGCTGAGGTGGAATAAAAATATCGAGGTGGATTTGGCGGGTTATTATGTGTTCCGTTCGTCTACCACTGAGCGTCCGGAACTGATTTCGTTGCTGGTGAAAGACACCACTTTTTTAGATACTGCCACCTTATACGGAAGAAATACCTATTATTACGAAGTAAAGGCATACAATAACAATAATATCAGCGGTGCTAATTCCAATAAAGTGGCATTCCATCCCGAAAACAACGAACTGCCCCGAACACCGACGGGAATCAAAGGATATGCGGAGATGCAGCGCGTTACCGTTAGTTGGAATGATGTGATGTTGCTGGATAAATTTATTTCAGGATACAATGTATACAGGAAAGAAGGGAAATCCGGTTTTACCAAAGAGAATAATAACGGTTCAGATTTATCCAAAGCCGGATTTCGAAAAATGAATGTACAGCCATTATCTGTGTCAACATTTACGGATATAACTGCTTCCACGAGTACTTACTGTGTTACGGCAACGGATATTTTTGGTAATGAGAGTTTCGCAACGGATGTTATTGTGCTCACACCGTTGCCTTCCACTTTTATGCCACCTTCCAATGTCACTGCGCGTAAAATATCAAAAGGTATTGAAGTGGATTGGGATAAGTCTCAGCAGACGGGTGTGAAGCAATATATCATTTATCGCAGAGCTGCCGGTGAAACTGCTCCCGTGAAAATTGGTGCAGTGGATGCATCTAAAGAATTTTTTGTAGATACTTTGGTGAAAAAAGGAACCACTTATTATTATTCCGTCGTTATCAGCGGTGAGGACGCTTCCAGCGACAGAAGCCTCGAAGCGGGTGTAGCGTATTAGCTGCTTTTATTTTTCTTTCTTATAAATCGCTGCACCCATCAGGGAAGCCAGGGCGCCAAAGAATAGGTTGCCAAGCAATGCAAATACAGCCATTATCCAAGGAGAGGTAAATGTCTTTGCCATTTCCAGCGACTTTTCTATCTGCTCTTCGCTCAGTCCTTTTCCGCCATCTGCTGTCTCGAAATTTCCAGCACCTTTCCGGTAAAATCCGTTTCAATGAAATTCAGGTAGAGAAAAAAATAAAGAATGGACATAAGGGCGATAATAAGTGTGATTAACATCCCGCCGCCAAACAAACTGCCAAAGGGGATAATCTTATTTTTATTTTCCTCCGCAATAGTTCTTATGCCCAGTATTACTACAAGAATTAATACAACGACACCGAGCCACCTGGCCCAGTTTTCAAATTGCATATTGGTTAAAAAGAGTCCTACGGAAACGAGTATGCAGGACATTCCTCCGATGATGCCGAATTTTACAGATGTATTTTTCAGTACTACAGGACTTCTGTCCGGCAAAGGTTTGTCTAACGCATCATTGCTCATATTGTATCGATAAGGTGCATTAAAATTACAAATAAATTTTATCAGGATGTTGTTTTTTCAGCGACAGTTGTGCCTGCGATAAATCCTGTGGTCCAGGCTGCCTGAAAATTAAAGCCGCCGGTTACCGCATCGATATCGAGCACTTCCCCGGCAAAATACAGCTGTGGTATCATCTTGCTTTCCATCGTCTTAAAATCCACTTCTTTTAAAGAGACTCCGCCGGCTGTTACAAATTCATCCTTATTGGTGCTCTTTCCTGAAATGGGAATTTCACACATTGTCAGAAAATCCGCGATGCGCTGCAGTTCATTTCCGGAAAGATTCGCCCATTGTTTGTGTTCATCTATCGGAATGGTTTTTAAAGAATTTTTCCAGAAGCGGCTGGGCAACTGAAAGGGAGCGATAGTTTGTACCTCTTTTTTGGCGTGTGCAGTTTTAATAATGTGGAGTGCATCCACTGCTTCCTGTTTTGAGCAATTGACCCAGTTGATGCGTAAAGTGAAGCTGTAATTTTTCTCTGCCAGAACTCTGGCGCCAAAGGCGGACAGTTTCAGAATGCCGGGCCCGCTGACGCCTGTATGAGTGATGAGCAAGATTCCCTCCGCGGTGAAAGAAGTGCCTTTAATATTTATTTGTGTATGAGGTAGTGCAATACCCGCCAAATCTTTAAACAAGGTGTTACGGGTATTGAACGAAAATAAACTGGGTACCGGTGGTACGATAGTATGTCCCATGTCCGCCAACAGGTTCCAGACATAGGAACTGCTGCCACTGGCTATCAGCAGATAATCTGCATGGTATTCCCGCTGCCCGGTAGAAATAATAAACCCATCGCAGGTTTTTATACGGATTACTTTTGCCTGCCGGATAACATGAATACCTGATTTTCGGGCTTTATCTAGCAGGCAGTCAATAATGGTTTGGGAGTTGTCAGTAATGGGGAACATACGTCCGTCTTCTTCCGTTTTCAACTCAATTCCTTTGCTTTCAAACCACTGAATGGTATGTTCGCAGTTGAAGCGAAAAAAAGGCCCTGTAAGTTCCTTGTTGCCTCTGGGATAATAGTTTGTCAGTTCCCTCACATCAAAACAGGCATGGGTGACATTGCAGCGCCCGCCACCGGAAATTTTCACTTTTCCCAATACTTCATTGCCCTGTTCCAGTATTATGATATCAATATTCGGATTGCATGCTGCTGCCGATATAGCGGCGAAAAAACCCGCCGCTCCTCCGCCAATGACAAGTAATACTTTTTTTTGAAGCATCTGTACGAAGATATGTAATTCCTCCATATTGAGTGAAAAACTTATCAATTGTGCAGTTAAATAAATAAAAAACACGAATTAGAAAACATGATTAAAGTCATGTTTTTGTATGTCTATTGTCAGTTATAGATGTAATAATAGTGTAAAATTGTAGAGTCGAAATTAAGTAAACTTAACAAATGAAATTTCACATTATTAACCTTTAAAAATAGTCGTATGTTAAAATTTATTAAAAAAACGAAATCAGATGCCCTTATTCTTATGATTTTGGGAATCGTCATTGGATCATTTATGGTCAATTGTACTCATAAAGATGAGATCTTAATTACCAAAGGTCCTGTAATCAACAGAGGCAGCGAAAGAGTTGCATATAATTCTTCGACACCATCGTCCACTGCTTTTGATAAGACACACGGAAATGTAAACTGGGAAACAGTTTATTTAGGATCAACTGCCATCTTAACAGGCAGATTTGATAAATTCGGTTTTAATACGTTCAATTTTGCTGAAAACAATAAAGACAGTATCAATTTTGATGCTTGGGTTTATGTCAATTCAGTAAATACCAGTGAGCCTGGTCGCGACAAAGGATGTTTGCAAGGTACGTTCGGCGTTGATACCAGTATGACTACAGCGGTTGCAAATGTTGCAAAACTCGTCTCAAAGAGTGTTGAATACAGCACAACTGACGCCGGCTACATCGTTAAATGTGATTTTACTTTCCATGGTGTAACAAAAGAAGTTACTGGAAAATTGAAATACATGGGAAAAACACAAACTACTTCAGGTACTCCGCCTGTGACCAAGGATGTGTTGGGATTTTCATTTGATTTTCAATTTCTGGCAAAAACAGATTATCTGCTTGTTTCTAATAACATCGCTGATAATGTTACCATTAAATGTAATGCCATTTTTAGAAGAACACTATAAAATACCTTTGGATATATCGTATTGTATAGTAATTATCAGGAATAAAATTGAACATTATGAAAACTAAATCAATCAATAAAATAATTATAGCTGTGGTGCTGGTATTTGGATTTACAGGGTGTTACAAAGATGTAATAAGCCCAGGTACAGATCCTAACGGACCACCAATGGATGTCAGTTTCAGCGGAGACTTGGTTCCATTGTTTACAGCTAACTGTGCAACAGCAGGTTGCCATGACGGGGTAGCTCACAAACCAGACCTCAGAGCTGATAAAGCATATAATGCAATAACAGGTGGAGGTTATGTGAATACCTTGGTTCCTGGAAACAGCATATTATATACAGAGGTAAAAACAGGTTCTATGCCACCGACCGGAGCATTAACAGCAAAACAAGCGCAGTTAATACTTGACTGGGTCAGAAATGGAGCACCTAATAATTAAACTTTTAAAACAATTCCAATGAGAAACACATATAATCAATTGCGGATTCTTTTCATACTGTTTTTTGCCATAGGATGTAGTTTTGTTGCTTATTCTCAGGGAGAAAATACAACGACACCGACACCGGAGGTAAAAGCGGAAGAGTCCGTAACCGCTGAGCAACCTTTGGCAGAAACTGTTAAGGTAAAACCTAAATTAAAAGCAACCAAAGCTTTTACCAGTATTTGGTTGATTGATAATCAGACAACAACCGTTCCCGTTAAAGGTACATTTGAGTTTGATATCATGCACCGTTTCGGACCGGCAAGAAACGGATATAAAGATTTCTTTGGATTTTTTGCAGCATCTAATATCAGCTTAAGATTCAGCTATGTTCCCGTAGAAAACCTGATGATGGGTTTTGCTATTACAAAAGCTAATATGACCTGGGAGTTTTTTGCGAAATATGCCATTATCAAACAAACGAAAGGCGTAAAATGGAAATTCTGTAGTCTTACCTATTACGGCAATATGGCTGTTGAAACGAGAAAGAAAGAGTTTTATGTGCACGGTACAGACAGATTGTCTTTCTTCCATCAGTTGATTCTGGCCAGAAGATTTCATGAAAGATTTGCTGCTCAGGTAGCACCAAGCTGGACTCACGTCAATGTCGTTGATGGTTATTTCAGCGAACCGGGTGTAGTCAGCCCTACAAGAAAACACGATCACTTTGCGATTTCATTAGGTTGCAGTATCATGCTGAAAAAGAACATGAACCTGATAATTAATTATGATCAACCGCTGACTAAACATAAAACCGGAAATCCGAATCCAAACTTATCATTTGGACTTGAATTTGCAACCAGTGGTCACGCATTTCAGATTTTTGCAGGTCAGTATTATTCCATTACACCGCAACGGAACAATTATTTCAATACTAACGGTTGGAAATATTACCTGATTGGATTTAATGTAACCAAATTGTGGAACTTCTAATTTGTTAGAAACAGCAAATACAATCTCATGAAAGAGAAATCAGATAACGCAACCAACGCAAGGCAACGCCGGGAAGTCATTCTCGGAGGCCTTGCGCTTTTTGCAACGGCATTTGTGGTATTTAATCCGTTTAAAACCAACTCCGGGAAATCAGCTTCGAAATCAGCTTCAGAAAAGTATAAGATGCTCTCTGAAGACGGTAAATTGGTCGAAATAGATGCTTCCGTTATAGAGATGTGCAGAAAGAGAAAAGTTAGCAAGGAAGAATTGCAAGATTGGGTAAAAGAAAAATAGAATACTATGTCTGAAAGTCAACATAATGATAGTATTTCCAGAAGGAAATTTCTTTCTGTCGGATTATTAACCGCCGCCGCAGCCGTAATAAATTCCTGCACCAATCCCTTTACTTCTGATCTCGATAAGGATGTGGTGGCTTCCGGTGAAATGGTTAAACTATTATCCGTAGACGGAGAAGTAATTGAAGTGGATAAGGCTTTTATCAAGCCTGTCCCGGACATGCCGCATCTTTCCAACTCAGAGGAAAGGACCGGTATAAAGGGTAAGAAGTTTGTGATGGTGATAGACCTGGCAAAATGTAAGAATCTGAAAAAATGCCAGTCAGCCTGTAATCATATGCACCATCTGCCTTCCGATCACAATTGGGTGAAAGTGTTACCGATGCAGGATTCAGCATTGGCATCACCTTATTGGCAACCCACTACCTGCATGCATTGTGACGAACCTCCATGTGTGAAGGTTTGTCCGGTGGATGCCACCTTCAAACGACAAGACGGAATTGTCCTGATAGACAGCGACCGCTGTATCGGTTGTCGTTTCTGCATGGCCGCATGTCCTTATTCTACGCGCGTTTTCAATTGGGAGGAACCTAAGATGAGCGAAGAAATCGCTTCCCTGGAATACTCCTGTGAAACCAGCGTTCCTCAGAAAAAGGGAACAGTGGGCAAATGCGATTTTTGTCCGGATATGACACGTATGGGCGAATTGCCGCATTGCGTATCTGCTTGTCCGAACGGGGTATTTTTGTTCGGGGATTTGATGGAGGATTCCGTAACCAATGGTGCAGATACGTTCCGTTTCTCTGAATTAATCAAAGACAGGGCCGGTTACCGGTTAATGGAAGATCTCGGAACAAAACCAAGTGTCTATTATCTGCCGCCGGTGAACAGACAGTTTCCATTCGAATCCGGATTGAAGGATAAAGTGGAATCATAATTTATTAAGCATTAAGCATTACAATCGTGAATGCCATTAACACCGATAGATAAGGAAAAATATTTCTGACCTCTATCCTCAGAAATTTGGAAGACGCGGACAAATCTGGACAGGAGTGCTGATATTCTTTTGTCTTTTAGGTCTGTTTGCTTACATACGCCAGTTACGATATGGTTTGGTGGTGACCTCCATGAGAGATTATGTCACATGGGGTATCTATATCTCCAACTTTGTATTCTTTGTCGCTATCAGTCTGGTAGGATCGTTGATTACAGCGATTCTAAGGTTGGATGATGTGCATTGGAGCACGCCTCTTACCAGAATCGCCGAAATAATTGCTGTTTCAGCCATCGCCTTTGCAGGATTAATTATCATAGTGGATATGGGTCGTCCGGAACGATTCATCTACTTGTTTACGTTTGGACGTATTCAATCACCGATCATGTGGGATGTCATTGTCATTACCACCTATCTGGTGATTAGTCTATTGCTGTTGTATATTCCGTTACTGCCGGATTTAAAGATTCTGATTGAACATAAGGAAAAGAATCACCCGGTGGTCCATAAAATCTATACTTTTTTCGGTTCCTTCTGGAAAGGCACTTCCGAACAACATAAAATCAGCGAGAAAGCCATTTTCATGCTTTGCGTTACCATTGTTCCGGTAGCCTTCGCCATACATACGGTTACCTCTTGGTTATTTGCCACTACCTACCGTCCGGGTTGGGACAGCACAAATTTTGGTGCATACTTTATATCGGGCGCTTTCCTGGTGGGAGCCGGTGGTGTGGTCGTAGCGATGTATGTATTCCGGCATGCTTACCATCTGGAAAAATACATAACCGACAAACATTTCGACAGGATGGGCAAGGTGCTGGTGTTATTGGTGATGATCTATTTTTATTTCAATATGAATGAATACCTGGTTCCCGCTTTTAAAATGAAAACCGAAGAAAGAGAACACCTGACTGAATTATTTACCGGAGAATTTTCCACTTTCTTCTGGATTACAATCATTTTAGGCATGGTAGTACCGGTGGTAATATTGCTTTTTCCGAAAGGCAGGAAACCAAAGCCACTGTTTATTGTAGGTGTTTTTGTAGTAGTGGGTGCATGGTTTAAACGATACCTGATTGTGGTACCTACCTTACTGACTCCGTTTCTTCCAATGGGCGATGTACCCAAGGAATATATGCATTACTTTCCAAGCTGGGAAGAATGGGCGATTGCCATTGGGTCTCTCGCAGGAGCATTATTGGTCATTACATTTTTTGTTCGGTTCATACCAATTATACCTATTCAGGAAACAATTGACGAAAATACATTTGAAGATGAAAACAAGTAAAATATTGGCAATATCGGCACTTATATTCTTCTTGACAGGAATATACAACACTATACATGCCGCAGAACTAAAGGATATGATTGTTAGTGTAAAATATTTTATGTACAATAACAAGATACCATTTGTTCAGGTCAACAGTAAGATAAAAATTGAAAAAAAGTTGTACCCCGTTCCCGGAATTGTCTTTAACGTTTATCTGGACAGTCCAGAAGACAGCCTCTTAATCGGGAAAGTGAAAACCAATCATGTCGGGGATGCTACGATTGCAATTCCCGCTTCTCTGAAGGCACCATGGGAGGCAACACCAAAACATACGTTGATTTGCACGTCATCTGCCACCAAAGAATACAACGAATCAGAACAGGAGGTGGAGGTCACACAGGCAAAACTATTGCTGGATACCCTGAATGATGGGGAAGCCAGAAGTATTGTCGCAACACTTATGGAGAAGACGGATAATGGATGGACTCCGGTAAAAGAGACGGATATAAAATTAGGGGTGAAGCGATTGGGAGGCATCTTAAGTGCAGGAACCGATGAAGCGTATGCAACGGACGAAGAAGGGGTTGCTACTGTCACCTTTGAACGGGAAAAATTACCCGGCGATAAAAATGGAAACCTGACCCTGGTGGCCAAAGTGGAGGATAATGACTTATATGGAAATATTGTCACAGAAATGAATGCTAAATGGGGAGTAAAACCAATATACAATAATGATAACTTTTCCAACAGATCTCTTTGGGCTACACGTACCAAAGCGCCATATTGGCTGTTGCTGCTGGCTAATTCAATCATTGTTGTCGTTTGGGGGGTAATTATATATCTGATTACACAGATTTTTAAAATGAAAAAATTAGGAACTAAGCAAAAAGTTTAACCTTGGTATGGTTTTTGAGAACTATTTATAAACAAAAAAAGTAAACATCATGAAAAAGACATTTGGGATTATTTTTATGACATTCGTACTGTTCATTTTAGTATCCGCTTTCAAACGCGGTGATGCACCAAAACCATGGCCGGTTCCAGCAGCCTCCAGCGCTAAAAAGAACCCTATTGCATCTAACGCCACTTCTATCGCTGATGGAAAAGAATTATACGGAACGCATTGCGCTTCTTGTCATGGCAAGAAAGGAAAAGGAGACGGGTCTAAAGCTGCCCAGTTAGAAACAGATTGCGGTGATTTATCGTCTGCACTCAGCCAAAAACAAACAGACGGCGACTTATTTTATAAAATTCAGGTCGGACGGGATGATATGCCTTCTTTCAAGAAGAAAATTCCGGAAGCAGACGATATCTGGAGTATTGTCAATTATGTCAGAACACTGAAACAGTAATTTGTTTTTCATATGATTTTTCTCAGCCGCTCTTCGGAGCGGCTTTTGATATTGATATAAATTACTTGCAATATTTGTTTAATTGCTCAAGGGCATCATCGTAACCTGATTCGTCAGATATTTTCCAGTCGAGGCAGGCGCCTTTTTTATCATTAAGGTGTCGCTTGGTTATACCTCGGTAATAATAAAATTCAGCGTCTCCCGGAACCATTTCTATGGCTTTGTTAAAATCTTTTAATGCACCATAGTAATCTCCGGATGCATCTTTCGCAATGCCTCTGCTGTTATAATAAATGCCGTTAGGTTGCCGTTCGATTGCTTTTGTAAAGTCTGATATGGCTTCATTGTAGCGGTTAAGTTTATAGTTTGAATGTCCTCTGTAAAAATATAGGCTAACCACTTCCGGATTTAAGTTGAGGGCAATCGTCATATCTTCTACCGCCCCTTTAAAATCTTCCACTTCCGTTTTTAAAATTCCGCTCTTTTTGTACTTTTCAAAAGTATCTGTCTTATTATACACCGGAACAGTGGTCTCATCCGTGTAATTGAATGATTTTTTTTCTACAATACCCTTATAGTTACCGCACCTGGTAAAAAATATTCCGGAAAAGATGATAATTAATATGATTTTGTCCGATAATGATTTCATTTATGCTGTTTGTTTGTAAGAACAAATATCAGTAAATATACTTCAATAGATTCTCTGGTCATGATTAAAAATGAATTTTATCTTTAACATGTAAACAATAATATCCCGAATGGTGTGTCTAATACAAGTTAATGTTAAATTGCAAGAATATATTGATGATATGAATACCAAAGAAGAAAGAGGGTTTATCATTTTAGGTGTCATTCAGGCATTTGTGGCGATGGGTGCATTGCCGGTAGGGTACCTGCTTATCACTCACCCGGATGGAAGTGCTGTAGGTATGTCTGTTGATATACTGGCAGGCTCTCCTTTTCATGACTTTCTGTTGCCGGGTATTGCTTTATTTATTTTCAACGGAGTGTTTCATCTGGTCAATGCGATAGTATGCTTCTTTTACTTTCGGTTTGCACCCCCTATTGCTGCTGTGCTCGGCTTTGGCCTTATGGTTTGGATAGGTGTTCAGGTCTGTTCCATAGGGCTGAATAGTTTTCTGCAACCGGCATTCTTCCTCATCGGCTGCCTGGAGTTGATTTTAGGTGTCAGCCTTATTCAAAACCGGAATAAACGTTAGCTGTTCAGGTGGCTGGTGATAATTATTTTTCATTGATTTTCAATAGTTTACAATATCCTGATTGGATCTTAAAATGTGGATATCTCCACATGAATTAACTTCTGAAAACGGGGTTAAATCGGTATCTTTGCAACGTAAAAAAATTACGTAAATGTCAGAAGAATTAGAAGAAGAAAAACGCTCCAGAATTACCCCCATTAACATTGAAGATGAGATGAAATCTGCCTATATCGACTATTCGATGTCGGTGATTGTCTCTCGTGCATTACCGGATGTAAGAGATGGTTTAAAACCCGTACACAGAAGGGTATTATTTGGGATGTCCGAACTGGGCATGACCTCCAATAAGCCGTATAAAAAATCAGCCCGTATCGTCGGGGAGGTACTCGGTAAATATCACCCGCATGGTGATAGTTCCGTTTATGATACGATGGTGCGTATGGCACAGGAATGGTCCTTGCGGTATCCGTTAATCGACGGACAGGGTAACTTCGGTTCCATTGATGGCGACCCGCCGGCAGCTATGCGTTATACAGAGGCAAGATTGAAAAAGATTGCGGAAGACATGCTCGAAGATTTGCACAAGGAAACAGTCGATTTTCAGCTGAATTTTGACGATTCCCTGGAAGAACCTACTGTGCTGCCTACCCGTATTCCTCAATTGCTGGTGAATGGTGCTTCCGGTATCGCCGTAGGTATGGCAACCAATATCCTGCCACATAATTTATCAGAAGTGATTGATGGCATCAATGCCTATATTGAAAACAAAGACATCACTGTCGATGAGTTAATGCAATACGTGAAGGCACCTGATTTTCCGACCGGTGGTATCATTTACGGCTATGAAGGGGTGAAAGATGCCTTTAGAACAGGTCGCGGCAAAATAAGGGTGCGAGGACGAGCCAGAATTGAAGAAAACAAGGAAGGACGCACACAAATTATCATTTCAGAAGTTCCGTATCAGATTCAGCCAAAAATGATTATCACACGCGCGGCGGAACTGGTCAATGAGAAAAAACTGGAAGGTATCTCGGAAATCAGGGATGAATCGGACAGAGACGGCTTGCGTGTGGTGTTTGACCTGAAAAGAGACGCTATTCCAAACGTGGTGTTGAATAACTTATATCAGCATACTCCGCTTCAGACCAGCTTTGGCGTTAATAACATCGCATTGGTGAATGGTCGCCCGCAAATGCTGAATCTCAAAGAGATGATTCAGTATTTTGTAGAGTTCCGACATGAAGTGGTTACCAGAAGAACCCAGTTTGAATTGAAGAAAGCGGAAGAACGTCTTCATATATTGGAAGGCTATCTGATAGCACTCGATGCGCTGGATGAGGTAATCAAACTGATTCGCGGTTCCAAAAATCCGGAAGACGCAAAAGAAGGTTTGATGACCAACTTCGGTATGTCAGAAATTCAGGCAAAAGCAGTGCTGGCATTGACCTTACAGCGTTTAACCGGACTGGAAATAGATAAAATCAGGGCGGAACACAAAGAGGTTTCTGATTTGATTGCCCATCTGAAAAATATCCTGGAACATGAACATCTTCGTTTTGAAATCATCAAAGAAGAGATGAATGAAATCAAAAAGAAGTATGGCGATGAACGTCGTTCAGAAATCGTATTGTACGGAGATAACATCTCTTATGAAGATATGATTGCAGAGGAAGATATGGTGGTCACCATCTCCCGTTTAGGTTATGTAAAACGTACCTCGCTGGATGAATACAAAAAACAAAACAGGGGCGGTAAGGGTTCTGTCGGCGGAAAAACACGCGATGAGGATTTTATTGAGCATTTGTTCGTTGCATCCACGCATAATTATTTATTGTTGTTTACAGAACAGGGTAAATGTTACTGGTTAAAGGTGTACGAAGTGCCGGAGGGCAACAAAACATCCAAAGGCAGACCCATCCAGAATATCATCAATATCCCGCAGGACGATACGATCAAAGCATTCATCAATATTGAAGATCTGAAGAATGAAGAATTCCTGGATACACATCATATCATTATGGCGACCAAACGAGGTACCGTCAAAAAAACATCGATGCGTGAGTATTCCCGTCCTCGTTCCAACGGGGTGAATGCCATCACGGTTAGAGAGGGAGATGAGCTGATCATGGCCGCCCTGACCAATGGCAAGTGCGAGATCATTTTGGGTTCTAAAAAAGGATATGCCGTTCGATTCAACGAAGATGAAGTTCGCCCTATCGGCAGAACGGGATCCGGTGTTCGGGGCATCACCTTACGCGGCGATGATGATGAGCTGATTGGCATGGTTTGTGCTGATACTACTGCTGAAGTGAAGGAAGATATCATGGTTGTCTCTGAGAATGGATATGGTAAGCGTTCCGCGCTGGATGACTACCGTATTACCTCCCGTGGCGGAAAAGGGGTTATTTCATTGAATGTTACGGATAAAACCGGTAATATGATTGCCATCCAGTCTGTAACGGATGATAATGACTTAATGATTATCAACGAATCCGGACTGACGATACGCATAGGATTAAATTCATTGCGTACGATGGGAAGAAATACACAAGGGGTGAGCCTCATTAAGTTGAAAGATGGTGACGCTATAGCGGCGGTTTCAAAAATTGAACACGAAGAGGAGGAAGAAGAGGAGACTGCCGGCGAAAACGGAGTGGACACACCGGATGATTTAACAGAAAATAATTCTACAGAACAATAATCAAAAGATGAATAACATGAAGAATTTTAAATGGATAATAGGGGTGCTGTGTGCTTTCTTTCTGATGCAAAACACGTTTGCCCAAAAAGGAAAAATCACGTCTGCACAGCTTTCCTTAGAAGACGGCAAGGTGCTGGATGCCAAAAAGGAAATTGACGCGGCATTGTCAGATGCGGAAGTTCAGAAAATGGCGAAAGCATGGATGACGAAAGGGGATGTTTACACCAAATTGTACGAAACGAAAT
>JAXLTW010000024.1:0-52424 GCA_046329865.1 Chitinophagales bacterium | reverse complement strand
ATTGAAATTACCTCCTTGGGGTTAAGTTTGCTGCTGAGCGGTGGCGGACTGGTTCGGGAGAACTGGACAGGCAGCCTGATGCCGGGCAAATCGGTGGTGTACAGCTTCACGGCTGAAATCAAGGTAGATGACAGCGCTGTGCCGGTTATTTGTGCAAGCATCGATAATATCAACAACAATGCCCGCGAAGACAAGCTTGACAACAACAGCACCTGCAAAGAGACACGGGTCGGTCAGTTTGATGTTTTGAATATCTATCCGAACCCTGCATATGAAACGGTGAACTTCGGAGTCATGCTGCCGCAGGATGGAAAAGTGTCCATTCGCCTCATCGATATCCTGGGAAAAGTTTTGTATACTACGGATTTTAACGGAGTAAAAGGATACAATAATTTACCTGTAAATACCGGATACCTGAATGCCGCCGTCTATGTGGCAGAAGTGTATTATGACGGTGAAATCGTCCGCAAAAAATTTGCGCGGAAGGATAGAAGATAGGTTATGTTTCTTCTTTACACAAAAAACGTGCTGCTTCTTTACGACAACTGTCATCTCGAGCGAAGGGAGAGATCCTGCTACAATTTAGTATACTACCGGTTTATTCTCCTTAAACCTTAGCAAGATTTCTCATTCGTACCTCATTCGAAATGACAGGGTGCGGGATAAAACGTTCTGCTCATTTTTTGACAACTGTCATCTCGAGTGCAGCGAGAGATCTTGATACAGTTTAGTAAACAGGATCTTTATATTCTATATCGAGGCAAGATTTCTCATTCGTACCTCATTCGAAATGACAGGGGACGGGAAAAAGCCATAACGATTATGGTGTATTCCTGATTTTTTCCACCAGTTCTATGGACGGCCTCACTATGCTTGTATCAAATCCTTTTCCTTCCAAAATCCGACGGTAGGATACCGTATGCAGGTCCGCGAAGCCATCCGTAAACTCATGCGTAACACCATTAATAATCAGTTGCCTCTTGGGCAGCACTTCGGGTTCAATGCTCAGGTGCCAGCGAACACGAGCATTCTGCAGCTCTATTATTCCGATACTTTCTGTCGGGGTTTGTCTTTCCGTCTGCACGTCTTTAACAGCCCCAAACAGCCACACCACCAAATCAAACAGGTGAATGCCGATATTCGTGGCAATACCTCCAGACTTACTGGTGTCTCCTTTCCAGCTGGCATGATACCATTTTCCGCGGGGGGTAAAATATTCAATATGTACATCCGCCGGCTCTTTCGGGAACGCTTCCATCTCTTCTTTCAGCTGCTGCAATTTGGGATGAAGCCGTAACTGTAAAATGGTGTAAATGTGTTTTTCGGTATAGTGTTGGGCTTCCTCCAGATGGGCTAGGCTTTCATGGTCAGCGTCAGCGGCTTTTCACAAATGACATCCGCATTCAGTTTTAATCCGGCGTAACAGTGTTCCTCGTGCAAGTGATTAGGGGAACAAACCACCAGATAATCAACCGGCTCTTTAGCCATTAAAAAATCATAGAACGCAAACTCATCTGTAAAGAATGCACAGTCCGGAAAATACCGATCCAGTATACCCACCGAATCCGCGATATCCAGCGCCGCCACCAAATGGCCGCCCACCTCCTGTATGGCTTTCAGGTGGCGTGGCGCGATATAGCCGGCAAGGCCTATGAGTGCAAATTTTTTGTTCATCGGCGCAGAGATTATATCCTGACTACACGGTTATTTTCGAGCTTGTATCTTTTGTGGTCAATAGACAGAAGGCTTCCCGTCTTCAAATACCAGTTTACCGCCCGCTTCGCTCATCCAGCCGGTTTGCCGTGCGGATTACCTGTTACCAGTGCATAATCTTTCACTTCTTTTGTCACGACGGCACCTGCACCGATAAAAGCAAATTTTCCAATGGTGACCCCGCAAATGATGGTGGCATTCGCACCGATGGTGGCTCCTTTTCTGACAATGGTTTTTTTATATTCGTTCTTGCGCTCAATGAAACTTCTGGGGTTGATGACATTGGTAAACACGGCGGAAGGTCCAATAAAGACATCGTCTTCACACAACACCCCCTCATACAGGGAAACATTGTTTTGAATTTTTACGCCATTGCCAATTTGTACATTATCCGCTACAAAGACATTTTGCCCCAGTATACAGTTGTTTCCTATCACGGCTTTCATCACATGGCTGAAATGCCATATTTTACTGCCGGTTCCAATGGCTGCACCGTCATCTACTACAGCGGTTTCGTGTATATAATAATGCTGTGACATCCTTTAGTTATTTCGGAAAAAATCTTTGATCGCCGTACAAATATACAATAATTGTGCTTCGGATATTTCGGGATATACCGGAAGCGACAGGACGGATGTACACAGATATTCCGTGTTCGGCAGGTGTATCTTATCGTTAAAATAGGCCTTTTGACGATACACAGGAAGAGGATAATAAACGGCGGTGGAAATATTTTTCTCCTTCAGGAATTGCTGTAATGCGCTTCTTTGTTCCGGTGCCACCCGGATCGTATATTGATGGAAGGTATGTCCGTTGTTTTCAGCTGCCTCGGGAAGCTGTACGGATGAAATGTCTTTTAAATGGTGCTGATAAAAAGCGGCGGCATGGCGGCGTTGCTGAATATATTGTTCCAGGTATTTCAGTTTCACATTCAATACCGCGGCCTGCAGGGCATCCAGCCGTGAGTTGATGCCGATGGTTTCATGTATGTATTTTTGAGATTGTCCGTGCGATGCAATGCGGCGCATCTGAATGGCCAGGGCATCGTTGTTTGTAAGGATGGCGCCCCCGTCTCCGTAAGCACCTAAATTTTTGGTGGGGAAAAAGGAGGTGGTGACTACGGAATCGCGTTGAATGTTTTTTTCACCTCCCAATGACTGGGCATTGTCCTCTATCAAAAACAACCGGTTTTCTTTGGCGAATACGGCTATTTCAGACATATCTGCCGGTTGTCCGAACAAATGAACGGCAACAATAGCCCTTACATCTTCGGTATATACCTGCCGCACCTGTTCCATCCCCATGTTAAAGGTAGCTAGGTCGACATCTGCAAAGACAGGCTCCAGGCCAAGCAGGGCAATCACCTCCACCGGCGCGATATAGGTAAACGCCGGAATGATAATTTTGCTGCCTTTGGGCAGATTCAGTGCCATAAGCGCTATCTGCAGGGCATCGGTGCCATTGCCGCAGCTGATGACATTTTTCATGCCCGTATACTCCTTCAGATTTTGTTCAAACGCTGCCACAGCGGGGCCGCCAATAAATACAGACTGCTGTAAACATTGTTCAATGGCAGCATCTATTTCCTTTTTAATAAGGGCATATTGCTGCTGCAAATCAACCATCGGGATTGTGTGCATATAGAAAAAATTATTCGTCTGATTTTTCATAAATTTACGCAGAATTAGCCATTCTTTATGCAAATCGCGCAACAAGCCCTCTCTGTTCTGAATAAAAAATCCACCTTTTATTTTCTACTGGTGGTATTGTTGGCAGAAACCTTGTTCTTATTTGGCTATAACATCCACTATATCTCCGGCGACCAGTATACCTACATGAATTATGTGAAGGGTTTCCAGCAGGGCAGATACACCTACTGGTATTTTCTGCCGCAATATGTACCGGACACTTTCCGAAACCCGGGATATCCGCTTTTTTTATACGCCTGCAGCCTGATAAGTGAATCGGTCATTTTCATAAAGATGGTGCAACTGGTACTGTTTTTTGGCGCCATCTATCTTATGCTGCGGATTACAGACAAATACAAACAACCGCTGGCGGTAAAAAATCTATTCCTGTTTTTCGTCATCCTCAATTTTGTGATACTGCCCTATCCTGCTTTTATTTATCCCGAAGTGCTGATGTTGTTTTTAATTACACTTATCGTGTATGTGGAAATTTGCATTCCCGTTAACAGCTGGAAAAAAATTACTGGACTGGCTTTGCTGTATGGATTTTGTTTCCAGGTTAGGCCGGTCATCGTTTTTATTCCCATCCTGCGCTTTCTGTGGTTCCTGCTTCAGTATAAAAAGTTATCCAGGGCTAAAAACAGCGCCTTTCTGCTGTTGTTTATTGCCACCCTGCTGCCCTATGGTTTCTGGAATCTAAAACACCATCACCAATTTAAAATCACGCCGCTGGAAGGAGGTGCCGGTGCCTTATACCTTGGTTATTGAGCCCGAAGATGGTCAATTATGCAGCAGGAAGGTATTGGAAAAATGCAACGTACAAAGATGCGTTCATTAATTTTGCGACAGATGAAGAAACTACAGAAACATTCCGGTCTTTAACCGTGAATGGGACAGTATTGAACGACTTTGCGGCAAGTACCTGACCGCACAGGACAGCGCCAACCTGATCATAATGAAACAGCATCCGGAACTGTTCGCAACCTACAATGCAACCTACACGAATGAACGGGAACAGTTATTAAAAACAATTGCCGTCAACCATTATTTATCAGACTTTGGATATTCCGTTAAACTGAAAAATGCTATACCTTCTTCAGGCTTTGGTATACAGGTCATCGCCCTGAATCAATATATTCCCTGATGAACCGTTTTGAACTAACCAGAACAGTCATTGCCTTCATCACCACTTCATTCTCCTTTGCTGCTCTTTACCGGATATTTCCTGGTCTGCCTGCTCAAAAGGCGTGATTTACTGGTCATCATTTGGCTGCCGCTCTTTTTTTGCTTCTATTTTGACATTTTTCACCTGCCTTTCGTGATTCAGTCCAGATATACTATCCCTGTACGATTTTTATACTTATTTCCTTTCGCTGTCCTTTATGACCTATCAAATCCACTTCAATAAAACGGAAAAACATGAACCATAACAGAATATACGAATACCGCTTCGCGAATGTAGATATGCAGAAGAAGAATGTCGTGTGGAAAGAGATTGCCCACTTCCTCTACAATACGCATTTAAACAAACCGCAAAAAACACTGGATCCGGCAGGGGGATTGTGCGAATTTATCAACCATGTGCCTTCTTCCGAACGCTGGACAATTGACCTGTCCGATGAGGTGAAAAAATTTGCCGCTCCGGACATTAAAACCATCATCGGAAACAACCTGGAAGTGGAGTTGCCGGAAAACTATTTTGACGGTGTTTTCATTTCCAATTTTCTGGAACACCTGAACTCCCAGTTTGAAGTGGCGGATTTTTTAGAACGTATGTTCAAGACGCTGAAAAGCAAAGGACGTATCGTTATCATGGGCCCGAACTTCCGTTATACCTACAAGGATTACTTCAATTTTGCCGACCATACGGTTATCCTGACAGAACTGGGTGTCGCCGAACACTTATACGGCGCCGGTTTTAATATCGTAAAAAACTATCCGCAGTTTCTTCCCTTGTCTTTTCGGAGCAAAGGGTTTCTGCCTGTTAACAGTTTTATTATAAAGACATATCTGAATATGCCGTTTGCCTGGAAGTTTTTAGGCGAACAATTTTTACTGGTTGCCGAGAAACCTTAATTCATTTCGCGTTCGTCATGCAAAAGAAAAAAGTACTTTTTCTGTCGCCGTACCCATTCGGGAAAGCCGCCAGCCAACGGCTGAAATACGAACAATATTTTGAACACTTCGAAAACAATGGGTTTCGCCTCGTCACCAGTTCCTTTGTAGATGATGACTTCTGGGAAATCATCTACAAACCGGGATTTACGCTGCGAAAGGTGATGGGCACCCTGCGCGGCTACCTGCGTCGTTTTCTGGATCTGTTCCGCCTGCACAAATATGATATCGTTTATATCCATTTATGGGCAACTCCGCTTGGCCCTCCTTTCTTTGAATGGATGATACGCAAACTATCCAGAAAAATCGTGTATGATATAGACGACATGATTTACAAATCCGAAGGCTCGGCGATGAACCATCTCATCTATATGCTGAAAGGAAAAGACAAGCCGATTGCGCTGATGAAACATGCAGACCATGTCATTACGTGCACGCCGGACCTCAATGCATTTGCACTTCAGTATTGTAAGCACTGTACGGATATTTCCTCCACACTGGATACGAAACGGATGTTTCCTGTGAATACCTACAGCAATGACAAACCGGTGGTGATTGGCTGGACCGGCACCCATTCCACCGTGCCGTACTTGTACCTGCTGACGAATGTCTTTCAGCAACTGGCAAAGCAACGGACGTTTAAGTTGCGTGTCATTGGAAATTTTACCTTTCATATGAATGGAGTGGATTACGAATACCTCGACTGGAAGAAGGAAGAAGAAGCAACGCAACTGCAGGGGATGGATATCGGAGTTTATCCGTTGCCCATGGATGCCTGGGTGATGGGCAAGAGCGGGCTGAAAGCATTGACCTATATGACCTTCGGATTGCCGGTGGTAGCCACGAATGTAGGTGCTGCCATCAACCGGGTTATCACGGATAATGAAAACGGGTTCCTGGTAAAAACGGAGGATGAATGGCTGGAAAAACTGAAATACCTGATAGACCATCCGGAAGAAAGGAAACGAATTGGTACGAACGCACGACAAACTGTGCTGGATAATTTTTCCATAGAAGCGAACAAACCCGTATATTTGGGCATACTGAAATCGTTGGTGTAAGTTCAACCGTTATGCCGTTGCGCTTCTTTCCGAACGTGTTTCGGGGTCTGTTTGTGAACTAAAAAAATGCGAATAAGTTCAAGTATGAAAATATGGAGATGAAGAAAAAAATATATATCGCTGGCTGTGGTGGCATGCTGGGAGAAGCCTTCCACAAAATATTTCAGGATACATTTGAATTGAAATGTACCGACAAGGATGTCAATGAGGACTGGTTGTCTTTTCTGGACTTCCGTGATTTTGAAGCCTATAAAAAAGACGTGTTTGAATTTAAACCGGATTATCTGTTTCATCTGGGCGCACATACGTCTTTGGAATATTGTGATACCCATCAGGATGATGCCTATTTAACCAATACCATTGCTGTTGAAAATGCCGTGCATATTTCCAATGCACTCAACATCCCTATGCTGTACATTTCTACCGCCGGGATTTTTGACGGGACACAGGATGTTTTTGATGACTGGGACAAACCCAATCCGCTCGGACATTATGCACGCAGTAAATGGGCGGGGGAAGTCTTTGTGCAGCAAAATAAAACCCGGCATTTAATCTGTCGTGCCGGATGGATGATGGGCGCCGGACCCAAGAAGGATAAAAAATTTATCCAGAAACTGATGCAGCAATTAAAAGACGGTAAGAAAGAATTGTTTATCGTAAATGACAAACTGGGAACACCTACGCTGACGTACGATTTTGCTCGCAATGTGAAGCTGTTGCTGGAAAAAGAGGTGTGGGGTTTGTACAACATGGTTTGCGGCGGCATTACCGGACGGCTGGAAGTGGCCACGGAGCTGGTGCGACTGGCAGGAAAAGAAAATGAAATAAAAATCACTGCCGTGGATTCCGATTTCTGGAAACAGGAGTATTTTTCTCAGCGACCGCCCAGTGAGCGGCTTATCAATAAAAAACTGGATCTGCGCGGGTTGAACATCATGCGCGACTGGAAAGTCTGCCTGAAGGAGTATGTGGAGGAATATTATCAGGGATACCTGGATTAACACCCTGTCATTTCGCCGTTTTAGTTTAGTTTTTTCCAGATTTCTGTTCTGCCGAAAAATGGTGTTTTCCAGTAGCCTATAAGTTTTAATTTGTTCTTTTTTAAGATGCCCTTACATTCCATTGTTTTTCCGGTATCCGGATAATAGATTCTTCCGTTTTTCCAAACATTATCCTCTTCAAATTTTAATTCACGGATAATTACAAGACTTAGGAGGGGTTGGTTTCTTTTCGTCTTGTCACGATTCTCCGTATCCGTGTAAGGCTTATTGTTTTTAGGGTTATTCGGTTCTTCCATCCAGATTATTTTTCCGAAGTAACCTTCATTGGTTTTATAGATTTCTATTTTCACAGATTCATCCTGTGACAAATAGATCCCAACAATGGCATCTTCTTTATTTTGTGCAGCAACCAGCTGGATAAAAAAGAAAAATGAGAGCACCGTGCTGATTGTTTTCATAGGAAGGTATGTAAATGTTTACTGTAAGATTCTTCATGTCCGGAAGTTCCTTTGACTGGTTGGCTTATGTCACAAGAATCATCCGGTTATCTAAAAAAGAAATACTGAAAGCTATTAAAATCCAACTAATTATTGAGTGAATAGACGCCCTCTCATATATTATACGGCAATGTATTCTTTTGAAAGGCAACGTATCCTCTTACAATTTATTCAGTGCATCAATATACGCCTTTGCTGTCGCATAAATCACATCAGTATCATTTCCGAAACCATAGTAGAAAACACCGTCTTTGGAAATCTGAATATGCACTTTCCCGGTATCATCGCTGCCGCCAGTGATGGCCTGCACCAGATATTCCTCCAAACGGACAGGCTGTTGTACAATTTTATCTATTGCTTTGAGGGTAGCATCTACCGGGCCGCAACCATCTGCAATCTCCACGGTTCTTACGCCATTTTTCAGCAATGCCACCGTAGCGGTTGCCTGATGTCTTTTTCCGCAATGCACTTCCAGGTAATCTATCTCATAAATTTTCCCTTCGCGGCTTTGTCCCATCATTTCCAGCAAATCTTCGTCGTAGATTTCCTTGCGCTGATCAGCCAATTCCAGGAATTTTTTATAGGTTTCATCCAGTTCTGCCTGCTCCATTTTAAAGCCGATATTTTCAAGACGATGCTTCAATGCAGCGCGGCCGCTTCTCGCTGTCAGCACAATCAATGACTCCGGTACACCTACATCATGCGGGTCGATGATTTCATAATTCTCCCTGTTTTTCAGCACCCCATCCTGGTGAATACCTGACGAATGGGAAAACGCATTTCGTCCGACTATCGCCTTATTCGGCTGCACCGGCATGCGCATCAACCGGGTAATCAATCGGGAAGTTGGATATATCTTTTTGATGTTGATGCCGCAATCCAGATGCAGATTACCCTCATGTGATTTCAAGATCATCGCAACTTCCTCCAGGGAAGTATTTCCGGCCCGTTCCCCGATTCCGTTCATGGTCACCTCCACCTGCCTGGCCCCATTTTCAATCGCCGCTATGGAATTGGCTGTCGCCAACCCTAAATCATTGTGGCAGTGCGCCGACAAAATAGCCTTGTCAATATTCGGCACATTATTCATTAGATAGGCAATCTTGGCGCCGTATTGTTCGGGCAGACAATACCCTGTTGTATCCGGAATATTGACGACAGTAGCACCGGCAGCAATCACCGTTTCCACCATCTTCGCCAAAAATTCTAAATCTGCACGGCCTGCATCTTCGCAGAAAAATTCCACGTCATCTACATAATTGCGGGCATACTTGGTTGCCCACGCCGCCTTCTCTAAGATAGCTTCGCGTGTTGTCTTCAGCTTATTCTTAATATGGATGTCTGAGGAGCCAATGCCGGTATGGATACGGCCGCGTTTAGCCAGTTTCAAAGCCTCTGCCGCACAGTCAATATCTGCAGCCACCGCGCGGGTCAGTGCGCAGATAGTCGGTTTGGAAATATTTTTAGTAATCTCTACCACCGATTTAAAATCTCCCGGAGAGGATATCGGAAATCCAGCTTCCAGCACATCTACCCCAAGTTGCTCCAGTGCCAGCGCCACTTCAATTTTTTCAATCGTGTTCAGCTGGCAGCCCGGCACTTGCTCGCCGTCTCTGAGGGTGGTGTCGAAAATAAAAACCTTGTTGTTCATTGTAAAGTTGGTTGACAGCTTCCTGTTCACTGTTTTGATGTGAAACAATTGACTGTAATAATTGGAATGATGAATCAACTAAAATTACTAAAAAGAATGCATGCATTACATTAGTAAGAAGTTAAGAATTGTTTAAATGAATTCATTTATAAATAACACTGAGCTACACAGACAAACACCGGTGTAAAACCAGTGCAGAACGTTATCTCGCATGCAGCACAAAGTGCTCCATCAGCAATACCTGCAATTCTCCGACCATAAAACCCAATACGGCACCTACTGTAATCAGAATCCATTCGTCCTGTTTGAAGGCAGGGCGCAGCACGCCCTCAAATTCTTCCGGCGTCAGTTCCTGCATTTTAGTAACGAGTGTATTTCTTATATCCATCGCATCTTCCGCATATTTCTCTATATGTTTCAATGCTACCGGCAATTGTTTCACCATATTTCCGGTAATGGCCGTTTTCATAGCTTTGTATTTTTCAGAACCCACCGCAAACACCACAATCGGCTTTAACACACCGGCCTGCTCGTCCACCATCTGCTGCACGTTCTTCTGAATCATATTGAACAGGTTATCGGATAATTTACCGGTTAATATGGACTCTATCATATTGCTCGGTGTCAGCACCTCCTGTGCTATCAGTGCCCCATAGGCAGATGCCACCTCTTGCTGGCGTTTGAAAAACAAGCCATGCCAGGTAAATAATCCAAGATATTTTTTAGGGGTTCTTGGCAAGAAAATCATCTTCAGCGCCAGCCAGTCGGTAAACCAACCTGTGAACAAACCAAATATGGGCATAATCAGCGGTTCCTGAGTGAGCATCCATACCAGCATCTGTACGAGGCCTATCAGGAAGCCAAAATAGATGCCTGAATTCCGGATGAACTGAAATTCTTTTTCACCACTTTCCAAAAATATTTTATTGAGCAGTTTTTTGTCTTTGGTAAGATTGGTAATCACCATGTCTTTCAGGTCGAATACTTCATCGAGGTTGTCTTTGGTTTGCTGCATCAGCTGTCGCACCATTGCCGGCGATTCCTGCTGAATCCGTTTAATCAGTAATTTCTTGGCGTTTTCCGGAATGCTTTCCCACAGGCCGGGCTGGTAGTGACTCATCACATCGTGGGTGATTTTTTCTACAATCGGCAACATGGGTTTTTCAAGTTCTTTCGCAACCCTGTCCGGGTCGAGACGAGCAAATATTTCTTTGGGCGTAATCAGTCTGGATGTCAATGTATCACACGCAATGGAACTCATGATGGCAGCCTTGCGCGGAATAATCCCCTGCCAGCCCAAAAATGGTTTAATGCCAATAAATTCGAGTGGTTCGAACATCATTTTGATAGCCACAATTTTAGTGGCGTAACCAATCACGGAAGCGATAACGGGCATAGACAGATAGAGCCACCAGTGCTCTTTAAAATCAGCCATCGTTATCATTTGAAATAAAAGAACCATAAACATACAGATAGAGTTACGAATATCGAGATTCTATTTTGGAAATACGAATATTTGAGAATGATTATGGTGAAATCCTAAAAAACAAAGTCCATCGCTTTGCGATGGACTTATTGACATTTTATGCTATCCACTGCAGCTTAGGCTGGCAATAGTTTTGCTTTGATTTTACCTTCGATTTCATCTGCCAACCCGGGATTATCGGACAGCAGTTGTTTTACCTGATCTCTGCCCTGTCCTATTTTTTGTCCTTCGTAGCTGTACCAGGCTCCGCTTTTTTGCAGGATGCCCAACTCAGAACCCATATCCACGATTTCACCTTCTTTGGAAATTCCTTTTCCGAACATGATATCAAACTCCGCCGTTTTGAAAGGAGGTGCCAGTTTATTCTTCACCACTTTCACTTTGGTCTGATTACCGATAACATTATTTTCCTTGTCTTTGATTTGTCCGGCACGGCGGATATCCAGACGGATGGAAGCATAGAATTTTAAGGCATTACCACCGGTCGTGGTTTCGGGACTTCCAAACATCACACCAATCTTATCGCGCAACTGGTTAATGAAAATACAACTACAATCCGTTTTGCTGATGGCGCCTGTTAATTTACGCATCGCCTGGCTCATCAAACGGGCGTGTAATCCCATTTTGCTGTCGCCCATTTCCCCTTCGATTTCGCTGCGCGGCACTAGCGCCGCCACGGAGTCCACCACAACCAAATCGATAGCAGCAGAACGAATCAGTTGTTCCGCAATGTCCAGCGCCTGTTCTCCGTCATCGGGTTGAGTGATGTATAAATTATCCGTATCCACCCCTAAGGCTTCCGCATATTTTTTGTCGAATGCATGTTCCGCATCTATGATGGCACAGACACCTCCTTGTTTTTGTGTCTGGGCAATCGCGTGAATAGCCAGGGTGGTTTTACCGGAAGATTCCGGACCGTAAATTTCAATAATTCTTCCACGCGGGAAGCCGCCAATACCCAATGCCAGATCCAGCCCCAGCGAGCCGGTAGATATCACCTCAGATTCTACGATGCTGTTGTCACCCAATTTCATTACGGTTCCTTTGCCGTATTGTTTGTCTAATTTTTCCAGTGTCAGTTGCAGTGCTTTTGCTTTGTCGTCTTTACTCATAATACGTTCGTTTTGTGATTTACAAATTTATACTATTAAGATACCGAAAGGAAGGAAATTCCATAAATTATAATCAAAAAAATTACACACCTTGACTAAAAAGCACATAAAAACATAATAATCAGTATATTATGATTAAAATTAAATCAATTGTATTTACAATGCGTTGTTTTTGTTTTGTCAAAATTAGATTATCTGTTTTAATTTTAGGCTGTATAAATTGGCATCGGACAACTAACAATATTTTAAGTTGACAAGATAATGTAGTATTTTTGATGTCTTGAATAATTTATACGTAGCCGTTAAGTAAATTGTTTCCTGCGAATGAAAAAAAGAATTACAAATCTCTATGTATTAATTCATGCTTTAGGGGACTTGCTCATCCTGAATGTCGCCTATTTCTTAGGGCATGTCTGGGGGTTTTGGAATTATGTGCAAATGTTTGATACCAAGTATCTGCAATTGTGGATTTACCTCAATGTCATTTATCTATTTGCCGCGCAACTTTCGGGCACATTCGACATGTACAGAAACACACGTTTTTTTACTTTACTGTCCGCATTGCTCAAATTATTTTTCTTAGAAGTTGTTTTATCTTTCTCTTATATCGTTGTCTTTAAAGACTACAACCAGACCTTCAAATTGTCGCGCGAGGTATTGATGATTACGTATATCTCGGCTTTTATTTTTACCATGATCTGGCGGTTCGGTTTTATAAAAATCGTACGGATATACCGGGCAAGGGGTTTCAACAACAGAAAGGTGATGATTATAGGAGCCGGCGAGACGGCACAGGAGTTCAAGACCATGCTGGAGCATAAAATTGAATACGGATACCAGTTTCTCGGATTCTATGACAATAATCCCGAAAAATATACGGCGGAAGTACGGAAGCATATATTGGGAACCGTGGAGGATGCAAAGAAATATGCGGTGGAACATCAGATAGACGAGCTTTTCTGTGCGTTGCCGTATGATGAAGAAGAACAGATAAAAACATTGATACAATTTGGAGATGAAAACCTGGTACGTGTTAAAATTGTACCGGATTTATCTCGCTTTTTGACACATCATCTCAACAAGGTTGAAATTGACTATTACGGACAAATTCCTGTGATGACCTTACGCAGTGAACCGTTGGAAAATATCGTCAACCGCTTTATCAAGCGCCTGTTCGATATCGGATTTTCCATACTCGTACTGATTTTTATCCTGTCCTGGTTTATCCCGTTAATGGCTATCATCATCAAGCTCAGCTCCAAAGGGCCGGTATTTTTTATTCAAAAACGTTCAGGTATCAAAAACAAATCGTTTTCTGTTATAAAATTCCGCACGATGTACGTGAACAGCGACGCACACTACAAGCAGGCCACACGCCACGACCAACGCATTACACCCATCGGAAAATTCCTGCGCAAGACCAACCTGGATGAGCTTCCGCAGTTCATTAATGTTTTTACCGGACAAATGTCCGTTATCGGCCCTCGTCCTCATATGTTGAAGCACACCGAAGAATATTCAAAAATTATTGATAAATTTATGGTTCGGCATTTAATCAAACCCGGCATTACCGGGTGGGCTCAGGTGAACGGATACCGCGGCGAAACCAAAGATGTGAATGACATGGAAGGAAGGGTTCGCGCCGATGTGTGGTACATAGAAAACTGGAGCTTCGGGCTGGATGTCAAAATAATTATCATGACCATTATCAATATGCTACGAGGTGAAGAAAATGCATTCTAAAAAATACGCTCTCTTATATTTACTGTTTTATTTTTCTCTTTTTGCGCAGGCTCAGCAGGAAAATTTGCCGCTCAACCGCAACATGATGCTGAGTTATGAGAAATATCTGAACGGTTGGGATAAGGCTTCTTTTCATAGCGCCGTAAAACCTTACAAAGCGGCGGAAGTCTATAATTTTGTTTACCCGGATACGGTGCAGCATTATGAAAGAATGCCACATACCAATTGGTTTAGCAAACTGGTGAATCAGGTGGGTTTTGAAAATATTTTAGAGTTTGATGAGAAAGGCTATGTTAAACACTATGGAAAAATTCTGGCGAAGGATTCCGTTTTCTACGAAGATAATATCTACGATACCCAGTACAAAAAACGAAAGGTGTACGTGTCCGTCAATCCGATTTTCAATGTCGGGTTCGGATATGACCTGACGGAAAAAAAAGTGCTGAGCTATAACCAGAAAGGGCTGGAACTGCGGGTGGATATAGGAAGCAAGGTGACACTGTACACCTCCTTCATTAATACCGTCGGAAAATTTCCGTCTTATGTAACCATCTATACCTTACTGACCAGCGCCATTCCGGGTGAAGGCAATATCCGCAACAGGGGCAGCGGCGGGTTGGACTTTTCGAGTATCAATGCTTACTTATCGTATTCTCCCGTCAAGCAATTCAATATTGAAGTCGGCAACGGAAAGCATTTCATCGGCGATGGTTATCGTTCCTTGTTTTTATCGGACAACTCTTACACCTATCCTTATTTAAAATTCACGACTACCGTATGGCGTATCAAGTATACCAATATCTATGCGGAGCTGATTGACAACCTGAATAACTTCAATGACTTCGGGCAGGGTTACCCGCGCAAGCTGGCGAATTTTAATTACTTAAGCATCGACGCTGCAAAGTTTTTGCAGATAGGCATTTTTGAAGGCATCACCTGGAGAAGAACCACTGAAAAAGGAAATAACTATTTCAATTACAACTTCATCAATCCGATTTTAGGTATCCGTGCATTTCAAAAAAATCTGGCACCCAACACCACCAAAGTATATGGTTTAAATATAAAGGTTACCTGTCCTAAATATGTGGTATTATATGGCCAATTCATGTATAACCGATACGGCAAACGCAATACATCGGACCGTAGGATGGGCTGGCAGGCCGGCGTGAAATATTTTGACGTAGGCGGCGTGAAAAACCTGAACCTGCAGGTGGAATACAACAGCGTCCGTCCTTATTCTTACCAGGGCCAGGACAGCGCTATCGGCTACTCCCACTACAACCAGGCGTTAGGGCATCCGATGGGTGCTAATTTCAACGAATTTCTCGTAATGGCTAATTATCAGTATAAACGCGTTTACGCTTCCTATAAAATGTCTTATACCCAAACGGCCACCGATACCGCATTAAACCAAAATTACGGCAACAACATCTTAGACATCGGCTCACAGGCGACAACAACGACGAATGTAAAAATTCAGAACGGTTTCGCCTACAATGTAATGGACCACGAAATCAGGGTGGGATATATTCTCAACCCCAAGCTAAATATGATAATTGAAGGAAAGGCACAGTTCAGAAAGTACACTTCTAAAGTGGCCAATACGACTGATTTGAAAAGCAATTCCTTCATGATCAGCTTCGCCACGAACATCTTCAACCGGTATTACGATTTGCCTGTTTTATTTTAAAGATAGTTGCATAATTTAATATTATTTATTAAACTTGTAAATACAAAAATAATGTATGGTAAAGTTTGTAATCCTATCACAAAGTATGTTTAGAACGCTGAAGCGCAGGCCTATCTATTTATTAATGATTATTTGGACTTTAACTTCAGCCGACCAATGTGTACCAACTGATGCATGTGGAAATTTTTTGTTTCATGCTTGGGTCAGGTGTTGTAAGAATGAATCTAATAACAAATATTCCACAAGGTGCTCCAAGGCCAGTAATGGAAGAAATAATACCCTATCAACACCCTCAGATAAATATTACAAAATCATTAAAATATATCAATCCAACTTTTTTTAGTATTAAAGTAGAATCTTATGATCAATGTAATGGGCTCCCTAGGTATAAGAATGTATGTTGTAATACAGACTTAGGTAGTTGCTTTACTACAGAAAATGACGTGGAATTGCCAATAAACTGGAATGCATATTTCAAAACAAAGGTTACTATTAGAGCAATATCATTTGCTCTTAGTGGATATGGTAATAATTTTAACACATACTATGTGATATATGAGTCAACCTTTGATATTGCAGCAAATATTACTACTTTAAGTTATCCTTTTAATAACATTATAAATCTTACTTTTAAGGGTGCATACCGCGAATATTCCAACTTTACAATACCTTACCAAATTTGTTCAAATTTTTAAACCATGACAGCGAATAAATTATATCTATACATTATAACTATTTTCTTATTGTCTTGCAAAAAAGACAATACAACCACAACGCCTGAGCTAACCGACCCCCAGTTAATTGCACATCTAGATTCTATGTTATCGGCCGTTGGTGTTGCAACCTATTCTGATATTTTATATGGAAAACTTGAGGGAAATTTTGACTTTTATTCACATTATTATCCTTACGATGTCAACTGCTCTACTGATTCTATACCTTTCAATATAAACACCAATTTATCCGGTGGAATATCCTTAGATACGAATAATCGGTTTAATTTAATAAATGGTGGTGACTTATATGTGAATGATATAAAAATAACACCCGAAATAAATACATCTTATCAGTATATTTATTTTGCAAAAGCTGAAATAATGCCGGACTTAGATAAAATCTATGGTAAAATTAATCAAATAAAAATTGTCAAAGATGATGTTACAGTCTTAAATACTAGCCTGTTCATTCCTAAAAATATTATTATGATGGGTATTGATTGCTCTTCAGGCATGTTTCCAGATAATTCATTAAAGGCAAATTTTAAAATTGAATGGAACAAAGATGTGTTAAATAAAAACGGTGTTGTAATAGAATTGCTTGGAAAAGACAATTCCGGAGCAGAACGATATTCCTATATATTAGTTCCAGATATAGGTTATTATCGTTTTTCAGATGTAAATTTAAACCGATATCCGAAAGAAAAGAATCCACTCGGTATAGATATTAAACTAATTCGGGGAAATTTTGTTTTCCTTTATGGAAACGACAACAGAAGATATAGCTTTAGTTTTGTTACTTCATGCAGCTATCTGTTTCGCCAATAGACTCCTTTTTGCTTTGTTGGTTTTATCGTTTCTACCCTTATGAACAAAGACATATTGCCTGTTTTGTTTTAATTAATAAAGGTTAATTGTCCGATTTAACCAATAAAAATCGTATTTTTGCAGTCTATTTTTTAATAAGAAAAAGGATTTATGCGTAAAATAGGAATCTGTCTGTTTTTTTTATTTTGTACCACCATCCTGGTATTCGGACAGCAGGATGCCTCCACGGCAGGCCCCAAAGGAATATCTGAGGCTGTAAAAAAAAGAATCAATAAATCTAAAGACCGTCTGGTACTGGAATTTTGCATGATGAATGCCTTTATCAAAAAAGACGGCGGGTTAACCGTTCCGGATGATTTTAAACTGGAAAATTTCAACCGTGGATTCAACGCTTATTTTTATTATGATTTAATACTGGGTAAAAAAACCAAATTCCAACACTTCAGTTTAGCGCCCGGAATTGGTGTGGGCTCGGAAAATTATTATTTCAAAAAATTCGGGATGAGCTGGATTGGTGATACTGCCACCCGTTTTTATGCATTCGGCGATTCCATAGCATCCAAAAAGTCCAAACTGAACATGACGTATATCGACATTCCTTTTGAATTCCGTTACCGCTCCAAACCGCACAAAAAGACCGGTATGGCAATCAAGGTGACCGTAGGATTTAAATTCGGATTCCTGGTAGGCAGCAAATGGAAATACGAAGGGGAAGAGTTGAACAACAGCGGCAACAATGTCAAATTCAAACAAATGGGCGTAGCCAATATGAATAAGCTTCGGTATGGGCCATACATTCGGGCCGGCTACGGTTTATTTAATTTGTTCTGTTATTACTCGCTGTCGAATACCTTTGTGAACAATAAAGGACCTAAGATGAATCCGATTGTATTCGGATTGTCTATAAACGGATTGTAAACTTTAATACTACTCTGAGAATACTAAAAACGCACATCTAATGATGTGCGTTTTTTTATGCTGTTCTGCTTAAGAATATGTATGTTCTGTCCGACAGGCGAATGACATGGACAGTAGTTGATTACAACTTACGTTTTACCTCTACCTGTTCAAATGCCTCAACGATATCGCCCACCTGTATATCATTATAGCCTTTGATTTTCAATCCGCATTCGTAGCCTTTGACTACATCTTTAACGTCATCTTTGAAACGTTTTAACGATTCGAGTTCGCCGGCATGAATGACAATTCCGTCGCGGATAATTCGGATTTTGTGGTTGCGCGCCACGCGTCCGTCTAGTACATAGCAACCAGCGATGGTTCCCACTTTCGTTACCTTAAACACCTCACGAACTTCTATGTTACCAACAATCTTTTCTTCGAACTTAGGCTCTAATAAACCTTCCATCGCCGCCTTGATCTCGTCGATGGCGTCGTAGATGATGTTGTAGTATTTGATTTGAATATCTTCTTTTTCCGCCAGTGCTTTTGCATTCATGGATGGTCGCACCTGGAACGCGCAGATAATCGCATCGGATGCAGAAGCCAGTAATACATCCGACTCACTGATAGCACCAACGCCTTTGTGTATTACATTCACCTGAATTTCTTCGGTAGATAATTTCAACAAGGAGTCGGCCAATGCTTCCACCGAACCGTCCACGTCCCCTTTGATGATTAAATTCAATTCCTTGAAATTACCCAACGCCAGACGACGTCCTATTTCATCGAGGGTGATATGTTTTTTCGCGCGCATTCCCTGCTCACGAATGATAGTGGCACGTCTGTTAGCGGTTTCTTTTCCTTCGTCTTCGTCTTCGTATACTTTAATCTTATCGCCCGCTGTAGGTGCTCCCAGCAAACCCAACACCTGAACCGGTGTCGAAGGACCTGCTTTTTCAATCCGAACACCGCGTTCGTTGGTCATGGCTTTCACCTTTCCGTAGTATTGACCGGCCACCACAAAATCGCCTATTTTTAACGTACCTTCCTGTACCATGATGGTAGATACATATCCGCGGCCTTTATCCAGCTGCGCCTCAATGACAGAACCAACGGCAGGTTTGTTCGGATTGGCTTTCAAATCCAGCATCTCCGATTCCAGCACTATCTTATCCAGCAATTTATCGATGTTCAATCCCTTCTTGGCGGATATTTCCTGGCACTGGAATTTACCACCCCACTCTTCAACCAGAATATTCATTTGAGATAACTGGTTTTTAATATTGTCTGGATTGGCACCGTCTTTATCAATTTTATTGATAGCAAAAATCATTGGTACTTCCGCCGCCTGAGCATGTGAAATTGCTTCTTTGGTTTGTGGCATGATGCTGTCATCCGCCGCAATCACTATCACAGCGATGTCAGTGAGTTTCGCACCACGCGCACGCATCGCGGTAAACGCTTCGTGGCCCGGCGTATCCAGGAACGTGATATGCTCCCCTTTAGCCGTTTCCACTTCATAAGCTCCGATATGCTGAGTGATACCACCCATCTCACCGGCCACCACATTGGCACTTCGTATATAGTCTAACAAAGAGGTCTTACCGTGGTCAACGTGTCCCATGATCGTTACAATCGGAGGGCGTTTCACTAAATCTTCCGGTGCATCTACATATTCTTCTTCCTCATCATCTTCATCTGCCAGGTTGATAAACTGCACTTCATATCCGAATTCACTGGCCACTAACTCTATTACCTCTGCATCTAATCGCTGGTTGATGGAAACGAACACTCCTAATCCCATACAGGAACTGATTACCTGCGTTGGTGAAACATCCATCAATCCGGCCAGATCACTTACCGTAATAAACTCTGTAAGGTGTAGCACATTGGATTCCTGATTCTCCCCTTCCGCACGGGTGGCGTGTTCATCCCGTTTTGTTTTTCTGTATTTGGATCGGTCGGATTTCGCTTTCGTTCCCTGGAGTTTTGCCATGGTGGAACGAATCTTTTCCTGAATATCTTTTTCTGAAATTCCTTCTTTAGAATCCGCCGGTCTACCTCTGCGGTTATCTGGTCTGCTGGTGGCTGTTCTGGTAGGACGTGTGTCTTTAGAAGGCTCAAATTTCTTGATGTCTACCTTTGTCTGAGAGATACGGGCTCTCTTCTGTTTATCATCCTTGCCTTTGTCTTTCTCTTTTTCTCTGCGAAGCTTTTCATCTTCACGATGTATGTCTTCCGGCCTTCTTTCCTGTTTGATGGGTAATTCAATTTTACCCAATATCTTAGGCCCGGAGAGTGTTTCCGACTTGGCGCGTATAACCTCTTCAACCGGTTTTTCTACCGGAACGACCTTAAGTTCTTCTAGAACAGGTGTTTCCTTTTCAGAAACGGTCGACTCTGTCGTTGTCTCGGTTGTTTTTTTAGCGGCTTTTTTAGGTTTCTCTTCTTCCGTTTTGGAAGTGTCTACTTTCGTCTTCTCTTCCGATTTTTTAGGCTTTTCGGTAAGGTCAATCTTGCCTAAAATCTTTGGTCCTTCCACTTCCGTTTTCACTATCTTGTGAATGACCTCTTCCGTTTTCGCTTCTTCCTTTGCCGCCTGAATCGCTTCTTTGATTGAGATTTCCTCTTCCTTGCGTTTTCCGATATTGATTTGTTCTGCTTTCTCTTTGATAGCAATCGACTGCATAAAATCTCGCTGCAACACATTATACTGCTCTTCGGTGAGCTTGGTGTTCGGCTTGTTTTCAACGTCCTTGAAGCCTTTTGCATGCAGGTGGTCCACTATCGTAGACGTTCCGACATTCAGCTCTTTCGCCGCGCTTGCTAATCGTATGGATTTCCCTTCTGACATATTTTTTGTTTAGTCAATGGTCAATGCCTGCCTGCCGGACAGGCAGGGTCAATAGTCATGTGGTGTAATATCTCTATTGACCAACGACTGGTGGCTAATGACTATTCATGTTATTCAAATTCTGATTTTAAGATCTTGATGACATCATCAATGGTCTCTTCTTCCAGGTCTGTTCTGCGCACCAGCTCATCTCTGTCCAGTTCCAAAACAGACTTAGCGGTATCGCAGCCAATTGCCTTCAATTCATCAATGATCCAGCCTTCAATTTCATCTGAGAATTCGTCCAGATCCACATCATCCTCCACTTCCGTATCGGTATCTCTGAACACATCTATCTCATATCCTGTTAATTTACTGGCTAATTTTATATTGAAACCACCTTTTCCGATTGCCAGCGACACCTGGTCCGGTTTTAAATAAACCGATGCTCTTTTCTTTTCTTCATCCAGCGCAATTCCTTCAATTTTTGCCGGCGTTAATGAGCGCTGCAGCAATAAGTTGATATTTGTGGTAAAGTTGATAATGTCAATATTCTCGTTTCTCAACTCACGAACAATGCCATGAATACGGGAACCTTTCATACCGACACAAGCACCAACGGGGTCAATTCGGTCATCATACGATTCAACAGCCACCTTGGCTCTTTCTCCCGGCTCACGCACGATTTTTTTAATTACGATTAATCCGTCCATAATTTCAGGAACTTCCTGTTCCAATAATTTTGCGAGGAAAGAAGCATCTGTTCGGGATAAGATTACCAATGGGTTGCTTCCGCGCAATTCCACGTTTTTGACAACCGCCCGGATAGTGTCTCCTTTTTTATAGAAATCGGTTTTGATTTGTTCGCTTTTCGGCAGAATCAGTTCGTTGCCATCATCATCCAGCAACAAAATTTCTTTCTTCCACACCTGATATACTTCCGCAGAAATGATATCGCCTACTCTGTCTTTGTATTTTTTGTAGACTTCGTCTTTTTCCAAATCCAACACCCTTGAAATCAGCGTTTGGCGTGCTGCCAGAATCGCCCGGCGTCCGAAAGACTCAATGGTAATTTCTTCGTACAGCTCTTCGCCGGCTTCCATATCCGGTTCCACTTTTTTCGCAACAGAAAGTTCCACTTCCGCCAGGCGGTCTTCCACTTTTCCGTCTTCTACGATAGTTCTGTGTCGCCAGATTTCAAGGTCACCTTTGTCTGTATTGACGATGATGTCAAAGTTCTGGTCGGAGCCGTATTTTTTACGCAACAAGGTCTTGAAAACATCTTCCAGCACCCGCATCATAGTGGGGCGGTCTATGTTTTTAAAGTCTTTAAACTCCGAGAACGATTCTACTAATTCTGCACTGTTCATGGCAATTATAGTTTAAAATTGAAATGTTTTTTTACTGATTTTATTTCGTCGAAACCATAGGTGTGTTCTTCTATGGTCTCTGTTTTTTTTATTTTTATACTTTCCTTAACGGTTATTTCCTTTTCCGTGGCAGCCATCAGTTCTCCTGTAATCTTCAATCCGTTTTTCAGCACCACATCCACCTGTTTACCGAGTTGCTTTTGAAATTGCTGCGGAACTTTCAGCGGCTCATCCATACCCGGAGAGGAAACATCCAGCGACAAATTATCATGCATCAGATGCTGTTCTTCCAGAAAATGATGAATATGCCGGCTGATTTGTGCGCACTCATCAATGGTGATGTTGGCAGCGCCGTCTGCAAAAATTTCAATTTTACCGTTGGAAAGAACTTTTACTTCTACTAAGAATAAGCCGGTATGGTTAAAATAATTGGTAACTTCTTTTTCTATTACGTCCTTTAATTGTGCCAGCTTATCCATATAATGGTATGAAAAAAGAGGACTTCGAGTCCTCTTCAATTCTTAATTACGGTGCAAATATACGTATTTAATCTTAAAATCCAATTCTTTAAGTCCATTAATTGTATAATAACGCGACGAACACCTGTATTATAAAGCAGACCATCCCGGTCAGACAAACCCTGTTCGATTACAAACAACTGTATATCAGCAACTTGATTACATAATTTCTCTTGGTTTCATGATAAAAGTCATTGTGAACCCATTGAATTTATTGTATTTTTGATAAAATGAAGTTGCTGACCATCATACGCCACGCCAAATCAAGTTGGGAGAATCCGGAACTGGATGATATTATTCGTCCGTTGAATGAACGCGGCAAACAAGCGATAGGTATTACAGGAAATTATTTAAAGAGTAAAAAAATTAAACCCGACCTGATGATAAGTTCTCCGGCAACACGGGCATTGCAAACAGCTATTGGCATTGGCGCGTATGTAAATTATCAAACGGAAGATTTAAAAATTGAGCAGGACATTTATTTTGGAGGTACCGCATCTGTCATCCGTATTCTGAAAAATACGGACAACCGTTATGCGGATGTTTTTCTCTTCGGCCATGAGCCCATGCTGTCTTCCGTAATTTTTTCGCTGAGTGGCGAAGCGTTGGAAAAATTTCCTACCTGTGCCGTATATCGTATGCAATTTGATATAACTGCGTGGAATGAAATCAGCCAGAAAAAAGGGAAATGTGAATTTTATGTGAATCCTAAATTATTGTCTCAAAAGTAAGTATTTTCATCATTCATACACATGGCAAACCATCCAATCATCAATCGGGAATTAAGCTGGCTATCCTTTAACGAGCGCGTATTGCAGGAAGCAGAAGATAAGACCGTTCCGCTGATTGAACGGCTCAAGTTTCTCGGAATTTTTTCCAACAACCTGGATGAATTTTTCCGGGTGCGTGTTGCTACCATTGCACGCCTGGTGGATTTTCAAAAACAAGCCAAACAAAATCTGGGACTCAATCCGGCAAAACTGCTGGATGAAATTCAGGATAAAATCGAATGGCTGCAAAAAAGATTCAATCAAACCTTTCAGATTATTCAAAAAGAACTGGAGAAAGAAAAAATCTTTATCATCAACGAAAAACAGCTGGACAGAGAACAGGGTGCTTTTGTAAAAAATTATTTTCAGGAAAAAGTCCGGCTGGAAATTTTTCCCATCATGATAGACAAAAACAAGGCTTTTCCGATTTTGCAGGATTCTTCGATTTATCTGGCTGTCCGCATCTTTAAAACAAAAAAAGAACCCATCTATTCACTGATTGAGGTGCCATCGCAGGGCATTTCCCGTTTTGTTGTGTTGCCCCCTCGAAAAGACAGGCAATACATCTTGTTTCTGGATGATGTTATCCGATACAACCTGAAGGATGTTTTTCAGATTTATGATTTTGATAAGATAGATGCGTACACCATCAAATTTACCCGCGATGCGGAGCTGGATATCGACAACGATATCTCCACCACGTTTTTAGAATCCGTGGAGAAAAGTCTGGAGAAACGGAAAAAAGGAGAAGCCATCCGTTTTATTTATGATGCCGAAATGCCGAAAGATTTTTTAAATTTTCTGGTGAAGAAGATGAACCTGGATAAGGAGACGCACGTGGTGGGCAGTGTGCGATATCACAACTTTAAAGATTTTATCCGCTTTCCGGATTTGGGACGAAAAGATTTATTAAATCCGGTGCAAACACATATCGCACATCCTGATTTACATAAGGCAAGAAGTATACTGGCAAAAATGAAAGAGAAAGACATACTCCTTCATTTTCCGTATCACTCTTTCGACTACTTCCTGGATTTGTTGCGTGAAGCCGCCATCGACCCGAATGTATCACATATAAGAGTCACGCTGTACCGTGTATCATCCAATTCCCATGTCATCAAATCATTGATTACCGCGCTGCACAACGGAAAGGATGTCACCGTCTTTATAGAGTTGCGCGCCCGGTTTGATGAAGAAGCGAATATTGAGTGGGCGAACAAATTGCGCGCCGCAGGCGCGCGTGTCATCACCGGAATTTCGGGACTGAAAGTTCACTCCAAACTGTGTCTGATAACACGCCGCGAGAAAGGCAAGAAAATATATTACGGTGGCATCGGTACCGGCAACCTGCACGAAAAAACAGCCCGCATCTACACCGACCTGATGCTGCTTACTTCCAATCAATCCATTACCAAAGAAGCCCGGCAGATTTTTACCTTCTTTGATAAAAATTATTCTGTTCCAAAAATCAACAAGCTGCTGATAGCACCGTTCAATCTCCGAAGCAAACTGACACATCTCATCAATAAAGAAATTAAACATGCACGGGAAGGAAAGAAAGCCGCAATTTTCCTTAAACTGAATAATCTGGTGGATGAAGATATGATTCATAAACTTTACCATGCCAGCAATGCAGGGGTTAAAATCAAAATCATTGCCCGCGGCATTTGTTCGTTAATCCCCAAACTTCCGAATATCAGCGAAAACATTGAAGCCATCAGTATTGTCGATAAATTTCTGGAACATTCGCGGGTGTTTATTTTTCATAATGACGGAAAGCCGGAATACTATTTCGGTTCTGCCGACCTGATGACGCGCAACCTCGATTTCAGGATTGAAATCGTGACCCCGGTTTTAGATGTGAAACTACAGAAGCTGATTCAGCAAACCATGGATATTCAATGGAACGACAACGTAAAGGCAAGAGTATTTTCGAATGAGCAAAACAACGCACGTAAGACCCGCACCCCGAATGCCGCATTAGTTCGCAGCCAGGACGTGACGTATGCTTTCTGGAAAGAGTATGCAACGAAGAAAAGAGGGAAATAATAAGCGAAACAACAGATCCTGTTGCCTGCCCGCCGACAACAACAACTCCACTTTGAATGAAAAAGAGTTGAAGAAAGAAAAATATTCTTTGACAAAAATCAAGACCCATTAAGAATGGAATGGTTAACAAATCAAAATACGGGACAAAAAATAAAATCGTAAATTGTACTGCTTAAATCCATCGCATGAAATTCGCCGCTATCGATATTGGTTCCAATGCTGTCCGTTTAATTTTTATCAATGTTTATGAAACACCCGCCGGGCCGCAATTCATAAAAGACGCCATGTACCGGGTGGCTTTGCGATTGGGTGAAGAAGCCTTTCTGAAGGGTAAAATATCCAAACTGAAAGAAACGGAAATGCTTTCAACGATGAAAGCGTTTAAACACCTGATTGATATCCATAAGCCGGTGCAGATAATGGCATGCGCCACTTCCGCGATGCGGGATGCAAAAAACGCAAAAGAAATTGTTCAGAAGATTTATAAAAAAACAGGCATCCGGATTCAAATCATCAGCGGACAGAAAGAAGCGGAATTAATCTTATCGAACCATGTTGAGAAATTCCAACTGGAGTCCGACAAGAATTATTTATACATTGATGTCGGCGGCGGCAGTACGGAATTGATTCTGTTATCCAAAGGAAAACTGGTGGACAAATGGTCATTTAATATCGGTACACTTCGTATGACACTGGGGAAGGTGAAAGAAAAACACTGGAAAGAACTGGATGTATGGGTGGATCATTTCAAAGGCAAATATCAACCGCTTTACGGGATTGGATCCGGTGGTAACATCAACACCATTCAAAAACATTTCGTCAAACGAAAAGAGCAGGATGTCCATTTTGATGATCTGGCACTGACCTTAAAATCACTGGAAAAATTATCCGTGGACGAGCGGATTTTAAAATATGGCTTCCGTCCGGACCGTGCAGACGTGATTGTGCCTGCCGCAAAAATTTTCATGCACATCATGGACCGGTTAAATATCGATACGCTGTTTGTACCTAAAGTTGGCTTAGGCGATGGTATGATTCATGAGATGTATGATAAGATGGTAAAAAGCAAGAAGCTGAAAAAATAATTTCCGTTTACAAATCATTGCTGACATTGGAGCCGTTTTCATAAAACATGTTGTTTTGCTGAATGGCGTTTATGTTGCTGTCATACAACCTGACCTGAAACAACGGAGCGCCAAAATTTTTTCCTTTGGGGTAAAAGCTAAATTGGAAATCCAGAAACGGCAATCCCAAATCCACGCTTCTGTAACGAAAACCCAAGCCTACCCCGTATTGGAAAATGCTTTGCAGTATCGGTTTTTTTTCGTTCTCGCTCAGCCATGCCATATCACAAAAGGCATACAGCATCGTTTTGCTGAGCGCGAATCGTTTATCTACGTATAAATTGCATTCGGCGCTTAATGTTATACTTCTGGAGCCTTTTAATGATGGTGCGTAAAAGCCGCGTATTCCGTTCGCGTCATTAATGGTGAAATAACGGTCAACAGGAACGGCAAATCCGATATTGGCACCGGCTTTTATAATCTGCCGGAAGAACATGTGTCTGGCAAAATGAACTTTTTTAGACACATAATCCAGATTGAACCGGGTAAACATTTGCTGTCCGGTTCTGTGTTTAATGTAACCGCTGTAATCTGCCTGTGCAAACAAATAACCGAATTTATTGATAAAAATTCCGTAATTGGCTGTCAGGTTGTAGTAGGTTCTTTTTCCATAAATCTCATCTATCTGAGGTCCCACCCAAAATGAAGTGCTGATACCTCTTGGAAAATATTCCGCAATATCGATATAGAATGCATTTTTTTCCAGATAAAAATCCCATCGCGCCAGACCAATCCCGAAATGATAATTCTGCTGTTCCACAAATATCTCATCGTAATTTCTATCCACGATAAACGGACGGTTTCTGTAATTTATGTAATTGAGCTTGGTTCCCACTACAAATTTTAATTTCTTATCCTTACAGGGCATGACCTTGTCCACCGGTACCGAATATGCCATCCATAAAGAATAATAGTGTGATTTTGTTTTTACAAAACTGCTGGGGTCTTTCAGGTTGCCTGTTAAGCTGAGTGTAGTATTGCTGAACAGATATTTTGCGTCAAATGCCCACTTCGTTTTAAAACTGAAGAAATTCCTATAAAAAGAAACCATCGCTTTCTGATTAAGTTTTTCGACGACAAACTGTGTGGTGAAATTTATTTGTGAAGACTGAATGTTTTCATATTTATATCTACCGCCAACGGCCCACAGATTTTGTTTGTTCAGGTTAATGCCGGCAAAAATACTGAAGGTGTGCGGCAGTCCGAAAAAATTATAGGTGGATACTGCAAAGGCAATCCGCTTATTGATGTATCCGGCAGATGCCGTCCACGATAATCTATCCTGAAGAAAAATAACGACTGAGACACTGTTTTCCAACAGGCTGTCTTCTGCTATAAGGATTTTGACATCCTTAAATTTATTTCTTTCCCAGAGTTGTTTTTCCGTATCGGCGAAAAGTGTTGGATTCACACTATCGCCTTCCCGGAAAAATATATCGCCCCTAATGAACCACTCTTTACTTTTAAAATGTATGGAATTACCAAATTTTTGTGCCTTGCTGATTTTGGTCGGGCAGCTGTCTTCTTTACAGCCAAATGGCTTGAATATTATAATATCTACGCAGGATATTTTTTTGCCCTGAAAGGGTTGATATTTTTCTACTCCGGAAAAGTCCTTTCCATAGCCCCTGTCGCTGTAATTGATATACGACATGAACTTAAATACTTTTTTAACCTTTTCGCTGCGTTCTTCTTTTTTAAGTTCTTTGGTCGTTTGTATCTGTGTGCTGCTGTCTTCCTGTGCAGACGCAGGTAGAAGAAGGAGCTGAAAACAGCACCCTAAAAATGCAGGTAAAATTATTCGTGTCTTATTGCCAGACACAAAAAAGAGTTTCACGATATAAAGCAAACAACTATAGTTCATCCATACAGTATAACGCTTTATTATTTTTTTAATTTTAACTGTATGGATTTAATGATAATCGGTAAAATGGAGAGAAAGACGATTCCCAGGATAAATTTTTCCAGGTTTTTCTCCACAAAAGGAATATTGCCTAAAAAATAACCCGCCAGCGAAACGGATGTCACCCAAATGAACCCGCCAAAAATATCGTACGGCAAAAATGTTTTATACGTCATCCTTCCCACCCCTGAAACAAAAGGTGTAACGGTACGCACTATGGGCATAAAACGGGCAATAATGATGGTTTTGGTTCCGTGTTTTTCAAAATAACGATGCACTTCTTCTATCCATTCCGGATTTACCAGTGGCTTGCCTTTAAACTTCCAGTTCAAAACATGTTCGCTGAAATATTTGCCGACAAAATAGTTGATGTTATCGCCTAAAACTGCCGCAATGATGAGCAGAGGAATTAATACGTAAATATTCAGGCCGGATGGTTGAGCGCACAATAAACCCGCTGTAAACAAAAGTGAATCTCCGGGAAGGAACGGCATAATAACCAGGCCTGTTTCCACAAAAATGATTAGAAATAAAATGGCATAGATATAGGGTCCATACAATTGAAAAAGTTGTAACAACACTTCTTTGGTATGTGTGAGCAGGTCTAAGAAAAAATGAATAAATTCCATACGGTCTGTTTTACTGTTTATCAGGACAAGATACTGAATTTATTGATTTGTAAAAGATAGATTCTGTACTTTTGATGGAATTCCGTTTTATGCAAACTATTATTCTGCTGCTTATATCCAATTCTTTCATGACGTACGCATGGTATGGACATTTGAAAAATCCGAATTTAAAAATCTGGCAAGCCGTTCTCATCAGCTGGGGAGTCGCATTTTTTGAATACTGTTTCATGGTGCCTGCCAACCGTATCGGCTACAAAACATTCAACGCCTATCAACTGAAGATCATCCAGGAAGTCATCACGCTGACGGTTTTTGTAGGGTTTGCCTTTTTCTTTCTGGGCGAGAAACTGCGCTGGAATTATGCCATCAGTTTCATCTTTATTTTACTCGCAGTGTTTTTTATCTTCAAAAAATAACCCTATTAAATTTTTAAAACCTTGTGTATTTTATTGTCAATCTTAATAAAATACATGCCGGCCGGAAAATCATTCAATTCTATTTTCTGTAATGAATTTTGCATGCGGGTTGTCATTATTTTATCTCCGCTAAAGTCATATACTTCTACCGGTAATGATTCTCCTTCTTTTATCTCCTCCTCTGATTTTAGCCATATTTCTCCCGGCGAAGGATTTGGATAAAGTACTATTGGTTCTTTATCTTCCGGATGTCCGGTAGCTGCAAATTTTACAGATGCTATCGCTGTAAATTCGATTTGTCCGTCATAATCCACCTGTTTCAGGCGATAATAATTCATACCCGCTAATGGTTCATTGTCTTTAAATAAATAGGTTTTCAATTGATTGCTGTTGCCGGTTCCGAAAACAATGCCTATGGAATCCCACTTTCTGGCATCTGCCGACCGCTGTATTTCATAATATGCATTATTATACTCGGAAGCTGTTTGCCAGTTCAACGTTGTGGTTCCGTTCGCTTCTGCCTTTGCCGTAAAACTAACCAGTTCAACAGGCAGAAAAGAAGCCTCTATGTTTATCGTATAATCCTCCACCTCTCCATCTGACGCATAGCCTGAAGGTGTTTGCACTTGTGCTGAATTGGAACCCAAACGCAGTCGTATATAACTCGGACCAACCTTTCCTCCGCTCAATCCCACCCAGGTCAGCGTTACGGAAGTGGTGCCCGTTGGAACAGTCATAGGTTGTGATCTTTCTCCTGCATCCAGAAAGTCACCATCTATGTTAAAATCTATATATCCGTATAATGTCGCATCTGCACCGGTGGTATTGGTAACGGAAACCTGTATACTGTTCGATGCGTCGGCCACACTGAACGTTGGTATATTGGTAACACCATCTTCATCATCCAACACACCGGTATTGCTGGTATCATCGGCAAACGCAGCATTATCTTCTTTACCATTTATTTCAAAGTCTATCAATGTGCCGATTTTTAATTGTTGTTTCACATCAAACTTGTGAAACACCTTGCCATAACCGATGGGCGCGTCTCCAAAATCATAGGGATATTTAAACGATTCCGAGGCATCTAAGATAGTGCCTGTATATCCCGTATAACTGACCGTTGCCCCAAAGGCACCTGCGCCGTTATAAAGTTCCCATCCTCCCGTTTTCATGTTATAGATATTTCCCAGATAATCGATAGATGTCTGTGCCTGAGCGGTGGCAGTGCTGGTATAACCCAAAACTGTATATTGTTTATCCATGTTAATATGTTCTATTCTGGTGTTGGCATCTGCAGCATTAGCCGTACTGAAATTATACAGTATGCCATTATTGATAACAAAGTCGGACCAGTCATATTTATAACCTCCGGTCGGTTTATAATAACCCATTTTAGACCACACCCTTTCCGCAACCTTCGCATTGCCGTTGTTATCCAGCTCAAACCTCCAGATGCTGGCATGATTAAAATTGAATGAATCGGGTTCTTGTCCAATGAATAAATAGCCGTCGTAAAAAGAGGCGCCCGCGCTTCCCATTCCATAGGATGGAATTACCTGCATACCAAATGTGGTTACATCATTTACAAATGTGGTTTTCACACCGGTTTTCACATTGTACTGAAAGATGGAAACATTGGTTCCTACTCTTGCATTGTCCGTATAATAAACCACCTGACGATAAGGATCATAGGCCAACGAATTAATTCCGGAAATGGTAGTGTCAGAAAATAAGATGTCTGATGTATTGTTCACCAAATCCACCGCATTAACATTTGTTCCATATGCTGCCAACACATAAGACGGCTGGCCTATTTCTGGCGTGGAGATTGCCTGATAGCCGTTTGCCCAATTACTGTTGGGGACACAAGCGGAAATATCAGAAATATAAATGGAGTCTGTACCCGATGATTTTGTAAACTTGATGACAACTTTTTTCACAGGGCTGGCAATGGTAACATTCACGGTACCGGTATTGGCATTAAGCGCCAAAGCATTAGACGCCGCCGTAGCAGTGGCAGAAGTCGTTCCTGAATTTGTTATCGTAAGGTAGGTTCCGGCAACCTTTGCCATGGTTATGTTCACCGCAGTTCCAAGCGCATTGGTAGCTGTCACATTCATGACATGTGATATATCAACATCAAAGACACTGAATTTAAGGTTCTGTACCTCCTGGTCAAATGTCAGCGTATCCGTACCGTTGCCAACAATAAATTTTAAATCTCTTCCAAAACCAAATCCGCCGGTTTCACCGGTATGATCGGATATTAGACCACCCCGAAAGGTATTGGTTCCGGACCAACTCAGCCGCATGGAGTTTTTCCCAATAGCTATTACACTATTCGAACCATTCGGGTTGGGTAAATAATTGGGGGAAAAATACTGCATGTCCCAGTTAATGGTATCTGAGGTATAACCGGCACCACACTGGCCATAGGACATTTGCATCATTATGACAAAAACACTAACACTTAGAATGGTATGGACCAAACTGTTTGATAGGGATTTCATGGGTAGGGTATTTTATGTTTATAGAAAGGGTCTTCATTTCAAGAATAATTTACATGGGGTTCTTATGATTATAATTTTCTTATCGAAAATTAATGTCATGGTACTATGTGGTGCTTTTTATCGTTCAAAAAATAAGAAGCAAAAAAAGGGGTTCGGGTGTTTATGTTTAATTAAAAAGGGTAAACATTTTTACATTAAATCGTTTTTGTTTTTTGATGAATACTGGTTAACAAGAACCGGTATTATCCGGTTCTTGTTAACACAGAGATTTGCATTAGTTCGCAGTTCCGCCTTTCGTTGCATCAGATGGAGAGCCGCCTCCATCACAATTACTAACATAACCGGTAACATACGTAGCCCAGTTTTTATTAGACTGAAAGCGTGTTCCTGAAGCCCATGCGGTTTCTTTTGCTACCACGTCGCCATCTATATCGACTCTCAATACAGAGGCATGTGCGGCAATTGTAAATTCAAAACCAATTTGAGAAAGAGGAATTGTCCATGTAATTTCCTGGGCCAAATTGGAAGAACTGAATGTTTGTTTCAACGGGAAACGTCCCGGAGAAGGCGTACCGCCACCGGATTTCGGAACTCCGCTTAAGGAACCCACATACAGATGTACTTCCGTCATGTACCAGTCTGAATTTGCTAAATAAGTTACATACAGATTGGAGCCGTCATTCGCATAGGCCAATACACCCATCGGTATGTTTTGTCCTGCCAATAATTGAACAGTGTTAATCCCTCCGCAATACAGACTGGCATCACCCATATTACTTACAGGTCCTTTGTCTGATAGTGCATTCTGCTCGATTGTTTTGAGATTAAGGGACCATCCGATTTCCGATCCGTTGGATTGCAGTACGGTTGAATAAGGCGTGCCGTCCTTAATCATCGAAACACCGTTTGGTGCCTGGGTTGTTGCCTGAGCAACTTTTGGTGTTGGATTTGTCGCCAGTTGAGCGCTTTCTTTTTGGCATGACGCCATGACAAGCATCACACAGATGCTAAAGAAGAAGTTCTTTTTCATAAAATTGAGTTTAAAGTTGATGAATGAAATTTGGTTTATAAAAATGGGTTTGTTTGACGCGGTGGCCATAGTCTTTATAGAAAGACATGGTGATTGAAAATTGTTTTCTTCATGCTGCAACATGCTGTTTTTATCAGGTTGCCTGATTTTTTTGCGGGTGAGGGTTTTCATGAATATTTATTTATCGGATAAAGTTTACATCTTGTTCCTTCTTGTGTTAGCTGTTTTAATTTTTTATAATCTTGGTCTCATATATGCTTCCTGCGAATGGTTTATTAATGGTGATGAAATAGGTTCCGGATGTATATTGGGATAGGTCGATATCCACGGTATGTTCTCCCGGTTCTAAGGAAAGTACACGACCAAATACCCGTTGTCCGTATGTGTTGTATACATTCAAATCATACGCACACTTCTGTTCTGTAACATGGATTTTTACAGCCGTAACATCTTTTGCCGGGTTGGGATATGGTCCACTAATTCCAATACCTTTTTGTATGTCGGTGCTGTTTGACTTTATCAGCAACATCCTGCTGTATTCAAAGGTGCTGTCATCATACATAATTTTAAGACGATAAATATTATTCCCGTTCAATGGATTGAAATCCGTAAAAGCATATTTTTTTTCGGTAACATTATTCGGTGTGGCCGACACCATTCCTATCGGTTCAAAAAATTCAGCATCCGGTGATCTTTCAATTATAAAATGATGGGTATTTTTTTCAGTGGCTGTTTTCCACTCAAGGTCATTCACCGTCCCGTTGTTTTCCCCTTCAAAAGAGAGAAGTTCAAGCGGCAATAAACTACCGAATGAGCCGGCAAAGATTGTCAAATCATCAATATTAAAACCCGCATCGTTCGAGTATTGATATATTGTTGTTGTGTCTGAAGTAAACCTGAACCGTAATCTTAGGTCGGACACACCGGCATACTTTGATAAATTAAATACCTCACGACTCCAGAATTCATTAATACCTGTTAATGCACAACTATCGTTAACCACACTGCCATCTCCGGTGCCCGGTTCTTTAACGGTTCCTGTTCCTGACAGGGAAACCCAGGTCGTCCCGTCCGATGATACTTCCACTCTCAGGATATCCCTGTAATTTTCGGCTCTGTATTTGACCCAAAAACTAAGATATGCAACGTCTGCACCGCTGAGATTGATATTGGTTTTTTTCTGTGCGATTAATCTTAATCCCGGCAAATAGTCGCCTCCGGGAGATTCTGCTAAAGACTTGGTTCCGGTGTAAGCGCCGTCTGAGGTATATGCCCATCCGCCGGTGGTTGTCCAATTATCGCTGAGTGTGCCTTCCATATTATCATAAAACAATTCCAGGCCTTTATACATGGCAGTGATGGTATCGTCGTAAGAATAACCTTCTGTCTGCACTCTCCAGATATATTGGATAATATTGCCATCTGTTATGGATGGCGACAATGTATAGGCAACGCTGTCATTATAGGTTGCGTTGAAAGAAGCTAAACTTCCTGCCGCAATGGTAACGGGAGCACCAACGGATGCGATATTTTGCAATGGTATTACAGAAACCGTCACGGACTGACTGGCCAATCCGATTCTTCTTGCTTTAAAATATAATTTTCCGGATGTTTTCTGAATGTTGAGTGTGCCTACATCTTTCAAATCAACATAAGAACCAGCAGTATACAGCAGTTGTATATTCTGGTAAATCATCCCCTTGCATAAGGCAACTATTTCAGATGCAAGCGGCCAGAAACTGGTGGAAGAGGTTCCGTTACTTCCTTCTCCCGTCATACCATAACATTTGCCATTGGGTAAAGAATCGTTGCCCCTTAAAAGTAAATCTTTCATACCGCCCGATACTTCATAACCCAATGTTTCATAGGTATTGCCATATCTCATGCCGTTGTATTTACCCATTACAGATGCCATTTGTGTATATACCGCGCCGTCTGCCGGTGACATTGTATTAAATATTCTGCCCCAGGGCAAACTGTAGTACGGCCCGACAGAATGTTGGTCCATACAGGCAACAAATTTTCTGGAACGGACAAAGGTTCTCAGGCTTTTGGTTTCCGGTTCTGAATAAGCGGTCGGCCCCCAATATACCTGTGATGAAATGATGGAAGAACCACAGTTGGAAGCACCGATTGCGCCCGTACAATTCGCCCAGTCAACACCCCAGTTGCGGTTTAAGTCCACACCATATTGTCCGCTTCCGTTGTTGCGTCTGTTTTTTCTCCACTGGCCACCGCCGGTGGGGTTGGTTGACCTGTTATACTCCCATCCATCGGGATTACTGTTTGGAATGATGTAAATCTGGCGGTTATCAACTAAATCTTTTATTCGTGAATCCGTACTATAATTTTCACAGAGATACTGCATGAAAAAAATCATACTGGACCCGCCTATAGCTTCGCGTGCGTGGTGCAAACCCATGAACAGCACTTCCGGCTCTGTTGCCTCATCCGAATTTACATTATCCGATATTTTGATACACCACAACTGTCTGCCTTCGACGCTGGTGCCTATTGAAAATTTTTTGGCGATAGACGGGTAGGCACTCACTAAATTCGTCATGGCAGTATCCATCTGCCCGAACCTGTAGTAACCACCCAGGGTCGGTTGAACTACAAATGCGGCGGGGGTAGGAATAATCTGGTCGAGATAAGAGCCAGATTTTTCAAAAGCAACGCGACCAACGGAATTTCCTTCTTTTTGACGATCGTAATATTCTTTATTGCGTTTTTCCAATTCCGCAATGGCATCATCATCAATCACCTCGTAGGTAATGGCATTATGTTTCAGCAGCGCCATTTGGTCTTCATCTACCGTATACATAAATGCGCCTCCTGCTTCCTGAAAGTGATCCACCTCCAACATAGCTAACAAATTCAGGCGTTCATTTTTATCCTTTGGCAAATAGATTTTTACATTGCTGAATTTTGTATATGCAAACGAATTATCAGGAATAATTGCCAAAAGGGCTATAAACAGGATATGCCATCTGAAACGGGTAAAAAAAGCAGGTGGGAAAAAAGCAGAAACCGAACAAATAGTTTCACCTGTGAAGAATTTTAGGAAATCCTTCATTTTAGAGCAAACATAACAAGGAACCCTTTCTACTGAGAAATAGTTAAATCTTGTTAATATTGCTTTGGAGCAATATTCAATAAATAGCAACGACATTTAGGGTCAGGTTTTTATGCCTGTACAATTTTAGACATTAATTAACACTTTTACCTCCCCAAAAACAGGTATTTTGTTAATAATTTGTTATAAAAATCTTAACAAAAATCAAGAAAATGAACTTTTGGTTGATTTTTCACTTTTTTCCTGGCTAAAAATCTTTGCAAATCTTAACAAAAAATGCTCTGTAGAAATAGTTTTTGTTTAGAGTTTTTACCCATTTATTTGAAGTTGTTATACAAAGATTTCCGGCTATCGCAAAGATCTCTTTGCATTAAATGTTTCCTGAAGCAATAGGGGTGAAAGGTAAAAATATTAATCTTTCCCCTGGTCCTGACTGTTATTCAGTTGCCGGGGTTTTTGCAGGTTGGGTGAATTGGAATTTTTTTGTTCAAGGCCTTCGGCTGGATTCTGGGCTGGTACAGATATTTTAGTAAAATCCACTTTTATGGTTTCTTCCGCATCCCAATTTTCTTTGATGATGATGGGTTTTATTTCTTTATATATTTTTTCAGGTAATGACTTTGTCGTGAAACTTCCCGAGTTCCAGATTCCGTTATCATTCAGGTCTTCTATCACCTCTACTTTATATGTTCCTGCAAAGAGCAATCCATAGTCTATTTTAACCGCCTGAGAATCGCGTAGAATTCGCTTATCCAGTACTTTATCCGAATTATCTTTTAAAAACAAGATATAACTGCTCTCTTTTTTTGGTAACTCATAGTTAATCAATAAGTTACCTGATTTTTTAACTGATACGGCTGAAAATGAAAATTCGTGTGATTTTGAAGAATTTCCGACTAAATCCGTCAATGCTGAATCCGACACCTTCAACGTATATTTCATCCCCGGTTTCCAGGCTGCCGAAATTTGATAGGTCTGCATATCCTCAGCACGTGAAACAAGAAATGGGATGCTGGTATGTGCTGTATCGGTAAGAACTATTTTAGCCGTATCGATGTCCGTTAAACTTCGGTAAGTGCTCACCAGTTTCAAAGGTGTCGTTTCTATTACGGAAAGTGTTTTGTAAGCAGTGGTGTCGTTAAAAAAGGGAACGGGGTTTTTGTATTTTTTACTTTCTGTTTTCACCCTCAATGAATCTATCAGCTGATTGTTGTTTTTAATAATCAGCTGGATAATGCCCGTATCCTTATCCAGTTTGGGTAGATAAACCGTCAGTTTTCCATTCTCCTTCTCCTGAAAGGCAATTGGCTGAACGTCTTTTAAATCAGGCAATGAAATGGTAATTTCATCTTTGTTAAAGGAAAGCTCTTTATTAAAAGTAATATGGAAAATGCCTCCTTTTATTACCCTGTCATACTCTGTAATACGCAAATCCGCCACTTCCGGCATAAACAACTGAAAACTCAATGTATCCAGATTGGATGCTATATGATAGAAACTATCCGTAAAGCCAATTGCTTCGCTGGGTAAATCATAGTAATAATTGCTGTTCTGATCACTCAAAGCAAAAATTCTGTAATCGCCTTCCTTTACATTCTCCAGTATAAAACTTCCATCATTTTTAATCTTGGTGATGTAGAAAGGCCGTTTCTTTGTGAAAACGGAATCTTCTTTTTCTTTGTAGAGCAATAAATAAGTATTATCCGGAAACTTGGACAACATCGTTTGCACACGTCCCTTTACCTGTAAGGAGTCGATAAAACTGCCGGTAGAAAATAAAAACTTAAAATTGGGAAGAATATTCCCCTCGTTATTGTCCTTTATATTATCTCCGAAAAAAATACTATAGGTAGTATTGGGTTGCAGGATATCCTTCCATTTGATGCTGAGTTCATTCCTGGCCGCCTCCACCTTGGGAAAAGGAAGTATCTCCGGTGATATAATAATTTGATTTTTAGGGTTTTGTAAAGGAAGTATCCATTCGTTAAATACTATCTTTATTTCCTTTTTAGTAAAATTAATGCTATAATTTTCCGGCGATGATTTTGCAACTGTTGGTGGAGTGGTATCTTTTTTTCCTCCTGTAGGCGCTGTCACCTGGGCACAGGACAAAACAACCAGGCAATGCAGTAGTAAAAGAAAGAAAGAATGGAATCTCTGCTTTCGTGACTTTTTAGTGGAATACATTGACTGTTTATTACTATTCATTTTCTATCTACCAAGATACACCATTAAAACGGAGATATCAGCTGGATTGACCCCTGAAATCCTGCTTGCCTGTCCGAGGGTTTCCGGTTTTATTTTACTTAATTTCTGACGGGCTTCCATGCTCAAAGAAGGCAGGCTCATGTAATCAAAATCCTGTTTGAGGCGCACATTTTCAATCTTATCCATTTTCTGTACCTGCTCCTGTTCTTTTGCGATATATCCTTCATACTTGACGGATATTTCCGCCTGTTCAATAAATTCACGCTCAAAACGCGCCAAATGGGTATTCACAGCGGGTACATTTTTTATTAAATCCAGCAATCCTATCTGAGGTCTGGTGATAATCTTCTCCAATTTCATTTTCTGGCCTATTGGACTTGTCTCTCTGGATTCCAGGTAAGAATTAATATCGCCCGGTTCTATACTGAATTCTCTCAAAAAACGGATGATTTCATCTGTGGCTTTTCGTTTCTCAAATACCCGATCCAGTCGCTCCTGCTCGGCAAATCCAATTTTATAAGACAGTTCCGTCAGGCGTAAGTCGGCATTATCCTGCCGCAACAGTATGCGAAATTCCGCTCTCGAAGTAAACATACGGTAGGGTTCTTCGGTGCCTTTGTTCACCAAATCATCAATCAAAACACCGATATAAGCCTCGCTTCGTTTTAACACTATCGGTTCTAAATCATTAATCGCCCGATGTGCATTGATACCGGCCATCATTCCCTGGCTGGCCGCCTCTTCATATCCTGTCGTTCCGTTGATCTGACCTGCAAAAAACAGGTTTTTTATCAGTTTGGTTTCCAGGGAAAGCGACAGTTGTGTCGGAGGAAAATAATCATATTCGATAGCATAACCCGGTCTGAACATCTTCACTTTTTCAAAACCCGGAATCTGGGTGAGCGCCTTATATTGTACATCTTCCGGCAACGAGGTTGAAAAGCCGTTCACATAAATTTCTACAGTATTCCAGCCTTCCGGCTCCACAAATATCTGATGTCTGTCCTTGTCGGCAAAGCGATTGATTTTATCTTCTATGGACGGGCAATAGCGGGGGCCGAGGCCTTTGATCCTGCCCTGAAACATTGGCGACTGCTCAAAGCCAGTTTTTAATATTTCATGAACCGTATCATTGGTATAGGTAATCCAGCAACAACGTTGTTCCGTTGGCTTTTCGATATTTTTATAGGAAAACCCGACAATATCCTCATCCCCGTTTTGGACTTCCATCTTAGAATAATCCAGGCTTCTTCCGTCTACCCTGGGTGGGGTGCCGGTTTTCATACGTCCGCTTTCAAAGCCTAAAGCAACCAATTGCTCCGTTAGCCCGGTAGATGCTTTTTCTCCTGCCCTTCCGCCACCAAACTGTTTTTCTCCAATATGAATAATTCCATTCAAAAAAGTACCATTCGTTAAGACAACAGCCTTGGAGCGTATTTCTATACCCATGCCCGTTTTGATACCACAAACTTGTCCATTCTCCACCAACAGCTCGCTCACCATATCCTGCCAGAAATCGATATTAGGGGTATTTTCCAGCATTTCGCGCCACACCAAATGAAACTGCATACGGTCACTCTGCGCTCTCGGGCTCCACATTGCGGGTCCTTTAGAAAGGTTGAGCATCCTGAATTGAATCATGGTTTTGTCGGTAACAATACCTGAATAGCCGCCCATGGCGTCTATTTCCCGAACGATTTGACCTTTTGCCACACCGCCCATCGCCGGGTTACAGGACATTTGGGCAATGGTTTGCATGTTCATGGTTGCCAGCAAGACCTTACTGCCCATTTTAGCTGCAGCAACGGCTGCTTCACAACCGGCATGGCCTGCACCAACCACAATTACATCATACGAAGAAAACATGATGCAAAGATATAGATTAGTAGCGAGTAGTAAGTAGTGCGCAGGGAGAATTTAATGCAAAATCAAGCTTCCACAAAATAATTCACATGTTTATAACAGCGATGTGGATTGCCGTGAATAAGTTTCACGTGAAACCATACATCCGGCGAAATTTTAACGGTGACTGACAAACAATCCACAATTTAAATCGAGGTCCATTGCTCAAATTCAATTACAATTCACAAAATTATACACCATGTGGATGACGAACGGTGGATGAAATACCAGACAGTCAGAACTGTTGATTTCTTCTGTTTTAGTTTGTTTCACGTGAAACAAAAAAGGGATGAACTGTGTTCATCCCTTTTAACAGAATATTTGTTAGTTTAAAATTTAGGACAAAGTAGTGGAGAATATGATTTCTTTTTATCCAATGGTTTGCCTGTGTAAATGATGGATGCTTCAAACGCTCCAAATGTTTTTACTGCCTGGCTTAATGTCTTTTTGATGGTCGCATCATAGCTTAAGCCAATTTGAACTCCGGAAAAAGATACGCCCGCTAAAGCAATGAGCGCCCCGTTGCCATCATACCAAAGACCTGCAGATACCGCCGTTTTGTATGGTTCCGATTTTCCGGATAAATTGAAGGAGAAGGAAGAACCTGCTATCCACTGCTGGGCTTTTGCCTGGTACATATACATACCATTCGGGGAGATTAACACAAATCTTTTTACATCTATCATTAAACCGGCGTGGCCGTTAAATCTGTAATCTCTTTCATTATCGGCATTGAAGAAGCTATCCTGTGGTTTCAATACGTTAAACATAGAAGCGCCGGCATAGGCGCCAATTGTTTTTGTAAACTGAGAAGACCAAAATAAGCCCACATTAATATTGGGTTTGAAGAATTTATTGGTGGCAAAATTTTCCCTGTTGTTGATGGAAAGATCAAAACCTGTTCCTGTAAACTGGGTGGAAAAGGCAAGATTGCCTAAATCAACAGAACGCTGCAGAAAACCAACCTGAAAGCCGGCACTCAAATAGTGGTTCTTGTTCTTGCCCAGGCTTTTGTGGTAAGCCAGAGAAAACATCAATGTATTCGAGCGGATGGCAGACTGTCTGTCATTGGTAAATAATATACCCACACCGAAAATGTCTTCCCGGAGTTTGTCTCTCAACAACCCGAAATCCGCCGATGCACTCAGCGTGTGATAAGGGGACGGTGTTTGCAAAGGCAAATATTGCATCCGGTAATTGGCTACAGCGCGGTACAACGAATTAATCTTTCCGGTAAGTGCCGGATTTAAATTCAGTGGTGAATTATAAAATTGAGAAAACTTATAATCCTGCGCCCGGATGTTTGTTAAGAAAAATGATAATATTAAAAAAACGAATACCCTAAAATGTAAAATGTTCCTCATTCCCTAAGTTTTGTGTGTTGATAGAAAAAACAAAATAAACCCCTATACTTTTCCATACCCAATAAGTCATTGTGGAAAAGTGTAACTAATTTAGCATTAATTTTCATAAGTTGTTGCACCATCCGCGTAATTTTTTGTTGAATTTCTTCATTTTTTTCGTTCCTGTAATATTCATACGTGGCATCCATCCAGCAGGTACTATGTAAGGATAAAGGCGTAGTCTCATTTTTTCCCAAATCGAAAAAGAAAAATGATCTGCTGTAACCGGCACGGAAACCCATTGTATCCGGGTACAGGAGTGAAAAATCGTGCTGTATGTTTTCTGCTAGGACAGCCCTGAAATAATCCGGAAATCGAATACGTAAAAAATGTTGCCTGGAATATAAAACAGGCATTGCTGTTATCGCTTCGAGTGCTGATTTTTCCAGCCCGATACTCCCATTTTCCAAAGAACGGTAAGAAGGATGAATCCCCGTTACTATACCTTTTTCCTGAATAGATTTTATTCTATGTCGTAAAACGGGTGCTGTCGGAGAAACCCTGGAATCATTGGTATCCGCGTCGCTCAGAAGAAAAAAGAAAACAGGTTTCGTTGGGTATTTTGCTGTTTCGTCCAAAATAAAATCATAGGTATCAAACGGATCCTTTTTTCGATGCAGCAATATGTTGAGTGCATCCTTTTTGAAAACATTGGGTGGATGTTTCAACCAGTTTCTTCCCAGAAAACAGTAGGCATTGTCAATATCAAAAGTGGGAACATATTCGAATGAATACGAACGAAATTTCAGCGTCGGACAGAGTGCCAACAACTCATTTTTAAAATACCCGAGCCAGATATCCACGATAGGCGCAAAATCAAATTCTTTCTTCGCTAAAATAGAGTTGGAAGAAAGGTATCTGCCGTGTACATCCTGTTCGTGCGGCAGGTATTCTTCATACCTGGAAAGCAGATAAAAAATACAGGAAAATATATCGAACCGGCAATCATATTCATCCGTCGTTTGATAGAAAACCGGAAAATTGCTTTCACGTGAAACAAATATCTTCTGTGGTCGAATCTCCTCTTCCAGCAAGAGCGTATCCTGAAAAACGGAGTACCAGGCTTTATGTTTATGGTTGGAATAATTGATATACACCCGATCGGGCTGCCGGTCCACCTCCGGGTGGTCCGTCCACTCATAAGCGATACCTAAATGCTGTACAAATACAAAATCCAGCACGTACCGGATTCTGTTAGTAACTTTAGGTGTGTAGATAACTATCATGAATCGCTCAGGTATAAAAAGCTAAATTAGCCTTGTAAATGTTAATGGTTTACAAGATAATCAGTTTGCCTGTTTTATCGTATAAACCGGTATCAAAAAATACATGAGCGCACCCTTTCTCATACACCTGCCCCAGTTTGAAGGTCCTTTTGATCTTCTCCTGTTTTTTATTGAGCGCGATGAACTGAGTATTCACGATATTCCCATTCATAAAATTACCAATGAATTTCTGGATTACATCCAGCACATGGAGCGGCTGAATATAGAAGTAGCCAGCGAATTCATTCTGGTAGCCGCTACGCTGATGCGTATCAAGGCAAAGATGCTGTTGCCTAGAAAAGAACTGGACGAAGAAGGCAATGAAATAGACCCGCGTCAGGAATTGGTACAGCAACTGCTGGAATACAAACGCATTAAAGAGGCGGTGGAAGCCTTGAAAGAACTGGAAAGCAACCGGTCCTTACGCTACTCCCGCGGCAACCAGAAAAAAGAAGTGGATCAGTTGATAAAACTGCTGGCAGAAGACGCCGAGCTGGAAACCATCACACTATTTAAGCTGCTGAAGGCCTATCAACGCACCATGGATAAATACAAAAACAAGACGGAAAAAATTGTACATACCGTCGCTCCCTATAAATATTCCATTGAATCAGAAAAGGAAAAACTCACCGCGCTGATCAGTTCCAAAACAAAAGCATCTTTCAGCGAAGTGTTTACCGCGTGCGAAAGCAAAATTCATGCGGTATTTATTTTTCTGAGCATGCTGGAACTTATCCAGCAGCACGTTGTTTCCATCATATTAGGAGAAGGCAAAAACAATTTTTGGCTTACTTCCGACGTTATAGACTAAATCCATCTTTTTAAGATATGCCGTTTAAACAACACTATGTTGTCCTGTTTATTTTTTTGTCGGGAATTTTTAAAACGACAACTTCCTGTGCGCAGCAGTATGTGGGTGCAGTAGGGGTACGGTTTAGTTATGGATTTGGAATTAGCGGAAAATATATTTTCAATCAGCAAAAAGGACACGGGCTGGAATTTTTATTGCGCTACGGATACCACGGATTAATCATTAACAAGCCGGGTGGCCACATACAGGCGTTGTATGAAAAGCACTGGGAATTCGGGCGGTACAAAAACTGGACGGTGTATGTGGGCGGCGGCCCGGGAATCGGATTTGGAAAACGGAATTCCTTATCCAAGAATACTTATTTTGCCTTTTGCCTGTCACCGATTGTCGGGATTGATTTTACCACCCGACAGCTGAAGGTGCCCATGGTGCTGGCGTTTGATTACAAACCAGCCTTTCACACAGACGTATTAATCAGCAAAGGCAACCAAAAGCCACAAACTGATTTTTCATATTATGAGATTGCTTTTTCCGTGCGGTTCGCCATCAATGGGAAAAAGAGGAAGTATTAAAGGAGGCTGTTTTACAAACCCCGGATTTTAGCCCTAAGCGATTCTTTCAGGTTATCGCCGCAACACATTCTGACCACTTTCTGAGACACATTTTTCTTATAGGCGGCATGGTTGTTATAATACTGCAAACAAACCGGGCACTTGTTGATTTCTTCCATGAGCCGGTTTTCAGAATGCCTGTCTAATTCACCATCTAATAACAGCGCGATATCTGTTACCAGTTCGTTGCAGTTGTGTGGTGGTCGTATATGATTCATCTGTTGGTAGGTTTATTATTTATATCCCATCTTTTCTGCATATTCCTTCAAACTTTCTTTCAGCATATTACGCGCACGGTGCAGCCTGGAACGAACCGTTCCGATAGGTATGTCTATAATTTTCGCTATTTCTTCATACGTAAATCCTTCTATGTCACACAACAGAATGACTGTTTTAAAATCTATCGGAAGCTTATTCAGCGCTTCCGTGATTTCGTCACCCATCATTCCATCAAATATATCTTCTCTTAAATCAAAAGCCACTCCTCCCTTTTCCTCATCTGCATCCTGATAGGCTATGATATCTTCGTAATCTACCTTATTGGGTTGTTTTGCTTTTTTACGGTATTCGTTAATAAAAGCATTCTTCAGTATTTTAAACAACCATGCTTTCGCATTAGTTCCCTTCTGATACAAATTTATAAACCGGAAAGCCTTCATCAGTGTATCCTGTACCAGATCATTGGCATCTTCTTCGTTGTACGTCAGGTGGTAGGCAAAATTGTACAATGCATCCGCATGGGGCAATAATTCGTCCTCAAACAACTGTTCATTTTCTATAGTAGGTTCTGCTGACACTGTAATAGCAAAGGTAGCAATATTTTAAAACTATAACTGTAAATTTGTACGGAAAGCTCCTTGTCTATTGGAAAAACGGTCATCGATATATACTACGCTTGCAGATTATTTGGTTGAATTTGGTTTATATGCTATCGTGCTGGGTTTATTTCTATCCAATGCACTCAAAAGCATCGGAGTAGTGACAGTTTGTATCAGTATCCTGTTTCATAAAAACACGTTACGCAATGCGAAAAAACTGCCGGATAATCCGCTATACCTGGCTGCCGGAAGTCTTGCGCTTATTTATATACTTTCCATTTTCAACACTACGGATTACCACACCTACTGGTCTTTGACCAATATTAAATGGTTGTATTTCTTTTTTCCGTTGGCCATGGCGAATTATACCTTTTCAAAAAGAAGCATCCGGAATCTGGTCAGTATCGGAATCGCATGCGCCCTGTTTCAATCCTTCTATAGTATGTATTACTTGTACCTGTATGACAAGGAAACGCTCTGGAAAATCTATGCAACCGGCAATATTATCAATACCTTTAAAATACACCATGTACAAATTTCCATCCTGGACAGTATTGTCATTTTAATGCTGTATGCACAATTGCTGCAAAAAGGCGGGAATCCGCGTTGGAAAATTCTTGGATGGGTGGTATGTATCTGGTTGTTCTTCGCTGTTCACCTGTATGCCGTTCGGAGCGGTATTCTGTTAACCTATCTTTTTTTAATCGGCTATACCATATTTTATATCAAATCCATTTCCTTAAAAAACGGACTTTTTCTATCGGGATTTATTTTACTGGGGGTGATATTATTGTTGTCATTATCCACTATACAAGATCGGATTGGATACCTGAAGTACGATTTTGACAAATATATAAGTAAAAGCAAAGACGCTATCGAATACTCGGACGGGAGACGACTGATTTCCATTAATGTAGGTATGCAGCTTATACAAAACTATAAGTGGACCGGTTGCGGACTGGGAGAAATTAAAAATGCCAGCGCCGCTATCTATAAAAAATACTATCCTGATTTGGATGAAAACTACTATTACCTGCCACACAGCCAGTACATCTTTTTCGGGGCGTGCTACGGTATTTTTTTGGGTATAATCGTGTGCCTGCTTTTTATCTATCCATGTTTTTATTTTTTTCAGAAAAGAAATTACCTCTTTTTTATCATCAGTTTCGGACTGATGCTGTTTGCTTTGTGGGATGCCTGGTTGGGCACTCTGTTTGGAAACTGCCTGTATTTATTGCTCATCGGATTCGGAAGTAAAACTAAATGGGCATAAACGTTTTACACATCAACAGTCATACTACCTGGCGTGGAGGAGAACAGCAGGTACATTCTATCTTTAATGGCAGATACAAAAATATCAATACCTATCTTTATTGTCCGGAAGGTTCCGCGCTGGCACAAAAAAATGACTCTTTCAAAGACCGTGTTTTTACGTATAAGAAACGGTTTGGATTGGATATTCCGGCCGCATTCGGCTTAAAAAAAATATGCCGGGAAAAATCGATTGATTTAGTGCATCTCCACGATTCGCACGCCGTCAATACCTATCTGGCGGCAGTGTTCTTCGGATTAAAAGTACCCTGCATCATTCATAGAAGGGTAAATTTCCCGGTGGCTTCCGGCTGGAAATACAGGCATAAAAACATACTAAAGATTATTTGTATCAGCCAAGAAGTGAAAAACACCATGATGGCGGTCGTTCCTGAAGATAAGCTGACCGTCATTTATTCCGGCATCTGTTTAGAAAAATTTACAAACAACCATACAAGCCACCCATTAAGACAGGAACTGAATATTTTGCCCGACAAAAAAATAGTAGGCATGGTTACTTCCCTGGAGAAAGAAAAGAATGTAGAAGAGTTTGCAGTAATAGCCTTACAATTAAACAGTACCCGAAACGATGTAGTATATGTGGTGATTGGCGGCGGTTCATTATTAAACAGTCATACACAACACTATCCGTTTATAAATTTTTTGGGATTCAGGAGCAATGTACCCGAGTTGCTGCAGGACTTGGATGTTTTTGTATTCACCTCACACACAGAAGGTTTAGGCACCGCCGTGTTAGAAGCGATGGCGGCTGAAGTGCCGGTGGTGTGCCGCAATTTTCCGGTGGCCAAAGAAATGATACAGGATGGAAAAACCGGATCTATTTATACCCATGCGGAAGATGCCGTACAGAAAATAAATTCCTTACTGGATGATTCTGCTACACATCAGTTATTTTCACAGAACGCCCGACTTTTTGTACAACAATTTGATGTAACTTTAATGAATGAGCAACTGGAAACATTGTACACTTCATTCATCCATAAAAAATAATACGTGGCGCATATAGGTCTTCTTTTCGGTTCTTTCAATCCCATCCACCACGGGCACCTGCTCTTGGCTACGCATCTGCGCGAAGCTGCCTGTCTGGATGAAATATGGTTTATCGTATCGCCGCAAAATCCTTTTAAACTCAACGGAGATTTAGCAGATGAACACCAACGGCTGGAAATGGCGGAAATGGCGGTGGAAAAAACAGACTACTTTAAGGTGTCCGGCATAGAACTGGGATTACCTAAACCTTCTTATACCCATATCACCTTAAAAGTATTGGCGAAACAATATCCGGAACATACCTTTGATGTAATTATAGGAGCCGATAATACCACTAAATTTCATGAATGGAAAGAAGCAGCCTGGATACTGGAAAATCATACCCTGCTTATTTATAACAGAGGCAGCTCCGATGCAGTAGTTTCCATTCAAAATTCAAAAAGCTTTGCACTTCCATTACTGGATATTTCATCCACGGAAATCAGAAAAAGAATCAGCCAACATCAGTCTATACGTTATTTTGTACCGGAAAACGTGGAACAATATATTGCGTTTCACAAACTTTACCGTTGAATTGGAAGTTATACACATGTATGTTAGCTTACGTTCAATCTGCCTGATTTTAGTAGTCAGTTATCCACCTGAGTGGTGTGTTTATAAATAGCAGTTTCTGTGAATTGATGTAGATAAAAATAGTTATACACGAAAGTCATTTATCCTGTAATTTATACTCCACGGACAAGCGTATTTTTCAGCAAATTAACCACAGACATCCGGAACTAATACACGATGTATGCCGTTAAAAGTTGTACACAAAGCGTTATGGATAAAGTTATGCGAACGTGTTAGTAGTGAGTAGCAGGTAGTAAGACATAAGTACGTACAACATGCAGAAAAAAAGGCATGTAGAGCAAAACAGAAAAAGAATAAGCCTGTTGAAATCATGTGAATAAACACCAAGACTATAAAAATCTTACTACCTGCTACTCACTACCTGCTACTATTTATCAACGAATCCACACCGGTAATAGTTTATAATAAAAAATTTATTTAAATAGATATTTAATACTATTATACTCAACGGTCAGTAGTTTTAATTTTTTAGTTTTTTCGAAAATTCAAATTACCTTTAAACTTCAATTTTCATCATGGCAGAAATATCCGATTTAAAAGAAAAAATTTCCCGGCTGGCGCAGACCGGGTATCTTGATATCCACATCGATCCGACACTCGACTTGTTTGCCGAAATAGACCGGCTGAAAAAAGAGAAAAATGCCGAGCTGCTGGCGCATTACTACCAGGAAGCCGACATTCAGGATATTGCCGACTACATCGGCGACAGCCTGCAACTGGCACAGAAAGCCGCGGCCACCACGGCGGATATTATCATGTTTGCCGGTGTGCATTTCATGGCGGAAACCGCCAAAATCCTTAACCCCACCAAAAAAGTGATATTGCCGGACCTGAAGGCCGGTTGTTCCCTGGCTGACAGCTGCCCGCCGGAGGATTTTGCCACGTTCAAAAAAAAATTTCCCGGCTACGCCGTAGTTTCCTATATCAACTGTTCCGCAGAAATCAAGGCGCTGAGCGATTATATCTGCACCAGTTCCAACGCCGAACATATCATCAACGCCATTCCCTATGACCGGGGCATCATTTTCGCACCCGATAAAAATCTGGGCGGTTATTTGTCCAAAAAATTGAACCGGGAGATGGTGTTGTGGGACGGCTCCTGTATGGTGCATGAAATTTTTTCGCTGGAGAAAATCACCCGCCTGAAAGAGAAACACCCCGACGCCAAATTCATAGCCCATCCGGAATGCGAAGCCGCCGTGCTGGAACTGGCCGATTATATCGGCTCCACCACCGGCCTGCTAAAATTCACGCAAACTGACGACGCGCAGGAATACATCGTAGCCACGGAGACCGGCATTCTGCACAAGATGCAGCAGGCATCGCCTCACAAAACCTTTATCCCTGCACCGCCCAACAATGGCTGTGCCTGCAATGACTGCCCCCACATGAAGCTGAACACACTGGAGAAAATCTACCTGTGTTTGAAATACGAACTGCCCGAACTGCTGATGGACGAAGAGTTGCGCATCAAAGCCAAGGTGCCGATTGACCGCATGCTGGAGATCAGCGAGAAGGCGGGGCTGAAGGGGTAAATATATTTATTATATTTATTGCATGAAAAAGGAATTAATTCAGGAACTCTTTGATAAATTTGAAGAGGCCTGTCAGGTAATCAATAATGTGGAATGCTGGAGCGCCCGCGATTTGCAGGAGATTCTGCACTATACAAAATGGGATAATTTTGTAAAAGTTATCGAGAAGGCACAAATTGCTTGTGAAAATGCCGGAGAAAAAATAAGTGATCATTTTGCCGACGTCGGCAAAATGATAGATTTAGCGAAAGGAGCTCAACGTGAAATTAATGATATAGCGCTCACAAGGTATGCCTGTTATTTAGTCGCTCAAAATGCGGATGCCAATAAAAATGAAGTGGCCTTTGCTCAAACCTATTTTGCGGTACAAACACGCAAACAGGAAATCATTGAAAAACGATTATTAGATGTAGCCCGGGTATCTGCCAGAGAAAAGTTGAGTAAATCAGAAAAAAAATTGTCGGGTATTTTGTATGAAAGAGGAGTAGATGAAAAAGGATTCTCCTTTATTCGTTCAGAAGGCGACAAAGCATTGTTCGGAGGATTTTCCACTAAAGACATGAAGAAGAAACTGAAGGTTTCGGATACACGACCTCTGGCAGATTTCTTGCCCACGCTTACCATCAAAGCAAAAGATTTTGCAACAGAACTGACCAGCCATAACATTGTGGAGAAAGATTTAAAAGGACAGCAAAAAATATCGACGGAACATGTAGAGAACAATAAGGCAGTACGAAAAATGTTGTTGGAAAGAGGTGTAAAACCGGAAACCTTGCCTATAGCAGAAGATTTGAGTAAAGTAAAACGCAGATTGGAAAGTGATGAAAAAGCGCTCTTAAAAAAAGTAAAACCAAAGAATAAAAAGTAGAAAGTAAGAGGTTGGGCAGAATTAAATTATAGGCAAAGCCAAAGTGCCCATCGACCGCATGCTGGAGATAGCGAAAAGGCGGGTCTGAAGGGGTAATATTTCTTATCTTTCTTATTTAATTATTATTTACTACTTTTGGTAATGTGTGAATTTTTTAGCTAAAAAATTTCAATATTAATTCATAAATACAATTTATAATTTATAAACCTAATTCAAACCAATACGCTAGTGTTATTCAATCAATAAGGTATAAAATAAAATAAATTCTTATATTTGAATCTTTACCTATAAATTATTAGTGGAGAAAGTATTAGACATAGTAGCAGATGCTACAAACGGTAAATGTTATACATCATTTCGTTATTGCGCAGACGACGAAATTCGTGTGCCAACACTCGACTTTGATTCTAAGGAAAAGGAAATTTCAGTTGTTCCTAAAGAATACGGTGAAACAGACACAAACCTTACAAAATCAAAAAATTTAAAACTATTAGCCGACAAATTAATTTATGGAGAACCACTATTTCATTTCTTCCTTGACGGTTCAAGACGAACTTATAAAGTTGACGACATCGAGATAAATAAAAATGTTTATCCCATCTTGGCAGGACAAATTGGAGTAGCTTGTTTCCAAAGACAAAATCCAAGTCAATTCAAATGTGCAGAATTTGAACACAATTTGGTTTTATCACTTCCAAAGGCAGCGAATCCAAATGGTGGTGATGCAGCACTTTTCTTTAACGCATTGACAAGTAAAATCAACAAAACGAAACGCCTTGAAAAAGCGGGGATTGAGTTTTCAAAAATTCTTTCATACGAATCAAGCAAAAGAGACGGTGATGTAAAGTATGAACACAAAGGAATTGCAACTATTCAAGATGAAATGATTGAAACCGAAAAGAAAATAGTTGCTCATTTAAGCACCAAAAATTTAATCAATCCCGACAAGTATTTGATTAAAGACGGTTCACTTCAATACGCTCCATCACGAAGCTCAAACTTTAAAGAATTATCAAAATTCAAAAGTCATTACAAATGTGTAATTGGAATTTCAAAGATGTTTGACCCTGAACTTTGTAAGGATAACAACAATAGAAGCAATGCAGATAAAATCGCAATGCTTCCTAATTATCACAGAACACCAGCATACAAATACAAAAGCGAAAGAGTTGGCAATGTTTACTTTGCCGTGTGGTATGTGAGAATCAGAGAATCGCATCAAACTTTCAGCCCTTTTTCGGGAATTGTGAAAGTTGAAAAAATCTTGATAACAGATGAAGAAATTGAAAACGGTCTTGACAGCCAGGAAATTGATTTAATTACTGCTAACATTATTAATGAAAGGAATCCAGTTTGCTACGGAAAGGATGCAAGGTGGGCTAATCATTTGTATCCCGTTTATCTTACTGAGAGCTTTATCAAGAGTAAGTATTTGAGCGACATAAACTTTTTAAATTTATTTTAATGAAGAAAATAGGAAAAATAATTGCCACCGAAAAAGTCCCGACAACAGTAGATGAGTTCTACTTTTGGACTGACAAACATTTAATCATCAAACCTTTTGATGTAGTAAAAGTTCAGCATATCAAAAACTCTGTAACCTTTGGTGTTGTAGA
>JAXLTW010000023.1:0-58113 GCA_046329865.1 Chitinophagales bacterium | reverse complement strand
TATATTCGGTACACCCGGCCCATTCGGTAATATTGCCTTTATCATCCGTGCCAGGGTGGAAGGATTGCGGGATTTTGGTCCGTCTGTATCTCCTTTCAATTCGTTTCTGTTCCTGCAGGGATTGGAAACATTGTCTTTGCGTGTCGAAAGACACAATCAGAATGCACTTGCATTGGCACAGTGGCTCCAACAACATCCGAAGGTTGAAAAGGTAACCTATACCGGACTGCCGGATTCTCCGTATCATGAATTAGCAAAAAAATATTTAACCAATGGCTTTGGTTCCGTATTCACTTTTGATGTGAAGGGAGGATTTGATGCCGCTAAAAAGTTTATCAATTCGTTGAAACTGACTTCGCATCTGGCGAATGTGGGTGATGCTAAAACGCTGGCGATTCACTCTGCGTCTACTACACACGAGCAGTTAAACGATGAAGAACAGGCTGCATCCGGCGTATCAAAAAGTTCCATTCGTGTTTCAGTGGGCATAGAACATATCGACGATATCAAAGCTGATTTTGAACAGGCATTGAACGCATAATCATCATTCATTTCAAATATCAATTGTGTCTGCACAAATACTAACATACAACGAGCCCATCCGATTAGAATCCGGCACTACGCTTCCGAAAGTCGATATCGCCTTCAATACCTTTGGTACCATGAATGCGGATAAATCCAATGTTGTCTGGATTTGTCATGCCTTTTCCGCCAACTCAGATCCGACGGAATGGTGGCCCGGAATGGTGGGCAACGGAAAATTTATTGACCCCGATAAATATTTCATTGTTTGTGCCAATATGCTGGGTTCCTGCTATGGTTCTACCGGCCCATTGTCCATCAATCCTGAAACCGGTGAAAAATATTATAAAGACTTTCCGGTAGTGACGGTCAGAGATATGGTACAAACCTTATCGATTCTCAGAAAACACCTCGGCATCGACAAGATTCATTTTGCCTGTGGCTTTTCCATGGGCGGCCAGCAATTGCTCGAATGGGTGATTCAGGAGCCGGACTGTTTTGAGAATATTCTTTTGGGGGCAACCAATATTAAGCATTCTCCATGGGGAATCGCATTTAATGAATCTCAACGGCTTGCCATTGATGCGGACAGCACCTTCGGTGAAGCGCGCGATGATGCAGGAGCTAAAGGCATGAAGGCGGCGCGCAGCATCGGGCTGATTTCATACCGGAACTATAAAGCCTATTGTAAAACGCAGGAAGACACGGATAATACCAAACTGGAAAATTTCAAAGCATGTTCCTATCAGCAATATCAGGGAGAGAAGCTGGTGAAACGCTTTAATGCGTATTCCTACTATATTTTATCCAAAGCGATGGACAACCACAACATCACAAGAGGAAGGGGAGAAGCGAGGGAGGTTCTGTCGGCTATCAAATGCAACACGTTGGTGCTGGGTATTACTTCCGATTATCTGTATCCTTTGGAAGAGCAGCAATTGCTGACGTCGCTGATACCACACAGTATTTTTGTAGAGATAGATTCAGATTACGGTCATGACGGATTCCTGATTGAAGATGCACAAATGACAAAAATACTGAGTACTTTTTTAAGGGTGTAAAAGATTAAATCTATTTTTTGGCGGTACACACCTTTATCTCTGAGGCTATTTCTTTCGCTCGTTGTATGATGTCATGTATGTTGCTTTCCGGATGGTCATAAGCCAGCGCTACTCCCATTCTGCGATACGGACGTGTGGTGGGTTTTCCAAAAATACGGATATCACTCTTAATGTGATGCATCGCAGTTTCCAATCCGGTATAGGAAGGGTGAACACCTTCTTCGCTTGCCAGTATCACCGCACTGGCACCCGCTCTCTCCAAGGTGATTTCAGGAATCGGTAATCCTAAAATGGCACGTGCATGCAGTTCAAATTCAGAAAAATTTTGCGTGCCGGCGAGCGTCACCATACCGGTATCATGTGGACGCGGAGAGAGTTCAGAAAAATATACGCCATCCTCCGCCAGAAAAAACTCCACACCCCAGATGCCCGCACCTGTCAGCGCATGGGTAACGGCTCCGGCCATCTTTTTGGCTTCTTCCAAATCTTGCGGCTGAATGAATGCAGGCTGCCAGCTTTCCTGATAATCACCGCGTTCCTGTCGGTGTCCGATAGGCGGGCAAAACAAAGTCGGTCCGTTTTTTTGGGTAACGGTCAATAAAGTGATTTCTGAATGGAATCGGATAAAGGCTTCCACGATAACTTCTGCCTGATCGCCGCGCTTACCGGATTGCGCATAGTCCCAGGCTGTTGAAATATCCGCTTCTGTCTTGATAACAGATTGTCCTTTTCCGGAGGAGCTCATTAATGGTTTTATCACACAGGGAATTCCAATTTTTGCAACAGCGGCTCTCAGCTCTTCCAGGCTGTTGGCATATTCATAACGGGCAGTCTTTAAACCTAACTCTTTTGCCGCCAGATCACGGATTGCTTTGCGGTTCATGGTATAGTTGGCCGCTTTGGCGCTGGGAATAACGGTGTAGCCCTGCTGTTCATATGCATAGAATCGTTCCGTTCGAATGGCTTCAATTTCCGGAACAATCAAATCCGGTTGGTATTTTGCCACTATCTCATCCAGTGCGGCGCCGTCCAGCATGTTGATGATGGCACGTTCATCTGCGACTTGTTGCGCCGGAGCATCATTGTAGGAATCAACGGCAATCACATGGTGCCCCAGTCGTTTTAAGGCAATCACCAGTTCTTTGCCTAATTCACCGGAGCCTAACAGGAGTATTTTTTTCATTTCAAATGCTATTTATTGTTCTAAATCGTTTAAAAATTTTGGCCACAATGTCTTTTCTGCGCTGGAAAAGTAAAAACCGCGGTGACCGAAATGTTTCATTCCGTAATCTTTCGCATATAACGTTTCTATCGTCTTATCCGCATGGGTATACAGATGTAAGATGTATGCACAGCTTTTCCTGTTGGCAATCACATCGCCTGCTAAATGATATGCTTTCACAGGTTTTGTGATGGTATGGTAATTTGATGTCATGTGCTGTTCTCTGAAAAATGGCACGAAGAAATCAGGCTGAAAACACCAGCTCCGCAATTCTAAAATAATGTTTTTGGGAAATCCGCCACTGGTACCAAACAGCTTGTTATTCATATATCCGTAGCGGCGAATGGAAAAGGGTACAACAACTTTCCAGAAAAATAACATGCCCAGCCTGACAGGTAAAGAAAGATTGCCTACATACCCATTGGAGGCAGCTACTAAAAAAACTTTATCAAAGTGCCTGCAATTATTGGTGTATCCAATGAGTTGTCCTCCGGAGCTGTGCCCAACCACATATTTTTTCAGCGTTGCATATTCACGCAATATATAATCCGTTACACTTTCCATATCCGCAATCCAGGAGGTATGCGAAACAGCAGACTCAAAATTAGCCGCGTCACTGTAATCATACGTAAGGGTGATATAATCGTTTTTGGTCAGGAATTCAGCAAATTTCCAATATACCTGCTGCGGGATGCAGGTGCCGGTATTGATTTGAACGATGCCTTTAGCAGAACTCTCAGGAAGTCTTAAGGTCAGGGTTATCCTATTCCCGGATTTGGATGGTATGGTAACAGACTCAATTTGCATTCCTGAAATAAAAGTTTCGCTTTCAAATTTAATCTTCTTATTTTTAAAAATATTAATTCCTTTCTATGGATTTTCAACACAACCCCCGCACACTCGAATACATCAAAAAAGTTCGGCAGTTTATTGACCAAAAAATCAGACCTGTGGAGACTCAGTATTTTCAGGAACTGCACCAGCGCAACCTGGGAAGCGACTGGAAAAACTGGACGGTTGCACCGGCAATAAAACAATTGAAAGCCGAAGCCAAAGCAGCCGGATTGTGGAATTTGTTTTTACCGGATACAGAACATGGGCAAGGGTTATCTACGATAGAATATGCGCCCCTCGCGGAAGAGATGGGAAAAAGTTTTCTGGCTGCAGAAATCTTTAATTGTAATGCACCGGATACGGGCAATATGGAAGTGCTGCATAAATATGGCACACCGGAACAAAAAGCTACATGGCTGACACCTTTGTTGAACGGTGAAATCCGATCCGCTTTCTGCATGACAGAACCGGATGTCGCCTCTTCCGATGCCACCAATATGCAGGCAACCGCCATTATTGAAGGCGATGAGATTGTCATCAACGGAACAAAATGGTGGTCTTCGGGAATTGGCCATCCCGATTGCAAGGTCATTATTTTTATGGGCTTATCCGATCCTGCTGCTGGCAGGCATAACCAGCACAGTATGGTACTGGTGCCGGTAGATGCGGCAGGGGTTACCATCGAGCGTATGCTGCCGGTCTTTAATGAATACGACGAACCATACGGACACGGCGAGGTCTCTTTTAAAAATGTCCGTGTGCCGCTCTCTAATTTGATTCTTGGCAAAGGTCGCGGATTTGAAATAGCACAGGGCCGCCTCGGACCCGGAAGAATCCACCACTGTATGCGCTGCATCGGAGCGGCAGAATATGTTTTAAAACTATTGATTGAAAGAAGTTTGTCGCGCGTGGCATTTGGCAAACCAATTATTAATTTGGGTGGCAACAGAGAGAAAATTGCCGACTTCAGGATTGCCATCGACCAGGCGAGATTATTGACCTTATTCGCGGCATGGAAATTAGATACGGTAGGGGCGCTGGGTGCGATGACAGAAATATCGGCGATTAAGGTAGTTGCACCAAACGTCTTGCAGGAGGTTTGTGATGAAGCGATACAAATTCATGGCGGCGCGGGCGTTTCCAATGATTTTCCGTTTACGGGTTTCTTCGCGATGGCGCGCTGTATCCGAATTGCGGACGGACCGGATGCCGTTCACCGCGGTCTGATAGCCCGCTTTGAATTGTTGAAATACCCGAATAGTAAATAAAATGTAAAATGCATGCGTAAAGTAATATTCCCGACCGCAGAAGAGTTAGGTTTATGATTTTTGCAGTGATAGAAGTAAAATCAACGAAGCACAGCAATCAGCATTTGCGTTGATTTTATCTTCGGTTTCTTTCGGAATAAAATGGAGAAAGAAAATCACCTTAAAAATCATAAATGGTTTTTGGTTACTTTTTGCCATCAAAAAGTAACATAAGAAAATAGAGTATTTATGAATGAACAAATCATAGACAAAGCAAAACCTGTCCGATCAACAGAACAACTGCCTTTAGACAAGGTTGATGCCTGGATAAAAGCCAATATCCCCAATGTTTCAGGCATACCGGAACTTACGCAATACACCGGAGGCGCCTCCAACTGGACTTACCGAATAAAGTATGAATCCCACGATTTGATTTTGCGTCGTCCGCCGGCAGGCACCAAAGCCGCCTCCGCCCACGACATGAAACGGGAGTATGATATACAGAAAGCGTTGATGCCCTATTATACCGTGCCGGAAATGCTGGCATTCTGCAATGACCACAGTATTATGGACTGTGATTTTTATATCATGCGCAGAGTGGAAGGCATTATTCCGCGCGCCAATTTGCCTAAGGAATTGAACCTGACCAAAGAGGAAACACGACAACTTTGTTTGAATGTGATTGATAAATTAATTGAATTACATAAAATTGATATCAATGCATCCGGTTTAGCAAATTTCGGAAAAGGAAAAGGCTATTGCGAGCGACAAATCAAGGGTTGGAGCGAGCGCTATAAAAAGGCGAAAACATGGAATGTGCCGAAATTTGCGAAGGTGATGAACTGGCTGCAAGCGAATCTTCCGACAGAAGAAAGAAGTTGTTTAATTCATAATGATTTTCGGTTTGATAACGTGATTTTAGATCCGGAAAATCCGATGAAGATCATAGGTGTGCTGGACTGGGAAATGGCCACGATTGGTGATCCGATGATGGATTTGGGAAATACGCTGGCGTATTGGGTGCAGGCGGATGATGACTTCATGGCGAAATCTACCCGCAGACAACCCACCAATGCAGAAGGTATGCTGAAACGCAAAGAAGTAATTGAATATTATTGCGAAAAAATGGGATTTGAAGCGAAGCAGTTCACCTTTTACGAAGTGTATGGTCTGTTCAGATTGGCAGTAATTGCGCAGCAGATTTATTACCGTTACTACCATAAACAAACCAACAATAAAGAGTTTAAAAATTGGTGGTTATTGATCCATTATTTAAACTGGCGATGTAAAAAAGCAATTAATAATAAGTAATTTAAACACATAGACACATAGTATGTATGGTAAAATAAAGAGAGAGATAGTCAAACATAGTATTCATCTAAGATGAATAACTCTGTGTTATTATGGATATCCAAAAAGAAATCCACCTTCCGATTATCTTTAATTTCTATGTGCCTATGTGTTTATTAAAAATGGATAATAAATCAGGATACATAAATAAAAAATGGCAACGATATATCTTATACGACACGGACAAGCACAATTCGGCATGGAAGAATACGATGCTTTGTCGCCGACAGGTATTGAACAGGCAAAACTGTTAGGGGATAGTTTCGTTCAAAGAAAAATCACTCCCACAAAAATTATCAGTGGTGCTATGCAACGGCATCAGCAGACGATGGATTTTTGTCTGGAGAAAATGGGATGGAATGAAATTTCAAAAACAACCAACCCGGATTGGAATGAATTTGACCACCGTGATATCATTGCCAAATATGAACCACGCTATGCAGATTTAAATGAGCTGAAAAAAGATATCTTTCTGGATAAAAATCCTAAACAGAAAATTACCGAAGTGCTGATTGGTGCAGTTACCCGCTGGACAATGGGGCAACATAACGACTATAATGAAAGTTGGGAATCGTTTTGCAGTCGAGTACTTAACGGTCTGCAAAAAATAGAAACGGAAAGTGAAAAGAACGATCTTGTTTTTGTCTATACATCCGGTGGCAGTATTTCCGTTGTACTACAGCACATCTTGCAATTATCCGTGCAGAAAACATTTGAACTGCAGTTAAATATTGCCAACTGTTCCATTACCCAACTTAAAACATCTTCACTCGGCTTGCGCCTGGTTTCTTTTTCCGATCATGCTCACTTTCAGGGAGAGCATAAAAATTGGCTGACATATAAGTAATAATATAGAGGAGTGATTTTCTTTTTTTTTAGAAACACATCGCCGACCTCTACCACCTCGACAAGGTGGTAGAGGCCTCTTCTAAGTTAAATTCCAATGCAAGCATTGTTTTTCTCAATTTAATTCCTATTTTTATCAAACGAACGTTTGGTAAGATACCGAAAAGTAAAACTACCAAACCGTAGAAGAGTTAGTTTTTTGAAAGACACAGCAATAGCTGTAAAATAAACGAAGCGCGGCATCAGCATTTGCGTTTATTTTATCAGCGGTTGACTTCGACGATAGAAGAAGTCAAATTGCCTTGTATTTCAAAAAGCTTTTTGGTTACTTTCCTGTCTGCCGACAGGCAGGTTGGCTCAAAAAGTGACAAAGTAAATTAAATACTTAATGTTCAATCTGAATTCATAAATCTTAAATCATAATTAAAAATGGCAGAAGCTTATATTTACGACTGCGTGCGAACACCACGCGGCAAAGGCAAAAAAAACGGTGCATTACACGAAGTAACACCAACAGAATTGCTGGCACAAATGCTGAAAGCAATTCAAACCAGAAATAACCTGGATACATCTTTGGTCGAAGATGTGATAATAGGTTGCGTAACACCCATCGGCGACCAGGGCGGCAACATCGCGAAGACAGCCGTCATGATGGCGGACTATCCGGATAATGTACCCGGGTTTCAGCTGAACCGTTTCTGTGCTTCCGGACTGGAAGCGGTAAACTTAGCCGCCATGAAGGTTCGTTCGGGCTGGCAGGATTTAATCATTGCCGGAGGCGTCGAATCCATGAGTCGCGTACCGATGGGTTATGATGGCGGCGCCTGGGTATTGGATATGCGTGTCAACAGTCATACGCATTTTATTCCGCAAGGCATCAGCGCGGATTTAATTGCCACGCTGGAAGGATTCTCGAGAGAAGACTGCGACAACTATGCCCTGCGTTCCCAAAAACTGGCAGGCATCGCGAAAGCGGAAGGTCGTTTCAAAAAATCTATTGTTCCGGTATTAGATATTAACGGGCTGACTATTTTAGAAGAAGATGAATTCAATCGCCCGGATACAACCATGCAGGGATTGGCATCATTAGCGCCATCTTTTCAGATGATGGGAGAAATGGGCTTTGACTCCGTGGCATTGCAAAAATATACCACACTGGAAAAAATTAATCACGTGCACACACCCGGCAACTCATCGGGTATTGTGGATGGCGCGAGTCTGGTTTTAATAGGCACTAAAGAAATCGGAGAAAAGTTGGGACTGAAACCGCGGGCAATTATCCGTTCGGTGGCAGTGACTTCTACGGAGCCGACCATCATGCTTACCGGTCCCGGCCCTGCCTCACATCTGGCCTTGAAAAAAGCAGGCATGAGCATCAATGATATTGATTTGGTGGAAATGAATGAAGCATTTGCATCAGCTGTATTGCGTTTGCAGAAAGACCTGAACGTTCCGGATGAAAAACTGAATGTGAATGGCGGTGCGATTGCATTAGGTCACCCGCTTGGCGCTACAGGTGCCATGATTTTAGGAACCTTAGTAGACGAGCTCGAACGTACCGGAAAATCTACCGGTTTGGCCACCCTTTGTGTGGGCGGCGGAATGGGAATTGCAACGGTGGTGGAACGGGTGTAGCTTTTACGGCATGAAAAGCATAAAATATAATTTCAATAATTACTTTTTAAGTGGTAAACATGTGTTTATCCTAATTGCTTTTCTTGCCTCCTGCCAGAAAAATGAGCAAAAAACCATTCCGTTTGAATTATTGTATGCAACCACAGGCAGTAATCCGGGAATCTATGATCAGCAGGGGAGGTATGTTATTTTACGGGGATGTAATTATAACTCACTCGGTGATTACTGGCAGGGAAACAAAGACTATCCGCCTATAAAAAAATATAATACCGATGACTTTAAGGATATGGCAAGGTTTGGAATGAATTGTATTCGTCTTGTATTGAGCTGGAGCAGTATAGAGCCACAACGTGGAGTATATAACTACAGCTATATTGACAGTATAAAAATGGCAATTGAAGATGCGGCAAAGTACCAGTTGTATGTCTTGCTGGATATACATCAGGATGCATGGGGTAAATATATCCATACTCCTTCTTCCGTAAGCTGTCAGTATCCCAATAAAGGCTGGGATGGAGCGCCGGAATGGGCGACAAACACCGATGATATGTCAACCTGCATGACATCGGATGATTTCAGAGAGTCTCCGCCTGCCGTCTATCATGCCTTCCATAATTTATGGTTCAATACAGATGGGATTGCGGATAATTTCGTCAATATGTGGAAGGAATTGGTAAAGCATACCTGCCGGTATAAAAATGTGATGGGCTATGATATCATCAATGAACCGGGATTAGGGAATGCAGACCTCAATCAGGAATTTGACAGGTATTCGCAGGTATTAGGTAAGGTAGTAAAAGGTATTCGTACTGCTGAAAAAGAAGCCGGCGGCTATGAGCATATCATCGTATTTGAACACACCATTACCTGGAGAGGAGAAAAGATTCCGTTTATACCCCGACTGGACTTTACCACAGACAAGAATATCGTTTTTTCCGGGCATAATTATTTTACAGATCAGCCGGCTACCATTCTGTCTCTCGAGCAGGGAATGGATTTGTTCAATACCCTTTCCAAATTATACCAGTCAGCATTTTTCTGCGGAGAGTGGCTCTATTACGACAGGGAGTACCTGAACCGATTTGCAGCCTATGAGGATGCACATTTCTGGGGAAGCACATTCTGGCAGTGGTGCGCACCGCCGGGCGATCCGCACCATGTACTTTATGACGGTACTTTAAAATCTGAAAACACCACCTTGCTTATTGAAGCTGATAAATATGCTGAATTTACAGGTGTTTATAATGAACCGGCATTGAAGGTACTTAGCCGTCCTTACCCGAGGTCAATTAATGGAAAACCTGTTAAATTATCCTGCAATCCGGATAATGGAGTCTTGCATCTGGAAGCTAAAGCAACCGACAACGGCACAACCACTTTCTGGATAAATAATAAATTCGGCACGCCGGTTATCAATGGCACAAACGCGGTTGTTGAACAACTGGAAACAGTGAACGGAGGATATATTGCAACGGTTAAAACAAACGGATTATACGCTGTAGATATTTCATATTAATTAATAAATTACTCAATATAAAAATTAAAAAACAATGTTTAAATACGAAAAAGACCAGGACAATATCGTAACAGTTACGATGGACATGCAGGGCAGAAGCGCGAATGTCATCAATGAAGAATTTGGTAAATTATTTACCGATACACTTGCCAGACTTGAATCTGAAAAAGCCGACATTGCCGGCGTCGTGCTCACTTCTGCCAAATCTACTTTCTTTGCCGGTGCGGATATTGATAACCTTTTCAAACAGACCGATGCAAAATTAATTTTCGAAATGTGCGAAGCACTCAAAGCTCAATTCAGAAGGCTGGAAACATTCGGAAAACCTGTTGTAGCTGCACTCAATGGCGCCGCATTAGGTGGTGGTCTGGAGCTGGCATTAGCGTGTCACTACCGTGTGGCTTTAAATAATCCGAAAGCACAATTCGGGTTACCGGAAGTAGGCTTGGGTTTATTGCCGGGCGGCGGCGGTATCGTGCGTTTAACGCGCATGATTGGCTTACAGCCTGCTTTACCTTTATTGACAGAAGGAAAACGTTTAAAAGTGAAAGAAGCCTTATCCAACGGTTTTATCAATGCTATAGCGGAAACACCGGAAGATATGATAGCGCAGGCAAAAGCATGGATTAAAGCCAATCCGAAAGCCATCAATCCCTGGGATGACAAAGGATTTAAGTTTCCGGGCGGCAACGCGCAAAATCCGAAAGTGGCCAGCATGATTCCGATTGTTCCGGCGATGACCAAGAAAAAAACATGGGGCAATTATCCTGCGGTAGAAGCCATCATCAATACAGCGGTGGAAGGTTCCATCGTAGATTTTGAAACTGCGTGCAGAATTGAATCGCGCTACTTCACCTCCCTGGCGGTGGGACAGGTTTCCAAAAATATGATTACCGCGTTTTGGTATAATTTGAATGCCATCAACGCAGGTGGTTCCCGTCCGAAAGGATTTGATAAATACACCACAAAAAAAGTGGGCGTGTTGGGTGCCGGCATGATGGGCGCGGGCATCGCATATGTGACCGCTATTTCAGGTATGGAAGTCGTGCTGAAAGATGTAAGCATCGAAGCGGCGGAAAAAGGAAAAGCTTATTCTGAAGGCTTGCTGAAAAAACGCGTATCTAAAGGTAAAATGACCAAAGAAAAAGCGGAAGAAATTTTATCCAAGATACACGCCACCGACAAACCGGATTTTGAAGGTTGTGATTTGATTATCGAAGCTGTATTTGAAGACAGAGCACTGAAAGCGAAAGTAACGCAGGAAGCGGAAGCGGTGATGCTGGCAAATGGAACTTTTGCGTCCAACACTTCTACTTTGCCGATTACCGGTCTGGCGCAGGCATCTGCACGACCGAAACAATTCATTGGTTTGCACTTTTTCTCTCCGGTAGATAAAATGCCGTTGGTAGAAATTATCTGCGGTGCGGAAACGGATGATGCCACTTTGGCGAAAGCGTTTGACTATGTATTGCAAATCAAAAAAACACCGATTGTAGTGAATGACAGCCGTGGTTTCTATACCTCCCGCGTATTCTCTACTTATGTGATGGAAGGCATCGCGATGCTGGGTGAAGGACAACATCCAAAAGCCATTGAAAATGCCGGTATGAAAGCAGGTATGCCTGTAGGACCACTCGCCTTAACGGATGAGGTGAGCATGAAACTGATGGATCATATCCGCAAGCAAACGGAAAAAGATCTGGCAGCGGAAGGTAAAACAGCACCTCATCATCCGGGTTTCGCGGTATGCGAAAAATTATTGGCAGTCAACCGTCCGGGCAAAGCGGCAGGTGCTGGGTTTTATGAATATCCGCAAGGCGGCACCAAATATCTGTGGCCGGAGCTGACCAATATGTTCCCGCAGCAAACGCCATTGGCACAACAGGAAATGATAGACCGCATGCTGATTGTACAGGCCTTGGATACGGTGCGTTGTCTGGAAGAAGGCGTATTGCGCAGTGTAGCGGATGCGAATATTGGTTCCATTTTCGGCTGGGGATTCTCTCCGTTCAACGGCGGTACGCTACAGTACATCAACGGCGCAGGCTTGAAAAACGTGATTGAAAAAGCCAAACAACTGGAAGCCAAATACGGCGAGCGTTTTGCCGTTCCAAAACTACTGCAAGACAAAGCCGATAAGGGTGAGTTGTTTGTGGATTAGAAAATGGCTGAAGACTTTGAAGGTTTTAAAAACCTTCAAAGTCTATAATAGATAGAAAAGACCGAACAATGAGTTCGGTCTTTTTTGTTTACATTTACATAAATGAAAAATAAAAAACTCGAAGCCTTCATTTATTTATTTCTGGCAGTTTTATTTGCAGGTTTAGCGTATTTTGTTTTTGAAGAATTTTATCCGGTGGGGAATGTTTTTGAATTTTCACAATTGAATACATTAAGCTGGATTGGACAGCGAACAGGTAAATTGCCAATAGTGATTATAATTATTTTATTGTCTATTTTTTATTTCTATAAATCCATTCAATTATTACGGAATAAGTAAGACAATAATCAGTGTTTCTTTCTCCATTGTCTCTTATAGAGGACGCTGCGTTGTAAAAAGTCCTCAGAGTTTCTTTAGGAGATGATGGTTTGAAAAAAGCTGATATAGATGAATTATTTTTGGATTAGATAACGTCGAAGATTTAAAAACCTTCAAGGTCTGTAAGTAGCTAAAAACAAATATACGGTTCAGTTTTTTGAGTTTCATAAAAGAATCCCTCGCAGAGCATTCTGCTTTTATAGGCTTATGTCTATTGACAAATCTTTTATTAAGGTATAAATTACAATAACCATGACGCTATGAATACCGTAAAATGGATATTGTTTTATTTAATAGTACTAAAGTCTTTTCAGGTATTTTCGCAGCAAGCAAGTTTTGATATAGGAATCCATTATCCCGTTTCAACTAAATCGGATAGGAATAATTTTTCGCCTTCTGCCGGTACTTCATTAATCAATTTAATTAATTCCAATCCTTCTCTGCGCAGTTCGCTGGAGAGCAAGTTGCAAATTGCTGACTTTGTCTCCATCGGCAATCAGGAAAATGTGTCTGCTTTTAATTTTCCGGGTGTGCAGTTTGGGGGCTCCTACCAGTTTAAGAACCATCTTAGAATCAGATTGAATTCCTCGTTTTATGCCGGTACTAAGACTGGCGAGCATCCATTTATTTTTATAAAACAACTGCAAACAAACCCGGATACGGTTGCTGTTCGTTCCAGCCAAACGCAATATACCGTAGGGTTGCACCCGCAGTTATCCTATGTGTTTGGCAAAAAGAAAATTCATCCTTACCTCGGAGTTGGTTTTTCCTGGATGTTTAGAAAATATCAACCCATAACTTATAATGTTTCCGGAATAGATTTTGCGGATAACACGACAGGAAGAAACAGCAACGGAGTTGGGCTGAATACCGACTTTGGCGTACAGTTTAATGCGCATAAAAGTGTCAATGTGGAACTCGGAGCCACCTATCACGGAATAAAATTCATCCATTCTAATTTTGTATCCATTCCATCAGTCTATGCAACTATATCAGTCATTTTCCGGCTGCCAAAAAGGATGCTGAAAACACCACACCCGTTACTACTACAGACTTGTCCTATTACCAGCCGGTAAATTTTGATACGGCCCGTTACTGGTATCCGGACCCTGTATTTGATGTGCCTCCGCCCGGCGATATGTGTATGCCGGATGATATGGATATCAGGGAAAAAATAAATAAACTGATTGAGTTGCTGAACAAATTGAAGGAACTTGGAGATAAAACGCAGGAAGAACTGGAAGATAATGATTTGTATAACGAAGTGCAAGCCTTAAAATCTGTTTTGGAACTGCTTGATTTCTTTAAGAATTACGATAAGATAGATAGCACCATGCTGAATGCCATGACAGAATTTATGATGTGCAACAGCAAGCCTTTACGTGAGCAGATTTCCAATAAAAAAGATGTAGCCGGTACCGTAATTCTGCCGCTTAAGATGCTGAAGTTAATTATTGGCGCTAAAATGATGGATAAATCTATAACCAAAGCGGAAAGAGACCGTCTGAAAAAGGTATACAAATACCTGAAAGAAAAAATCGATCAATTGGAGAAAGCGGTAGAGAAAGGCGAAAGCACGGACAAGATACTGGAACTTTATGATAAGATAAAGGCGGATATTAATTGGCCGGATGAGTTGTTGAAATCACTCCTTGAAAGCGCCTTAAAAGAATTGCAGAAGGCAATACAGAAAAAAGCGGAAGAAGAATTTAAGAAAGAATTGCAGAGAATCCTGACTAAAATACTGGGTAACGCAAGTGCCGCCAAAGCGGCTATCTCCATTGGTAAAGATATCAAAGACTTAATAGATGCCTGGAATAAACTTAATAAACTGAAAGAGATAGATATAAAATGGAATGACGGATTATTGAAAATAATAGAACTCGCCAAAAATGGTAAAATGTATGCGGAAGGTGCTGATTGTGTTTGGTGGAATATAGAAGGAACAGAAGTAGGCAAAGTGGTCATTACTGCTCACATGAAATGCTGGTGCCCGAAAGAGGGTGGAAAACCCGGAGAAGGCGAGTGGAAAGATACACCAATTGAATTGACTGACGGTAATGGAAAGACAACAAAAAAGATTATACTGGATAATCCCGGAAATGAAGGTAAACAGGATCTGAAAGTGAAAGTGCCGCCAAAATCAAAACGCGAATGTGATGCGGACAAATGCATTGTGTTTATAGATGCAGAAATTTATGATAAAAAAGGAAAATTAATTTCCGGTGGCAGTATGGTGGCGGGTGTTCCTTCGGATTGAAGTATCGTTAGGTTGATTTTTTAATGTGCCCCAAAAATTACAACCCGTTTATAGAATCAACCACCGCTTTGGCATCGCCGATTTCATAGAAATCTACTCCCAGAAAGTTGACAAAATGACTGTTGGCAGCGGCGCATTCCTGCACTCTTTTGCTGATAACGGCTCTGGTATTCGCCTGTGGTGCCAGCGTTTTATCCGGCAAGCCAATGAAATTACCCAGCCAATGATTGATTAAGTATAAATTCTTTGTGCCTGCACCTCCGCGGTTTACATCACAATCAAATTCACTGACCGCTTTGTAGGTGTATTTGGTATCAAAGATATTTGACCAGGCATGCATCAAATAAGGTATCTTGGGCAATTTGTCGCTTTCCGCAAACAATACCAACCGCTGATTGCTGTCAGCCATGGTTTGTAAAGTAGGCCATGTTCCGTTAAAGGTAAATGTAAACTTGTCCAATCCGATGCTGTCAATAGCTTTTTGAAGCTGGACATTACTGCCGTTATTTTCAAAAATAATGGAAATAACCGCTTTGGGATTCTCCAGAAGAAAGTCTTTTATTTCCTGCAATACATCTACCAGTTTCTGTTGTCCTGCAATAGGCGTTCCGTGATAGGTTAAAGCCACACCATTGCTGCCATCATACGTATCAATCATCAGGCCGCGCACCCCGTTTTTGAGCTGATTTGTAATGGAATGTGTCTGATTGGGGAGGCTAAATCCTTTTTCGGAATTATTCATGGCATTGTGAGTCATCAGGCAGCAGACTTCGTCGTATTTTTTGGGCAATAATAATTCATCCGATGTCAGGGTGGGGCTTGTTTTTTCACAGGAAATAATCGCTATAGCAAGACAGCATAACAATACAACCAACTTATAGTTACGATTTTGTTTCATATACGTGTGTAATTTAAGTAAAATGTAAAATTACGCCTTTGTTATTTATTATTTGATTCTTTTTCACTAATATTAATACCAGATTTTATGGCAAAAGGCAGACCATCTATTATCAGCAAAATTTTTAACGATCCTACCGTTGAGGAATATGTCAATGTATTTCCCAATAAGGTAGGTTCGCACGGATTTGATGCATGGGGTTTTAATATTAAAAATATGAAAAACAACATGCGCTTCACTAAATTTTTGTATGAAAATTTTTATAAGGTTGAAGCCTTTGGACTGGAAAATATCCCTAAGAATGGCAGGTGTCTGATTATCCCTAACCACAGCGGTCAACTTCCGTTTGATGGTATGCTGGTAGCCTATGCCATGCTGACAAATGCCAATGGCGCACGTGCCCCGAAGGCGATGGTGGAAAGGTTTCTGCCTTCAGTACCGTTTATCGGCAACTGGCTGAGTTCGGTGGGTGCCGTCATTGGTGACCCGGTGAATTGCGAGCGGATGCTGGATAATGAGGAGGCTGTGATTGCTTTTCCGGAGGGTGTTAGAGGTTCAAATAAATTGTATAAACATAAATACCAGCTGCAACGGTTTGGAACCGGGTTCATGCATCTCGCCATGAAGCATAATGCTCCGATTATACCGGTAGCAGTGATAGGCATGGAGGAAACTATCCGCTCTTACGCTGATATTAAACCCCTGGCAAAAGCATTAGGAATGCCGGTAGCGCCATTGGTCATTCCGTTTATTTTTCCATCAAAAGTCTATATATACTTTGGTAAACCGGTATATTTTGAGAATGATGTTTACAAAGAACACGATATCAAGGCAAGGGTAGATATAGTAAAAGCGGCTATTAATGAGCTAATTCAGGAAGGGTTGAAAAAGAGAGAAGAATATCTGGCTGAAAAAGCTAAAAAATAAGTTGTTCATTTAAGACTAACAAAGTTTCTCTATGGAACCGAAAAAGAAAATATTAGTAACAGGTGCAGCCGGAGCGTTGGCGAAAAAAGTAATCGATAAACTGAAAAAAGATTACAAAATCATTGCTATCGACTTTCGTACAAAAGTGGATTTGGGAATTCCGGTAGAGAGTTATAAGGTAGACTTTAATAAACGCATATTTGAAGATGTTTTCCGTGAACATCAGTTTGATGGGATTATTCATCTGGGCAGGATTTCTGCGCAGGAATTAAACCGTTTTACACGATATAACGCGAATGTGATTGGTACGAGAAAATTATTTGATTTAGCCCGCAAATACAATGTGCCGAAAACACTGGTCATGTCGACTTACTTTGTTTACGGAGCATCTCCGTATAACCCTTCCTTGCTGGATGAAACCACTCCTTTGAAGGCTTCTGAGCTGACAATGGACTTAGTGGATTCAGTGGAGTTGGAAAATTTATCTACGATATATTTATACAAGCACCCGGAATTGAACATTACAGTGTTGCGTCCTTGTAATATTGCAGGTCCCGGTGTCCGGAATACCTTCTCGTTGTTATTTTCAGAGAAGCGTTCTCCGGTATTGTGGGGCTTCTCCCCATTGATGCAGTTTATCCATATTGATGATATGCGGGATGCCATCTGTCTGGCATTTGAGAAAAATATTCCCGGAGTATACAATGTCGCCCCAGATGATTATATCAGTTTGCAGGATGCAATAAAAGCTTCCGGTTCTCAAACGATACAGATACCTTCGGTACCTCCTGCATTAACGGAAGGGATAGCAAAATTGCTGAAATGGAAATCTTTCCCGCCCTACCTGATTAATTATTTTAAATATCCCGTAATTATTGACGGAAGCCTGTTTGCGAAGACATTTGGTTTTAAGCCTAAGCGTACCCTGGATGATATTTTCTCTTACTACAAGAGCTTGAAATAATACTTCGATAGTTACTTTCTTGCCAGAATATAATATACTTATCGTAATTCATTGAAAAGTTATACTTCCTTTTTAGATACACCCATAGGACTCCTTGAAATAAAGGCGACCGACGCAGGTATTTTATCAGTGAATTTTTCAGAGGATGCTCGACAAAATGCATCCGGGGAAAACAGCCTCTCTATTCGAGCAAAAATAGCATTGGAAGCCTATTTTTCCGGCACCGGAAAAATCTTTGACTTGCCGTTGATTTTTACAGGTACTGATTTTCAGCAGAGAGTCTGGTCACAGTTGCTTGCCATTCCGTATGGTACCACCATTTCATACTTAGAGTTGGCAAAGAAATTAGGTGATCCTAAATGCATCCGGGCTGCTGCAGCTGCCAATGGGAAAAACCCGTTTGCCATCATGGTGCCTTGCCATCGGGTGGTCGGCAGCAATAATGATTTGGTCGGCTATGCCGGCGGACTGTGGCGTAAACGCTGGTTGTTGGAGCATGAGAATAAAACAGCCAATGGCTTGCAACTGCTCTTTTAACGGGTTTTATAAAACTGTATCCTGTATTTTCTTTTTTTGATATTGTCACGCTCCATGCGGTTATATCCTTCAAAGGTATATGCCGGAAAAGTTTGGTAATGTTGCTTGTCTGCGACACACAGCAAATTTCCGGCAGCTGTAAATGGCTTGTAATGGCTTGCACTTTCCTGTGGATAGTAATAACAGCAGTTGACCAGCAAATAATTGCTGTCCGGTAAATAAGGTGAATTTGTGTTTTTATTCAGTGGATTGGGGGACATGACAGTAAATAAAGTATCCGACGACTCATAATAGAATTGCTGATTGCTGAATTTTCGGTTGTCAATTTTCATGCTGTATAACATGTTTTTAGGATAACCTAATTGCTGATAATGGATGGTAAAAAGAATAAAGTGAATAAGGAAAACCGTCCCGATAACGGTGAATAATATGGTTTGTAACTTTTTTGATTTCATCTGACTGATCACATAAACCAGTGCAATCACTAAAAAGGGCATATACAAATGCATCAGCCTGCCGTAGAAAACCATCTTGTGGAAAAAGGTTCCTGATATTCCATGCAAAATCATACCAATCAAACTGAATATAAATAACCAGTAGATAGGGTTGTTGACAAAAACAGCCATTGATTTTTGTTTGATGATTTCTTTCAGCAGTAACAAACACATGACAATTACAGTTGTCAGGATAAAGATACCCGGTATGTTTTCTACTTCAAGAAGGTATTTAACAGGAAACAGCAGCGACTCGTCAAAAGAACCCTGACTGATGGTATCTGAGAGTGTGCTGCTCACCAGCAAATACGACTCGCCTCCCATATTTGAAAACAGCTCAAAGGCTGCAATCATCGATATAAATCCGGACAAGATGCTGGTGCCGTTTATAAAAAAGTGGCGGATGTTTTTTTGATGTAGTAAGTCGTTAGTAAAGACAATCAATCCGATGAATGCCGGAATAAAGTAATAACCGGGATAAATAGCAAATGAAATTCCACAAAGCAGGCCGAGTCCGAAATAAATTAAAATACGCTTCTCCTTTTTGCTGAAATAGACATATAATATGAACAACAGGCATAATAACGATTTCTCGTAAGGAAGGATGTGCCGCAGGTAAATATTGGAATTCACCAGTAGCTTGTACAGAATAACCGTCAATAATGCATAATTTGAATTTTGAAATAATAGTACTGCTAACAGGTAAAGTACGAACAGTAAGGCAAGGTTAACCAGGATATTAAAAAAAACAGGAATTTTCAGGGAATCCTGGTTGGCGGGAGATATTCCCTTGAAATGATACAATAGTCCCTGCAATACCACGGCGGGAACCCTGAAAAGGGCTTCCCCCGGCCTTCCCCGAGAGCTGTTCAGATGGGCGCTGAAGCCGTGTACATCTTTTTGAAATAGGGCATCCACTGCCAGAACGGATTCGTAATAGATGTTTTCATCCGGTATGGACATTACGCCTTTTCCACAAATAAAAATGTTGTAAATCAAACAGATAATTAAGAAAATAGCAATCTTTTTGTGTTTCATTACCGGCTCTTCAAAATGTGTATAAATATAGTTATATAATTTAGTTTGCAACGCGCTTTTCACGCTAAAACAATTCATCTTTTTGTACCTTTGTGGTCTGATTTTTTAATAATAAAAGAAAGAAAATGGGAAAAGTTCTTATTATTGGCGCCGGCGGCGTAGGAAATGTGGTGGTTCGCAAATGTGCGCAGGTACCGGAAGTGTTCAGCGAAATCATGCTGGCCAGCCGTACCAAATCCAAATGTGATGCCATCGCGGCGGAGATAAAAAATGTAAAAATACAAACAGCTGCTTTGGATGCGGATAACGTGCCTGAAATCGTTGCACTGATTAATTCCTTTAAGCCGGATCTGGTGATGAATATCGCATTGCCTTATCAGGATTTGACGATTATGGACGCCTGTCTGGAAACCGGGGTGCATTACTTAGACACCGCAAACTACGAACCCAAAGACGAAGCAAAATTTGAATACAGCTGGCAGTGGGCATACCAGGAGCGTTTTAAAGAAAAAGGCATCATGGCGTTGTTAGGTTGCGGTTTCGATCCGGGACAATCACAGATTTATGTCGCACATGCCGCTAAACATCATTTTGATGAAATCCATTATTTGGATATCGTTGATTGCAATGCAGGTGACCACGGACAGGCATTTGCCACCAACTTCAACCCTGAAATCAATATCCGTGAAATTACACAGGATGGCAAATACTGGGAAAATGGCGAATGGAAAGTGATTCCCGCCATGTCCATTCACAAACCTATTGAATATCCGAACATCGGACCCAAAGAATCCTATCTGTTGTACCACGAAGAGCTGGAGTCACTGGTGAAAAATTTCCCGACCATCAAACGGGCTCGTTTCTGGATGACTTTCGGACAGGCATATTTAACGCATTTGGAAGTAATGCAGAATATTGGTATCACTTCCATTAAACCAATTATGTTCCAGGGCAGAGAAATCATCCCGATAGAATTCCTGAAAGCCTTGCTGCCGGAGCCGGGAACCTTGGGTGAAAACTATTCCGGTGAAACGTCTATCGGTTGCCAGATTAAAGGTGTCAAAAATGGAAAAGATAAAACCTATTTTATCTGGAATAACTGCAAACATCAGGATGCCTACAGAGATTGTAAAGCACAGGGCGTGAGCTATACAACCGGTGTACCTGCCATGTTGGGCGCTAAATTGATGCTGGAAGGTATCTGGATGAAACCGGGTGTATACAACACGGAAGAAATGGATCCGGATCCATTCATGTCACAAATCGGCGGATATGGCTTGCCTTGGCACGAGGAAATCAATCCGGTTTTGCCTCATGAATATTAACCGGCTTTCCTGCTGAATTGGTTCAGCATCTTAAAAATAACTATCTTTATACTTCGCAGGTTTTCCTGCGAAGTTTTTTATTCAACGCATCATGCAACTCATAACGGCTAACTATATCGATATCTTAAACAGGGAAATTTATCCTGCCAGAGTAAAAATTGAAAATGGAAAAATAGTCGCTGTTGAAAAAACTGTCGATGTCGTATCATCCTATATTCTGCCGGGGTTTGTAGATGCGCATGTTCATATTGAAAGCTCGATGTTGGTTCCGACTGAGTTCGCAAAGAAAGCCGTTGTTCACGGTACGGTAGCGACTGTTTCCGACCCGCACGAAATCGGTAATGTACTGGGAAAGGACGGCGTATATTATATGCTGGAAAACGCACGGAAAAGCCCGTTGAAATTTAATTTCGGCGCTCCGTCCTGTGTACCTGCAACCACATTTGAAACAGCCGGAGCAGAGATAACGGCTGAAGATATCGATGAGCTGATGCAGCTGGATGAAATTAAATACCTCGCAGAGATGATGAATTATCCGGGTGTGTTGTTTAGGGATAATTTGGTGATGGATAAGATTGCTGTTGCGAAGAAATACCATAAACCGGTCGACGGACATGCACCCGGACTGACAGGAGAGAAGGCGTTACAATACATAGCGGCAGGTATTACCACCGATCATGAGTGTGTTACTTATGAAGAAGGCTTGTTTAAATTACAACATGGGATGAAAGTGCTCATCCGTGAGGGCAGTGCAGCGAAAAACTTTGAAGCCTTGATTGCGTTATTGCAGGAGTATCCGGATGACATCATGTTTTGTTCCGATGACAAACATCCGGATGATTTGCTCGAAGGGCACATCAATTTGCTGGTGAAGCGGGCATTGGCGAAAGGATACGATTTGTTTCAGGTATTGCAGGCAGCCTGCATCAATCCGGTGCGACATTACCAACTGGAAGTTGGCATGCTCAGAGTGGGCGATGCTGCAGATTTTATTGTAGTCGATAATTTAGAAACATTCAATATCATCGAAACTTATATTGAAGGTGAATGTGTGGCCAGGAATGGTGTTTCTCTGTTGGAGACAATACCGGAAAGGATTGTAAACAACTTCAGCATCGGGAAAAAAAGCCCCGAAGATTTTTTATTGAAAGTGAAGTGTGATATGATCAGGGTCATAGAAGTACTGGACGGGCAGTTAATTACAAAAACCTGTATCGGAAATTGCAGAGTGGATGAAAACGGATATGCATCTTCTAATGTTGCGGAAGATATTTTGAAAATAGCTGTGATTAACCGATACCATCAGGCACCCGTGGCGGTGGCTTTTATCAAAAATTTTGGTTTGAAAAAGGGTGCACTGGCATCATCTGTGGCGCATGATTCTCATAATATCATTGTTGTGGGTGTCGATGATGTCAGTATGAGTGAAGCTGCGAATGCGGTCATTGCGGAGAGCGGGGGACTTTCCGTTACGGATGGAGAACATACAAAGGTGTTGCCGTTGCCTGTTGCCGGATTAATGAGTACGGACAGCTGCGAGCAAGTTGCGGAAAAATATATTGCTTTACTTGAAATGGCTAAACAAATGGGCTGTACACTGCATGCTCCTTTTATGTCCATGTCGTTCATGGCATTATTAGTGATACCCCAGTTAAAGCTCAGTGATAAGGGCTTGTTTGACGGAGAAAAATTTGAATTCTGCCGTCTGGAAGTGGAATAATAGCAGTTATTTAAACTTCAGATTCAATGTCACAACATGCGCCTGTAGCCCAATGTTCTTTCGATAATAACCGTAACGTACTTCCACCATATTGAAGTGTTTTCTTTTGAAAATACCATTCGGCGGCACAAAGCGCATTCCTAAGCCGACAAAATGACTGTTGAATTTTCCTAAATCATAATTGCTTGTGTAGAATTCATCCGTTATTACATGCTGTTTGTACCCTGCAAAATATTTAATGCCATTTTGTTCATAGAATCTGTAAAATGGACTGATGGATATAAACGGTGTAATCTTAATCGGAGTTTCAATACTGATGGTATTCGCAATCAGGTTCCAGGTATCATAATAAAAACGGTAATAACTGCGGATAATGAATCTGTCTCCGATAAAGAAATTTCCCCTTACGGCTAAGGGTAGCTTGAATCTGTTGGTCGGCAGATTTTCCACTTTGAGTGAATCATTGTTAAAGTAAACCCTGTGGAAAGGCAAACCTAAATATCCGTTCTGGTAAATCGCGTCAGCAATAAAAGCCAGTTGTATGTTTTTATTGACAACATGAGAGTACGTCAATGAAGAGCTGACTGAATAACGCATACTGGTAGCGTAATTGCCATGACCTCCGCCTTCATCATCGTCATCGTCATCACCGTGGTGATGTTCTCCACCATTATTGCCAGTATTAACTGTAAATTCTGAAGGATAGACCAGTTTTAACTGATCTATATATGCCTGTAGTTTTCCGGAAAATTCGGAATTATTACTTCTGAATTTCTTGCCAAAAATAAAATTTCCGCCAAAGGACAAGTAATCAAATTCATGTGAAAAGGAGGCGCCGACGCCGTATGTGCTTCCTTTTTTTTCATTTTCTACCTGCCAGTTCATGGAAGGATAAATTCTGGTGTCTTTGGAATCTACGGCAGATGAAGAGGCGTTGGTGCCGGTGTTGGGCGAAACGTTATCGGAAGATGCGGATGTGAAATGGTCTACGCCAAATTCGAGTCCGATGGTATGTTTTAAATTTCGCTTGTCGTATTTATTTAGTTTTACATCAATGACGTTCGCGTAATCAGATAATTTTTCCGTTCCAATGCCGCCGGTGACTGCCGAATTGTTACCATCCTGGTGATAATAGCTGGATACGATATTGATTTCCTCCAGTGTCAGTTTTCTGCTGACATATCCGGTTGAAGAATCCGAATTTGTATTTTGCGAGAATGCGGATAACAGACTCGCAAAAATGCCTATGACGGATAATGATATTTTTCTCATATGCTCTACAAACTAGAATGCTTAATTGCAACCGCAACCTCCGCCGCTTTTGCCACCATTGGCGCCTGATGCCCCTTCACGGTAGGATTCAAAACTGATTTCAGTTTTTTCTACCTTACGATTGCTTAACTGCATTTCTCCGTCATTAAGTTTACTTTTCTCATATTCTTTTACAACCGTGCATGAGCTGAATGCAAACAGACATGCAGATAGGTAAAATAAAAACAAAAGGTTCGTTTTCTTCATGAAATAAATGTGTTGAAGATTGACAGCTTGTTACGTAAATCAAGATTACCTAAATTAAAGATGAAATGCTAATCGGACTGCTGTATTTAACTTATTTTTATGTTTTTGGATGTGTGAATTTGATTTATATCATCAATTATAATGCATGCTACATCCTTTAACTGATTGACAAGATCCAGTCCAACCTGAATTCCCATTACGTTAATGGGGGTGGCTAAAGCGTCGGCGAACTCGGCATTCGGAGTTATTATTGTCACACTCTTTATACCCCGAACCGGCAATCCCGTTTTCGGGTTGATGGTATGGGAATATTTCACACCGTCTATGATAACGTATTTTTCGTAATTTCCTGAAGTGGCAATGGAAGTATCCGTCAGTTGCACAGAAGAAAAATAAGCATTTGCCTGATCGGGATTCGCAATGCCTATTGTCCAGGGGGAGCCGTTAGGTTGTGTTCCCCAAACAGTCAGGTCTCCGGAAGCATTGACAATCCCGCTCGTTACAGAATGTGCCTGCAAGATCTTTTTTGCCTGTTCAGCCGCATATCCTTTTCCGATGCCGCCAAATCCAATACGCATGCCTTTTTCCTTCAGAAAGACAGTGCCGGCACTTTCGTCGATCTCAATATTTTTGTAATTGATTAATCGAATCATTTGCCTGGCAATTTCCGGCGATGGCAGGCTGGTCATATTCCGGTCAAAATTCCAAAGACTTTTATCTATGGAGCCATAGGTGATGTCAAATGCCCCTTGAGTCAATTCCGATATCCGGATACTGCGTTGTATGATTTGCAAAACTTCTCTGTCTACATTAACGGGCCGGATTCCCGCATGCTGATTAATGAGATTTGTTTGACTGCCTTCGTCAAATGTCGTCAGTAGTTTTTCGATACGTTGGATTTCAGCAATAGCTGTATCTATCTGTTGATGTGCCCGTTGTTCATCATCACTCACCACACTCACCTCAAAACGGTTTCCCATCAACTTCAATACGCGTTGATGAATACGTAAATCATTAGACGTTATGTCATTATTGCTTGTCAATAATCGTTTTTATGGTCTGGATAAATTGACTGACATTTTCTTTGGGTTTGCTTTCCCATGTTCTGATGATTTTTCCCTCAGTCGATAGTAAAAGGGTCATCGGAAAGATACCGGTTTTGTTATATTGGTCTGCCAGTTGTGCATTGAGTTGCTGCTGTTGTTTGGGAAGCTGATTTTTCTTTTGCCTCGGAAAATCTGCATTGAGCAATACTAAGGAAGTGTCGGCAAAACTTTTGAAGGATGCATCTTCGAAAATTTCTTTTCTCAGCATGATACAGGGGCCGCACCAGTCGGAGCCTGAAAAGTTCAGCAGGATAAGCTTATGCTCCTCTTTTGCCTGTTGTTTTGCTGACTCAAAATTGTTCTGCCAACCTGTAAAAGACATCAACAGAAAAGCAATCGGTAAGAATACTAATTTTTGCATGCTCTAAATTAATCAAATCCAATGCCATCATTTCCTAAATAATTTAAAAAAACCTGTTTTTATCCGTTTTCTTATTTTAATGTTACTTTTGCAGATATCTTACTGAAATGATAGACTTATCCAAAATTCCGTCGCCATCCTTTGTGCTGGAGGAAGAAAAACTGCTTAAAAATCTCAGCTTGCTGAAACAGGTGCAGACCGAAGCCGGTATACACATCATTTGTGCCCTGAAGGGTTTTTCCTTTCATCATGTTTTCCCAACTGTAAAGAAATTCCTGCATGGCGCCACCGCCAGTTCTTTGCACGAAGCAAAACTGGTTTTTGAAGAAATGGGCGTAAAGGCGCATACTTACTGCCCGGTTTACATTCCCTCCGAGTTTGATGAAATTCAGTCGATATCATCCCATATCACATTCAACTCGCTTTCTGAATATGAACGATACAAGACAAAAATGTCATCCAATATTTCGTACGGCATTCGCGTAAATCCGGGTTATTCGGAAATACAAACGGAATTGTACAATCCCGCATCTCCAAATTCTAGACTGGGTATACCAGCCGGATTGTTGGGAGATACTTTACCTCAAGGCATCGAAGGTATTCATTTTCATGCACTGTGCGAGAATACATCCCATACGCTGGAGAGAGTCCTGGAATCTTTTGTCAGGCTCTACCATCCATTGATTCAACAGGCAAAATGGATTAATATGGGCGGTGGCCATTACATCACCCGTAAAGATTACGAGCCACAGCATTTGATTCAGTTGATGAAATCGTTTAAAGCACAGTACCCGAATATCGAGGAGATCATTCTGGAGCCGGGAAGCGCTGTCGGCTGGCAGACGGGGGTGCTGGTCAGTACTGTGCTGGATATTGTTCCGAACGGCGCATTTCCTACGGCAATGCTGAATGTGTCATTTACCTGTCACATGCCCGACACGCTGGAAATGCCTTATAAACCTGCTATTCAGGGGCAGGTGGAGAAAAGTCCGTTTGAATATAATATGGGCGGTATGAGTTGTCTGGCCGGCGATTATGTAGGCACTTATTGTTTCGAGCAAGAGCTGAAAGTGGGAGACAAGATAGTATTTGAGGACATGATACACTATACCATGGTGAAAACGACGACATTTAACGGCATTAACCTTCCGAATATCGGAATATGGAAAACTGATGATACCTTTGAATTAATTCGTTCTTACGGTTATGATGATTACAAAAAAAGGTTGAGTTAAGTCAATTAATATCAAAATTCCGGATTTCATTTAAAATTAGCTGAGTCAGCGTATCTTTTATTTTATAAATTAGCATTCCTATTTAAGACCGTATGCAGACCATATTTGATAAATTATACAGAAAAGCGGAGCGATTAATTTCTTCTGAGAAATCAGTATTATCCCGTTTTTTGGATGATGTATTTTTAAAAATCGGAGAGTCTACCGAATATTTTTACAAGTTTCAGGACAGCTTGATTGCTTTGGTGAAGATGACCCGTGCCTGGATGGAAGGGGATTATAAAAATGTTTCAAAGAAATCAATCATTGCAGTGGTGGCTGCCCTGATATATTTTATAAATCCGTTTGATTTAATTCCGGATTTTATTCCTGTGCTCGGCCAATTGGATGATATCTTTGTTTTAGGTTACCTCATTAAAACACTGAACAAGGATATTGAGCGCTTTATGGCATGGCAGCAACAACAGGAAGCGCAGCAATCCTAAAAAAATAATATGGATAATTCTTTGTTATCGGTTATCCTGCGGTATTACTATCCCGAAACATTCAGAAATGTTCAGGAAGCACTCGCTTCAAACGCCAGGCTGCAGCAGCTGACATCCAAAGTGTACGGTAAGCTGGAGAACACCGTTCAGCAATACGCGGATATCGGAGTACGGTTAAAAGCACTCAGTCAGTTGATAGATGCCTGGCGCAAAAAAGAATACAAGGATATTTCGTATGTTAATGTCCTGCTGGGGGTTTCCAGCCTGGTATATTTTGTCAGCCCTTATGATGTGATACCTGACTTTATCCCGATGATTGGTAAGATAGACGATGATTTTTTATTGCAGAAAGGTTTAGCCATCCTGGATATTGAAATTGAAAAATTTCAAAGATGGAATTTGCAAAATTGAAAATAACGAAGTCTGACACTGAATCGCAGGATTATACCAATCCTTTCTTGTAGGCAATTTTCAGAAGTGCAGCCGTATTGTTGACATTCAGTTTAGCAAGCATGTTCTTACGATGTGTTTCCACAGTGTTCTTGCTGATAAACAATTTGGTCGCAATATCCTGTGAGGTGAGCCCTAGTGCAATCAGTTGTAAAATCTCCAGCTCCCGTTGGGTAATCTGTGCCGCCAGTTCATCATAATTTCTGTCGTCTTCGTCATCGCCGTTAGAGATGGAATTGATCAGTTTTTCCTGCGCGTCCTGATCGAGGTAAGATTTATCCTGATTCACCGTTTCGATGGCTTTCAACAAATCATCTTTGGAGATGTTTTTCAGTACATAACCTTTTGCGCCGATTTCAAGACATTCTTTTATAAAACGCGGTTCGCTGTGCATGGTCAGCATCAGAATTTTGATATCCGGAAGAATTTTTTTCAGTTGTTTGGTAGCTTCCAAACCATCCATCTCAGGCATATTGATATCCATGAGTACCACATCCACTTTCGTGTTTTTGATGCGTTCAATAGCCTGTTTGCCATTATGTGCGGTACCAACGATTTTTATATTCGGTTCATCGTCTAATAAAGAAACAATTCCATCCAGAAAAATCTGATGGTCATCTACTACAAAAACATTAATTTCCTGCATAAAGCTGATTTAGTAAGTCACAAAGTTATTTCTTATTACGCAAATTCCCTGCCATTTACCAATATTTAATAAAAGAAAACCATTTCCTTGTTTTCAGGTAGTCATAATTGGTTTCATTGTCATAGGCTTCCCGTTCAAACGAAATATTACGGTATGCCTGCTGCCAGTTTTTATATTTTAATAATAATACCAAAAATTCAAGATAATATAGCAGGATGAAAAATAGCAGCAGTAATTCCGCCTGCTGGTAAAGATGAATCATTTCGTGGTTGATGAATGTCTTATCGTTTCTGATTTCTTTATTTTCCAGGATAATAAACGGATAAATCGTAATACCTGAAATATTTTTAGGGGTAAAAAAACGGATGATAAACGAATTGACCCAAATAAACATACATTGAATTTAAAAATTTAAATTCAAAACAAAGATTAACAAGTCTGAATTCGTATTTTTAGAAGATAAAGAATGTTTATGGGAGCAAGAAAATATGATATTGTCCTGTTTGGCGCAACGGGGTTTACCGGAAATCTGGTGGCGGAATATTTTGCGCGGCATGTGTCACCCAAAAAAATCAAATGGGCAATTGCCGGCAGAAATTCGAATAAGCTGGAAGTGGTGAAGATAAAATTAATGCACCTGAATCCGGAATGTGCAGAGGTTGGAGTGCTGGAATGTAATTCTGACGACCTGAAGTCGTTGGAGAAAGTAACGAAGCTGACAACTGTAATCGTTACAACGGTTGGACCCTTTGTGCAACATGGAGAAAATCTGGTGCAGGCATGTGTCAACACCGCCACGAATTACTGTGACATCACCGGTGAGCCGGAGTTTGTAAAAGCTGTTTTGAAGAAGCATGATGCCGCTGCCAGAGAAAAAGGTATTTACATCATCAATTGCTGCGGTTTCGACAGTATCCCTGCTGATGCGGGTGCATTCTTTACTGCCATGCAGTTGCCGGCCAATGAAACCAAAACGATAAGAGGATTTGTGTCCACCAATGCTTCTTTCTCCGGTGGTACGTATGCATCCGCAATCAATGCGATGGCGGATGCGGGGAAAAAATTCAGCATTTTTCCCGATAAAAAAGAGGAACACAAAAGCACATCGGACAAACGTATTAAAAGTAGCCTCTATTATGATAAGACATTAAAAAAATGGGCGATACCCATGCCGGTCATTGATCCGTGGATGGTCATGAGAACCAGTGGTTATCAAAAAGAGGTGTACGGAGATCATTTTGAATATGCACAGTTTATATCAGTGAATACGTTGCCGCAAACTATCGGGCTTATTGGAACGGTAGGTGCATTGGTGGTCGGTGCACAGATTCCACCGGTGAAGAACCTGATGCTACAATACCGAAAAAGCGGGGAAGGTCCTTCTCAGGAAGCGCGTGATAAAAGTTATTTCAAGGTAACTTTTATCGGCGAAAGTGAAACAAAAAAAGTGCTTACAAAAGTTTCGGGCGGCGATCCGGGTTATACCGAAACATCCAAGATGCTATCTGAAACGGCACTCACATTATTGGATAATTTAGGAAAACTGCCTGTTGCCGGCGGTGTACTGACGCCATGCGGAGCGTTGGGTAATTTACTGGTTGAAAAGTTGCAGACTAAGGGAATTAAATTTGAAGTGATCGGGTAGGAATAACACTGCTTATTTCGGCACTTTTGTTTCCAGCCGCCATTGCAAATCATCCAATACTTGTTTTTTCCATGCATCACTTCCAACAGGTTCTGAAAAACTTGCTTTATAGTCCGCAATATCTGCGGTGTCAATATTCATCTTAATCGTCTTGAAAATTTTGGGCATACCTTCTCCCGGAATTTGTATGTGGTGTAAGCCGCCGCTATAGGCAAAAATAACCTGTCCCTTATTCAACCCTTTCAGGATATCGACTACCCCCGGTTTTACATTCATCTTCTTACCTTCCAGGTCCAGTCCGTTTTTGCGTTTCATCCTGCCTTCCGGCGCGATGATGATGATGGAGTCCTCGTAAATGGAATCTAAGAATTGCTCCCAGCTGTTATCTCTTTTTCTCGTAATCGGCATCATGCCCGGACTGAATAATTTAAAGAAAAATCCGACGATGGGACGGTTGAGTGTTTTATCTGCTGCCGGTGCCACCATGCGTTTGGAAAGGGTGCGTAAAAAGTGATTGGGTAAAAATCCCAGGTATAAAAACTCAAACAGTGACGTATGATTCAGGAAGATGATCAGTTTTACTTTATTCCATTGTATCCTGGCGTCTCCTTTTGGCCATCCTATTTCAAAGCGATATAATAACTGGGATACATATTTTATAAGCAGGAGCGTGAGATAACTAAGAAGACTTTTCATTTTTCCGGTTCTAACACCACCTCAATATAATTATTCATATTTAGATATTTATTAAAAGCGTCCTTAATTTTTTGTCTGTCGAGTTTGTCAATCAGGTTGGGGTAGTTCTCAAGCGTATTGATATCTTTTCCGTATTCGTCAAAATAGGCAATTGAATTCACCCAAAATCCGTTCTCTTTTAAATCAGTTTCACGTTCTCTGCGCAGGGTTTCCTGCACCTTTTTTATCTTTTCATCAGAAGTAAGGCTGTTTTTTAAGGAGTCAATATTTTGATAAACAGTCCTTATCAGTTCATCGGTTCGTTTGGGGTCGGTATTGAACTGTATGTTGATGCCGTAGGCGTTCTTCGGGCGCTCTACAAATTGTCCGTTAATGCCCACGCCGTACACACCGCCTTTGTCTTCTCTCAGAGCCTCCCGAAGCTGAATGTCTAAGATTTTCAGTAGGGCATTAAATATGAAATATTCCTCTTCTGTCCAGGCTGCCTGCCCATGGAAGTGGATGCCCACGAGATTTTTTTGTGTTTGTCCCATCTTTACCCTTGTGCTGCTAATACCTGTTTTCTTCAGGATATTCGGGTCTTTCCAGGTTTCTTTCTGCCCGTTTGATGGCAGACCTCCTAAGTAAATTTCCAGCAGGGGTTTTATTTTCTCTATGTCAAAGTTGCCCACCAGTACAAATGTGAAGTCTGAAGCATCCTTAAATCGTTCTTTGTAAATTTGGAATGATTTTTCAAAATCTACTTTATTCAGTTTGTCTGTGGTGGTTATGCCTCTGCGGATATTATTATTGAAAATGAGGTTTTGAAAGGTATCTATGAAATAAGCGCCGGGGTTGTCTAAAATATGCTCGACAGAACTCTTCTGCTTAGACATAAACGAACTGAAATCATCCGCTGATTTTCGGGGTTGTGTAAAATAAAGGTAAGTCAGTTGTAACATCGTTTCCAGGTCTTTTTGGCTACAACTGCCGTTAAATCCTTCGTCCAGCTCGCCGACGAAGGGGTAACAGACCGCTGTTTTTCCGGTCAATAATTTCTGTAAAGCTATTTTGTTAAAAGTAGCAACGCCCGATTCAATGACAATTGCATTGGAATAGTCAGCACTCATATAATCTTCATCAGAATAAAGCGAACTGCCGCCGGGACTGTATGCTGTCATTAGAATTTCGTCGTTTTTGAAATTAGTTGGTTTTAATAAAATACGGACACCGTTTTTCAGCTCGAGTGTAGTGATGTTGAATTTTTCGTTTTTTGTTTCCTTAACCACGGAGGATGGCGTGGGTGGTATTTTTACCAGTGATTCTTTACTGAAATTGTCTTTGTAAGGTGTTATTGTATCCCTCTTAATTTTGTCCGCTAATTCAACAATGTCATTTTCTGAAGGCAGTGATTTTTTTTCAGATTCCGGCGCGGTCAGTACAATCACTCTGTTTGCGTCAGTGATATATTTTACCGGTAGTGCATTGATATCATTCAGGGTAATAAATGGGATTATTTTCTTTGCGAGTGAAAACTCTTTTTCAATTCCGGGAGCAGAGACATTCTCTAAAAAATGAGCAACATATTCTCCCGTCAGATCGTCTGATTCCGTTTTGTCTTTTTCTTTTAAGGCATTTTCATAGTTGGTCAGCAGTTCGGTTTTTTGACGTTCTAATTCGGTAGCGGTAAATCCATAACGCTTTATTCGCTCATTTTCCGTTAATAAAACTTTTAGTGCATCTACGGTTTGTCCCGTTTTTGCCACCGCCGTTAAGTTGAAAGCATCGTTGGCGCGTGTTTCCCGGTCATATCCGGAATAGGCAGCAAAGAAAGGCGGATTCGGCTGTTGCATCAGTTCCTGCAATCGGTTATTGAACATCTCGTTGAACAGCGCATTCATCAGATATCTTTTATATCCTGTCTCCGAGTTTTGATTGTCAGCCGGATGCTTATAGATAATCATGGCTCTGGAGTTTGTGGCCTCAGGGTCAGTACAGATGGAAACCAGTGTTTGCTGATGTTCCGGCAAAATATAAATTTCCTTTTTTAGTTGGGAGGCAGGATTTTTCATACTGCCAAATCGTTTCTTAACCTCTTTCTCCATAGCAACCACATCTATATCACCCACTATTATAATGGCCATAAGTTCCGGACGATACCAGGATTTGTAAAAGGTGGAAAGTCTTTCATAAGGAGCATGCAACAGAATAGATGTATCACCGATAGGCAATCTGTCTGCGTACCTGGATTGGTGATATACTACCGGTAAATATTTATCCATCATGCGCTTGCTGGCGCCCAAGCCGTTTCGCCATTCCGACAAAACAACGCCTCGTTCTTTATTGATTTCAGTGGTATCAAAACTCAGGCCGTTAGCCCAGTCTTCCAAAACCGTTAGCCCTTTTTCCAGAATTTCTTTCTTATCGGCGGGAAGCTGCAGCATATATACGGTTTCATCAAAACTGGTGTATGCGTTGAGATGAGCGCCAAACTTGGTGCCGATGCTTTCCAGATAATTCACCAGTTCATTTTTTGAAAAATGCCGGGTTCCGTTGAATGCCATGTGCTCCACAAAGTGTGCCAATCCTTTTTGTGTTTCTTCTTCCTGATTGGAGCCGGCATTAACTGCCAGTCTCAACTCTACACGGTTTTCCGGTTTATTGTTGTGCTGGATATAGTAGGTTAGTCCGTTAGGTAATTTCCCGTAACGTACTTCCTTGTTGAGCGTCAATGGTTTGTTGACTGCAGATTTTGCCTGAGTGGAAAATCCGGATAATATTTGGCTGATAACAAACAGCAGCAACAGGATGCTAGAAGCTTTTCTACTCATTTTTTGGAATTAATCGGTAGTAAATATCGCAAGATAGAACAGATGAAAGATATAAAAATTGTTATGAAGCAGGATGGTCTTTTAATTCCATTTTGCGTATGGATGGTGAGATAAAATAAGTGCCTAATACAACCAGACAGGTCATGCATCCGCCGAAAATGACGGCAGGTACAGTACCCATCAGATGGGCAGTGGCGCCGCTTTCAAACTCGCCGATTTCATTGGAAGAACCGATAAACATGGAGTTGACGGCGGAAACCCTTCCACGCATGTGGTCGGGAGTGGATAATTGTACAATCGTATGCCGGATAGATACACTGATTCCATCCAGCGCTCCGCTCATCGCCAGGCAAAACATGGAGAACCAGAACAGCTTGCTGATGCCAAACAGGATGATAAATATTCCAAATCCAAATACGGCTATCAGCAATTTAATGCCGGCATTTTTCCGAATCGGGAAGTAAGCAAGTATTAACAGCATGATGATGGCGCCCATAGCTTGTGCCGCCCGCAGCCAACCTAAACCCTCCGCACCAACATGCAGGATATCTTTGGCATAGACGGGCAACAGGGCAACTGCTCCACCGAACAATACGGCAAATAAATCCAGCGTAATGCACGACAGGATGACTTTGTTTTCCAACACAAATTTTAGTCCCTGCATGGCACTCTCAAATACGCTCTCCTCCTGTCGGACATATTGTATGGGCTTTTTTTCAATCTGCATCAGTGAAAAAATGGCAACACATAAAAACACGACGATAAAAAAGAAGGTGATGGTAATGCCCAGCTTGCCGAGCAGCATACCGCCTACCGCGGGGCCCAATACAGCTCCAAGTTGCCATGCCGAACTCGACCAGGTGATGGAACTCTGATAGGCTTCCCTCGGGACAATCTGTGCAGCCAACCCGAAGGATGCCGGACCTGAGAAACTTCTTGCAATGCCCGTTAGGAAAATGACTGCGAAGATGAGCATAACCACCTGCTGTTTTCCCATAAATGCAATTACATTGGATTGTGTAATGAACAATAAGACAACGCACATGAATGTGTATAATGAAATAAATCCTATCAGCATCGTGCGCTTATCCGATTTATCCGCCACGTAGCCCCCGTACAGTGCAATCCCTATGGCCGGAATGGCTTCCGTCAATCCGATGAAACCTAATAACAATTTTGAATTGGTCAGTTCATAAATTTCATAACCTATGATAACCGCCTGCATTGTGAGTGCAATGGTAATCAGAAAACGGGCAAGTACATAGGCGCGAAATTCTTTAAACCGCAAAGCCTGATACGGATCTTTCCTGGAAGAGGTACTCATGGGGCAAAAATAAGATAAAAGCAGGACATGGCTTACAGCTTATTGATATATCCTCTTACGTGTGGTTTTTCCTGGGTATTATCGACTACATCAAAGTCAAAACCTTTGTCCGTTTTTTCATGACGGAAGATAATGCTGGCGGGCAGATAGATAGGAACTTTAAACGAAGCTGTCAGTTCAAAACCTTCCGGCATTCTTTTTTCAAAAATGGATAGTATCTTTCCGACACTCCACATGCCATGTATGATGTGGCGTTCAAAGCCGAATATCTTGGCTGTCAGCGGATGTAAATGTATGGGGTTGAAATCACCGGATGCCATAGCAAATTCAAAGCCTAAGTTTTGATAAAGGCTCCAGCTTTCCTTGATGCAGTTTTCGTGTAATGCAGGCTGACGCCATTCCAGTACATTTCCCACGCCTTCTTTCCCTTTATACAGGTAGATGCTTTCATCTTCCCAGATGCGTTTACCGTTCACTTCAATATAGCTGAGTACTTCAAATGCCTGTCCTTTATCGTGTGCAATCAGGTTGCCTAATTTGCAGGTAACGGAAAAGTCTTCGCCTATGTATAATGGACGGTGCTGTTTGATGGAGTTGGCAAAATGAATCAGTCCGGGCAATGGAAAGGGCACTTCCGGCTGGCTGAGCAATTGTGTATGCAGCGGAAAGATATAGGCATGAATATAAGTGGCCGGAACTATCAGCGTGTGTTCAAACCCGCATACTTTGTTGTATTTTTTAAGTGCGTCCGGCTTTAATGATGCCTTCTCCAGATGGATGGAGATATCCGGCAGATCTCCTTTTCCCTTTTTAAAAAAGGTAGTTGCGATGCGGGCATATAAACCGGCACCGGGATGAATGGATTGCAGTTGAATGGTTCGCGACATATTAGATAAATACTTAACCGAAGGTACGGAAATCAGAAAAGAAAAATATTGATAAAGGATAAAAAATGAAATTATTTCAGTTTCAATCGGTAGCTGCCGCTTTTCACTGCCTTTCGTAATCTTTTCCGGCTGCCGTCATCGATAATCATGGCGCCGGCCATGCAGGATAAGCCACCCAGCAGCGCCCCCATAAAAGTCGTAATCATTAATAATACGCCACCGGTAATATCCGTTTTCAGGCTATTGGAAAACAACAATGCAATTTTTGAACTCAGGATATGTTTGTTCCGGATGTCAAGCAGGAGTGCATATCCCAGCCAGAATAAGCCGATTGCCAGTAAGCCCGCCAAGAAGTTATTGCCCGGCTTGTTGGATAAGATAAGGCCAACTATAAAACAAATTATAAAAGGTGTATACCAAGGGAAGAACAGGGAGAGTGTGAAACTTAACAATAAGATGGAAAAGAATTTTACAAGGAACATAGTGCTTTATTTTTTGTTGGTGATACTTCTTATTGCTTCATTTTTATCGGCATAAAAATGCAATTTATAATACTCTCCGTTTGCCCATTTTCCGACAAATTCCGTAAATCCTTTTGTAGCCGGGTTTCCGCTTTGTCCGCCGGGATATAGTCCGTAACATTGTGGTTTTCCATTGGTGAAATCCACAATCATACGCCAGGAGGGACCCCACTTGCTGGAAGCGGCATTCACAATGTTATTATATCCGCCTATCGGCAAGTCTTTGATAGAGAAGGCATCTAAAAGAGCCAGATGGGTGATGCGTGTATTTTTATAATACTGCCATTTAACGTTATTCTTTTTGTCTTTCTCAAATTCTCTAAAGAAAGCGGTTGTCTTTTTAAAGGCCAGATCGACGACCTCTTTAGCAGTTTCCTTAGTGTCGGTGTTCAGGATGTCAAACAATGGAAAGGCCGGGTCATTTACAATAAGGTTAGCGGTGTTATAAGGTTCGGGCATACGCAATGAAACATGCTTGTTGTCCAGTTCATCATAAGTGGTTTGTTCAATATTTTCCCAGAGTTTGTAAAAATAACTCGGTGCTTCCAGTTCGATATTGGTTTCGTAATTCCAGGCGGTTAAGGCAGTCAGCAACTTCTTGGATAAAGGGTCGTTGGTCGGTTGGATGTAGGTTAACAGGGTGGGTAACACTTCTTTCGCCAGTAGACTTAAGTTGTTATTCTGAAGTTTGCCCATATCCTCCCAAGTCGCTTTCTCTGTGGCTGTTAATGTAGCGTTGATGACTCTGTTTCTGTAGTTTTCGTAGACTCCATTTGTCAGGTAAGGATAGGTTGGATCTACCGGATTTTGATTGGCGCTGCTGCAAAATCCGCGCTCCGGATTCAGTACATACGGATTCTGTTCATTCGGAATGCTGGCTTTCAGTTTAACCAGATCCACTGTAGCCAATGGTGTCAGGAATGAACCATCCCCGGGATTAGTGCGCAACATAAATCGACCCTGCTGCCGAATGGCGATATTATTCTCCACATCTGCATATACAAAATTCTGTCCGGGACAGGAATAGTAATTCAATGCTTTCAGGTAATCCTGATGATTTTTAGCTGTGTTTAAATAATAGAATGCCATCAGGTCATTCGAAGGCTCTTCGGCGCGCCAGTAAGTTGCGATGTGTTTTTTATCATCTGCTTCGCCAAATGTTTCATCATACACAATGGCGCCAACTTTGGTCATGCGAATACTGTCCACCACATCTTTCCCGTTTCTGACATGATACGTTTCAATGTCGTATTCAAAGGGAATATAGTCATTACCGAGTTTATAGGCTTTCTTTCTTTTATCCTGATATTCTACTGTAAAATTATTGATGACGTCTCTTTCGGCATTGGTCACACTCCATGCAATATGGTCATTGTGGCCGATAATCACGCCCGGTGCGCCCGGGATGGTTACGCCATACACATTTAATCCCGGACAGTTCAGCTGTACCTGATACCAGATGGAAGGCAGGTTGAGGGACAGATGCGGATCGCCGCATAAAATAGGTTTGCCGGATGATGTCTTGCTTCCGTTGATGCACCAGTTGTTACTTCCGTAATTCGGATTGGAATAAAACTCCTTAAATGGATTTTTATACAAGGCTAGTGTGGTTTTAACCGTGGTTGGGGTGGAGAAAGTATCCACCGATTTAAAATTCCATTTGGTGCCAACAGGTATGATGGGGTCAATAGCCGGTGGCGGGAAGTCAGGAAACATCTTTTTGTAATTTTCCGCTCCAAACAACCTAAGCGCATTGGTGTTTTCTACATCCGTATCGTAATAGGTCAAGTCTTTGGCCATGTATTTCATCAGCAAGGCACATTTCAATGGTGTCCAGGGTTCTGGCTTATAACCGATGAGTTTATATTCGATTGGATAGTCAGAGGGTTTAAGATGTTGGATATAAGCGTTTATGCCTGCCGTAAAATTATCGACAATTGCTTTACTGACCGGATTCTTCTCCATTTCAACAACGGATGCTTTTGCTGCCCTTACAATTCCGATTCTTCGGCTGAATCTGTCCATAGACAGCGCTTTTTCGCCTACGAGTTCTGTCAGCCTGCCGGATGCGGCATATATCTGAAATTCCATCTGCCACAGTCTGTCCTTTGCTTCCACATAACCCTGAGCATACATCAGGTCTTCTTTATTATCTGCAAAAATATGCGGTACGCATAGTTCGTCATATATGACAGTGGCGGTGCCTTTCGGACATTGAATCTCTAATGAAGTGTTGCGTGTCTCTTTCTGGGCGGCGTTTTTCCAGAAACCATGTGTAGGCGAAAAAAACATTCCCAAAGCAGGGATGTCGCCCAAAGGACGGTTCAGAAAAAAAACCAGAACGCCAACGGCTAACGCTATGAAAACACCTGAAATCTTTTTAACCATAAGACTGAATTACACCAAATTTACTGAAAAGATATAAGTAAACCGAAACAAGTGGGAAGAATTTTTAAAGGGAATTCTGTCGCAGTTTGGTTATTTTTGGAATATGAATAATATCGAAATTGCACAGCATTTCGCACTGCTTGCCGACCTGATGGAGCTGCACGGAGAGAATCCGTTTAAGATAAAGAGTTACACCTTCGCAGCCCGCCACTTAAAAAATATAGATGCACCGCTGGCCAATTTAACTGTTGAGGAGTTGGAAGAAATTGAAGGTGTGGGAAAGGCGATTGCAGCCAAAATCTTTCATCTGTGTAGGTCGGGGAAGCTGGATTTACTGGAAAAGTATTTGTCGGTTACACCGCCGGGTGTAGTGGAATTGTTGAAAATTAAGGGCATTGGTCCTAAAAAAATAGCACAACTCTGGAAGGAACTGGAGATAGAAAGTATCGGCGAACTGGAATATGCCTGCAATGAAAACAGGTTGATTACTTTAAAAGGATTTGGCGCTAAGACACAGGAAAATATTCTGCAGCAGATACAATTTATCAATCAAAGCTCCAATAAGTTTTTGTGGGCCAATATGGAAGAATTGGCGAATGAAATCCTGCACGATTTACAGCAGCAATATCCGGATTTGCTCATTTCCGTCTGCGGCGATTTCAGAAGGAAGGATATTGTGCTGGGTGGAATCGATTTTTTAATAGGAAATGAAGATCCGTCCATACAACAGGATATAGCAAATAAATACACTGCATATCCTGTTCGTTTTTCCTTTTGCAACAAGGACGGCTTTTATCTGAGACTGCTTGAATTATCAAGTGATGCAGCGCACTTTAGTTTTTTATCCTACAAAATTGACACGGCAAAATCATTTCATTCTGAAAAGGAAATTTATGAGGCGGCGGGTTATGCATTCATACCGCCGGAGCTTAGGGATAACAGGATAGAATGGGATATGGCTGAACGTAATGAATTGGAGGAGTTGGTGCAGTTGGGGGATATTAAAGGAATTGTTCACGCGCATAGTGATTACAGCGATGGCAGCAATACCTTGAAAGAGATGGCCAACTATTGTAAAGAACAAGGGTTTGAATATCTGGTGATTTCTGACCACAGCAAGAGCGCTTTTTATGCAGATGGTATGAAAGAAGATAAGATTCAGCAGCAGCACCAGGAAATTGACCGGCTCAATGCAGCATTGGCGCCATTCAGGATTTTTAAAAGCATCGAAAGTGATATACTGAATGATGGCAGTTTGGATTACAGTAATGAGGTATTGCAGTCATTTGATTTAATTATCGCTTCCATCCATTCTCAGTTGCGTATGACCGAAGAGAAGGCGATGCAGCGATTGATAAAAGCGATTGAAAATCCATATACCACAATTCTGGGTCATCTTACGGGCAGGTTGTTGTTGTCAAGGCAGGGTTACCCCGTAAACCATAAAAAAATAATTGAGGCCTGTGCTGCAAATAATGTATGTATCGAATTGAACGCCAATCCATACAGGTTGGATATTGATTATTCATGGATTCGTTACTGCCAGGAAAAGCATGTTATGGTTTCCGTGAATCCGGATGCACATAATTTACGAGGGGTTCATGATATTCAGTACGGCGTTCATGCCGCCAGAAAGGGCGGTTTGCTGAAGGGATTTACACTAAATGCTTTAAGCAAAGATAACTTTGAAAAATACCTGAAAAATAAAAACCGCACATCGTAAATTGTTATCTTTACAAAAAAATCCTATGCAAAAATTACTTTATGCTCTCATCCTGACGGGTTTTGTTGCCCTGTTTGTTGTACAATGCAGGTATAAAGAAAATTCGTCTGTAGTTGAGGTCCAAAAGTTTGATAAAGACTCCATTTTAAAGAATGACAAAACTTTAAGGAAAGTGGATTCGGTCAGTAAAATGACGGATGCCGAAGCGGAAGCAAGAAATAAGGAGGTTACTTCCATAAAGTTTGATAAAGAAGTCTACGACTTTGGTGAATGTACGGAAGGTGATAAGGTGATTAAAACGATAGAGTTTACAAATACCGGAAAATTGCCTTTAATCATCAATCAGGCATATGGATCCTGTGGGTGTACGGTTCCAAAATATAACAAAGAACCGATTGCGCCCGGTAAGAAGGGAACCATTGAAGTACAGTTTGATTCTTCACACAAGCCGGGTGCCAATACCAAATCTGTTATGGTAGAGGCAAATACCAACCCACCCATTACAACGGTTTCATTTAGCGTAAAGGTGAACACAAAATCCAAAAAATAAAAGACGCGATGTCGTTTTAATTGTCGCAATGAAAAGCTACCTGTCTTTAGTCAAATTTTCCCACACCATCTTCGCGATGCCTTTCGCCATGATAGGCTTTGTGCTGGGGTGTTATCATATTCCGGGTATGGCTGAACCGTTTTGGTGGGTATATAAATTAGAGCTGGTGCTTTTGTGTATGGTTACAGCAAGAAATGCGGCCATGGCATTCAACAGGTATGTCGACAGGAGATACGATGAGAAAAATCCCCGAACAGCCATCCGTGAAATTCCAAGTGGCATTATTACCCCTAAAAATGCCCTGTTTTTTGTTGTTTTCAACTGTATATTGTTTATGGCTGCTGCCTACTATATCAACAGACTGTGTTTTTTCCTGTCGCCGGTGGCATTAGTAGTGGTGTTGGGCTATTCACTTACCAAACGTTTCACTTTCTTGTGTCATCTGATTCTGGGAGTCGGACTTGGACTGGCGCCTATTGGTGCATTTCTGGCCGTCACGGGCAGGTTTGAAATGCTTCCGCTGTTCTTCTCCTTTGCGGTATTATTTTGGGTGTCGGGATTTGATATTATCTATGCGTTACAGGATGAACAATTTGATAAAGAACATCAGTTGTATTCTATTCCTGCCTATTTCGGACAGGCAAAGGCTCAGTGGATTTCCCGTTTTTTACATCTTTGCAGCGCATCCTGTATCCTTGCCGCCGGAGTCTACGGTGATTTTCATGTCTTATTCTGGCTAGGTTTCACTTTGTTTGTCGGATTATTGATTTATCAGCATTCTCTGGTTATCCGGTTCGGATTGCAGAAGATTGATATGGCATTTTTCACTACAAACGGAATAGCAAGTGTGTTATTTGCTGTCTTCGTGATTGCAGATATTCTATGGTATTCCATCGGCTGATGTAGTTACCTCTTAAGCAACAAAACAGCAATTAATATGTCAAAAATTCTCGCAATAGATTTTGGTGGAAAACGAACCGGATACGCCATCTCGGATGACTCCGGGGTGTTTGCATTTGGATTGTCGACACAGGAAACGAAGAATAATATTACCTATCTGCAGCATTTACTTCAAAAAGAAAAGATTGACACCATCGTAATCGGTATTCCCAAAAAATTAAATAACGAGTTTGCGGATATCGTCCCGCGTATCCGTCAGTTTAAAAATGAACTTAAAAATAAATTTCCGGAAATAACCCTTGTCGATATGGATGAGCGGTTTACCTCCAAGATGGCATTTCAGTCTATGATTGACAGCGGCATGAAGAAGAAAGATCGGCAAAACAAGGCGCTGGTAGATGAAATCTCCGCTACCATAATCTTACAGAATTATTTAGAAATGCATAAATCCTGAGCGTGGGGAACGTTTCATTTTATTTAAGTGTTTATTTTTTTTAAATTTGTGACCGATAAGCATGAGCCTGATTCATGCATTAACCAGTAATATGATTTTACCTATAACGCTCTACGGAGATCCGGTTTTGAAAAAACGTGCGGAAGATATTTCAGCGGAATATCCCCATCTGCAGGATTTGGTCAAAAATATGTGGCAAACGATGTATGCCGCCTCAGGGGTTGGTTTGGCCGCACCACAGGTGGGTTTGTCTATCCGTCTGTTTGTGGTGGATACCCAACAACTGGCTGAAAAGCGTAAGAAAGATTTCACCGGCATTAAGAAAGCGTTCATTAATCCTACCATACTAACAGAAGACGGGGAGGAATGGAAATATGAGGAGGGTTGCCTGAGCATTCCCGGCATCCGCGAAGATGTGTTTCGCCAGCCGGTAGTGAAGATTCATTATTTCGATGAGCAGTTCAATGAATTCACGGAAACGTATGACGATATCACGGCAAGAGTGATACAGCACGAATATGACCATATTGAAGGGGTGTTGTTTACGGATAAGCTGAAGCCGCTGAAACGCAAACTGCTGTTGCCCAAACTGGCTAAAATTGCCCGCGGAGAGGTGGATATCGATTACCGGGTGAAGGTCTACAAAAAATAAGCTGCGTTATTTCTTTTTCTTCTTTTTTGCCTTGATGTCTTTGATGAATTGTGCCCACGCAAATGGGTTGGTCAGAGAAATTCCGGGGCGTTGGTTGCCGTATCGGTTGTAGTAATATTCAGCTTGTGACTGAACATACTGATTGAAATTTTCCTTACCGTCAAAATTGGTTTTCTTGGAAATCTCATCCGTCAGGATAGATTGTTCGATGGTTTGCTGTGCCAGCTCCTGTAAGTTGTTTGGAATATCCAGATTCAGCATAGCGTGTCTTAATTGACCAGGCGTAGGCAATGGTTTGATGGTAACGCCCTTAAGTTGTACAACATCCCTTTCCAGACCCACCTCTTTTGTGAAACTTTTTTGTTCATAGTCTTTCGGAATGGCAATCTTGAAGGTTTTATAACCTAATGATTTCACGACAATCGTATCTCCCTTGCCTGCCACAAAAATGAAATAGCCATCGGTGCCGGTTATGGTACCTCTGTTTTCATTCTGAATGTAAACGGCACAAAAGGGAACGGGGACATTGCTTTCTGAGTCTCTTACAAAGCCGGAAAATTGAATAACATCCTTGGCTCCGGCGAAAAAATATGCATAGCTGAGAAAAAGAACAGTAAACAGTCGCTTCATGATGATAATTATCTCCAAAATTAATACCAATAATCGGTTATTACTACAATTTACACATTAATAATACTTTTTAACAGATTTACAACTTCCCGGCATTTGATTTTAAGGTTTAACAAATAACGGCAAATCGTTTATCTTTACCATCTGCTTTTTGAGCAGTTTATTCATTTAATTTTACATAAATATGGATTTTATTCAAACTTCATTACAGCAAAATAAAGACCGTTTTGTAAGCGAACTCATTGATTGGCTCAGGATTCCATCTGTTTCCGCCGACCCCAAATTTAAAGACGATGTGCTGAAAGCGGCGGAATATCTGAAGCAACAATTTGAAAAAATTGGAATGGAAAATGTTGAACTGCTGCCTACTGAAGGATACCCTGTGGTGTATGCGGAAAAGATAACGAATCAGTCCGCGCCAACTGTTCTGGTCTATGGACATTACGATGTACAGCCTGCCGATCCGTATGAACTTTGGACGTCTCCGCCGTTTGACCCCGTCGTAAAGCCAACGGAAATACATCCTCAGGGAGCCATCTTCGCACGCGGAGCCTGTGATGATAAAGGACAGGTGTATATGCATGTGAAAGCATTGGAGATGATGTTGTCAAATAATGTGTTGCCCTGCAATATCAAAGTCATTATCGAAGGAGAGGAAGAAGTCGGTTCTGCTCACCTTGGCGAGTTTTTGAAAAAATATAAAGAGAAATTAAAAGCGGATGTTATTCTCGTGTCTGATACCGGAATCATTAATAATGAAACGCCTTCCATCACCAACGGTCTGCGTGGATTGTGTTATATGGAAGTGGAAGTGACCGGGCCCAACCGTGACCTGCATTCAGGAATTTACGGCGGTGGCGTGGATAATCCGCTGAATGTATTGTGCAAACTGATTGGAAGCCTGAAAGATGACAATGGACACATTACGGTGGAAGATTTTTACGGCGATGTGTTGGACTTGAGTGCAGCGGAAAGGGCACAAATCAATGCAGGACCGGTAACTGTGGAGGAGTTTGAAAACAGCATAGGTTTGCCAAAATCGTTCGGAGAAAAAGGCTATACACTGGCGGAGCAACTGACCATTCGTCCGACACTGGATGTGAATGGTATCTGGGGTGGTTATACCGGCGAAGGCGCTAAAACAGTACTGCCTTCAAAAGCCAATGCGAAGATTTCGATGCGTCTGGTACCCAACCAGTCCTCCAAAAAAATTGCCGAACTCTTTGCAAGGCATTTTGAGAAAATTGCACCCGATACGGTGAAGGTAAAAGTGACCGAACATCACGGCGGAGAACCCTATGTGACTCCGGTGGATTCCATAGAGTTTCAGGCTGCATACAAAGCGATGGAAAAGACGTTTGGGAAGCAGCCGTTGGCGATGCGCAACGGCGCCAGTATTCCGATAGTCGCATTGTTTGAAGAAATCCTTGGATTGAAAACCGTACTGATGGGCTTCGGACTGGACAGCGATGCCATCCATTCCCCGAATGAACACTATGGTTTGTTTAATTATTTCAAAGGTATCGAGACCATCCCTTATTTTTATAAGTATTATGCAGAGTTTAAAAAATAAAAGGAATTTGTAATTTTCTAATCGATGATCACCCGCGATACCATAGCAAAAATTATTGATACGGCTCAGATAGAGCAGGTAGTGGGCGATTTTGTCAATCTCAAAAAATCCGGCAGTATTTTAAAAGGAAATTGTCCTTTCCATCAGGAAAAGACACCCTCTTTCGTTGTTAATCCGAATAAAAATATTTTCAAATGTTTTGGCTGTGGTAAAGGTGGCGATAGTGTCAGTTTCATCATGGAACATGAGAAGTTTTCCTTTCCGGAAGCGCTGCGTTACCTTGCCAATAAATATCATATTGAGATTGAAGAAACCCAAACGGCGCCAGAAGATAAACAAAGTCAGGACGAAAAGGACAGCCTGCTGATTGTATTGAATTATGCTGCCAGATTTTATCAGCAACAACTCACCGAAACCGAAGAGGGAAAGGCCATCGGGTTAACATATTTCAAAGAAAGGGGTTTTCTGGACGAAACCATTTCCACCTTCCAATTAGGCTATGCCCAGGACAGCTATGATAGTTTGTTGAAGGATGCCCTGAAAAACGGGTACAGTAAGGAACTGTTATTAAAGGCAGGATTGATAAAAGAAAAAAATGATAAGGCTTACGATTTTTTCCGCGACAGGGTCATGTTCCCGATTCACAATGTTAGCGGTAAAGTCATCGCGTTCGGCGGCCGTATTTTGAAAAAATCGGAAAATCAGCCGAAATACATCAATACGGCAGAAACGGAATTGTATCACAAGAGCCAGATTCTGTATGGAATTGCGCAGGCAAAAAATGATATTCGAAAAGAAGAGGTATGTTATCTGGTAGAAGGCTATACGGATGTTATTTCTCTCTACCAGGCGGGAATTAGAAATGTGGTGGCTTCCAGCGGAACGGCACTCACCAGAGAACAAGTACAGCTCATCAAACGCTTCACCCAAAATATGGTGATATTGTACGATGGTGACGCGGCAGGCGTGAAAGCGGCATTGCGCGGATTGGATATTGTCTTAGAGCAGGGACTGAATGTGAAAATTGTCTTGTTGCCGGATAATGAAGACCCGGATTCATTTGTGAAGAAAAACGGCACAGATGCCACACTGGATTTTATCAGAAAAGAACAGAAAGATTTTATTCTGTTCAAAGCTACACAAGCTATCAAAGACATCGCTCATGATCCGATAAAAAAATCGGAGGTAATCAGAGATATTGTGGAAAGTATTGCGCTGGTGCAGGATAATATCAAACGACAGCTGTACATTAAACATTGCGCGGATATTGTAGAGGTACCTGAAAATATTCTGGTGAATGAAACCAATAAAATCCGCACGCAGCATTTCAAGAAATCCAAAGAGTTTACACCCGAGGAAGCTCAGGACATAAATACGTATGTGCAAACACCCGTTGACCATACTCAACATCTTTCAAAGACCTCACAACTTTATTATCAGGAAAAAGACATTGTACGTATCCTACTGGATCATGGAGATAAAGAAATGACGGAAGAACATTCTGTTGCCGAATATGTCATCTTTGAACTGGTGGATATTGATTTTAAAAATGATGTATTCGGTAAAATCATCAAATGGTACATGGATGCCTATCAGAATGACATTCCGTTTACGGAAATCAAAAATCTGAATGCCATTGATGATAAGGAGATCAAAGATTGCCTGATAGAATTGATGTCATCACCATATGAATTAAGTCCGAATTGGTTCAACAGACATGAGATTGTGGTAAAAGCGAATGGGGATGCCTACAAATCGGATGTGGTCTCCGCCATGCAGCGGTTCCGGTTTTTCAAATTGATGGAGCTGATGAAAATAGTGGATGAAAAAATAAAAATCGCCGAGCAGGCAGGCAGATTTGAAGAAATGATAGCCGCCCTGATGAAGAAAATCGAGCTGATGGAAACCCGTCAAAAACTGGCTAAAGAAATCCAAACGGTAATTCATCCGTATTAAGTTGTATGTTGTTGGTTATAAATAACTTATGTTCGAATTGTTGATGAACCGAAACCGTCACCCAAAATGCGGGCATACGGTTAACCATAACCTAATACCCTATAATTATCAACTAATTACCAATAACGCGTAACATTTTGTAATTTTGCGCTTCATTTTAAAACTAATAACGATAAGTTGGTGTTGAATGATAATTCTGAACCGGCTTGTCAAATTAAAAATCTATCTGAAAATGTTATTATTCTCCATAGGGCCAACAGCCACCAAAGTAGTTCTGTTAATTTTAAGTTTATCGATTCTGATTGTCTTGCACGAAATGGGGCATTTTGTTCCTTCCAAGTTGTTTAAAATCAAAGTTCACAAGTTTTACCTCTTCTTTGATTTCCTGTTCCCTTTTTCCAACATAGGAAATTTCGCCTTGTTCAAAAAGAAAATAGGAGATACGGAATATGGACTGGGCTGGTTTCCATTTGGCGGTTATGTGCAGATTGCAGGGATGGCAGATGAAACACAGGATGCGGAAGAATTGAAAAACAGCGAGCCCCAACCCTGGGAGTTCAGAAGCAAACCGGCATGGCAGCGACTGATTGTCATGGTGGGTGGCGTAACGGTGAACATGATTTTGGCGATGGTTATTTTCACCGGGTTATTGTGGAAATACGGTGAGGAATTCCTGCCCCTGAAGAACATGACAAATGGGGTGATGGTGGTGGATTCGCTTGGTTACCGGATGGGTTTGCAGAATGGCGATAAGATTTTAAGGATTGACAATGAACCGGCCGGTAATTTTGAAGAATTTCAGAAAGACCTGATACTGAACGATGCTAAGAAAATTACAATAGAGCGCAATGGTGCAGAGGTCGTGCTGCCGTTGAAAGAAGGCGTTTTATCAGCTGTCATCAAGCAGAAGAAAGCCAGCTTTATCTTACCGAGAGTGCCCGGTGTAGTGGCACAGGTGCAGGATGCTTCCGGTGCGGCAAAGGCAGGGATGAAGGTAGGGGATAAGATTACAGCTGTCAATGATATCCCGACTCCTTTTTATGATGAAGTAAAGAAGGCAATTACTGACAATAAGGGAAAAACCATAAAGGTAACAGTGGAAAGAGAAGGTAAATTGGTTGAACTGAACGGAGAAGTATCCAAAGAAGGTCTGTTTGGATTTGGTGCACAGGCCTATTCTGAATTGCTCCATACGGAAAGGGTGAATTACAACTTCGCGGCGGCTGTTCCCGCAGGTATTGAAAAATCTTTTTTTACGTTGGGCAATTACTTTAAAAGCTTGAAGATGTTGTTTACCTCCAAGGAAGTAAAGGTAAAAGACAGTTTAGGCGGATTTATTTCCATAGGTAAAATGTTTCCCGATACCTTTGACTGGGAGCATTTTTGGATATTGACGGCCACCATCTCGGTGATACTGGCATTTATGAACATCTTGCCGATTCCCATGCTGGACGGTGGCTATGTGGTATTCTTATTGTATGAGATGGTTCGCGGAAAGCCGTTGCCGGATAAAGTTCAGCAGTATGCCCAGAGCGTGGGGATGTTTATCATCTTAGGCTTATTGTTGTTTGCCAATGGTATGGATGTCATTCGCGCATTGTTTCATTAAAATTATTTTTTAATCTTATTTTCTGAATGTAGGTTTTTTCACTACATTTGCAATCCGTTCTTTTGAAATATGTTATTGGTTGTATGTTATAAGGCACATCGCTTCCTGGTAACTTCTTTCAAATAATTTTTCTCAGACGCGCCGAAGTGGCGGAACTGGTAGACGCGCACGACTCAAACTCGTGTACGCAAGTGTGTGGGTTCGAGTCCCACCTTCGGTACTCTTAAAGCATCCTGCGGGATGCTTTTTTTCTTACAACATACAGATGCGATACGGTTTAAGATACATATTAGTGGTGATTGTTTTGTTCCATTTCTGCGAAAATGCTTCTGCAAAGTATCCCATAAAACCCATGCCTTCCGATACCGTATTGAAATTTGTATCCCATTACGGAAAGGATTCACTGCTGCGTTTGCTGGATTACGGTATTGACAGGGCTGCCCGTTTTTTTAAGGAAAACAACTATGAAATCTTCGATCCATTGACAACCGCACAGTTTATTGCCGTAAATGACTGCTATGGATTGGAAATTGATTTGACCGAAAAGGAAAATAGCCTGCAGAATGGTTTCTTTAAAATGTATGGAAAGGAATACGGCAAAACAGATTCTTTCAGGGTGCAAATCAGAAAAATGAGAGACAGTATCCCCGATTTCAGTAAGCTGTTCTTCCGAAATATCCGGGATAAAATGTCTAAGGTGGGGTTCGCTGTTTTATGTGATGAAATTCCATATTTACCCAAAATGGCTGATTCGGCGTATTCAGTTGCATTAAAAAGTAACACCAGGGAGAAATTGCTGTTTTACTACATGTTTGCAGAACTTCAGCGAAATTGCCCGGATTATGCTTCCCGATCAGAGATTGCCAAAGCAGGATTGTTCAAAAAACTGAATGAAAAAGTCTCGTTCTCTCATGTGATAAATTCATGTAATAAAACAGGAATCAAGGACCCCACCGAAAAATCGGATATCTACAATGCTTATCTGTTGGCAGCATACGGATTGTACGGGAATGCCATAACGGTAGAGAAAAATGCAGAATGTATATTTTATATCCTGACATTGCAGAAAGAACTGCACGGAGATTGGCCTTCTTTTTATACATCCAACCTGTCTGTTCATGATGATTTTTCCACATTTTATGCCTTGTGGTCTTTAGTTCAATTTAGGGAAAAACTGATCAATTGGCAACTTGCCGGCTTTATACGTTAAATATTGTTAAACGTCAATTTTTCTTTAATTTTAATCGATTTTTATAGCTAAATTTACTTACATTTAATTGAAAGTACAGCATGGGTAAAACTTTACAGTTTCTTTGTCTTTTCATTATTTTCTTTTTTGCCGCTTATAGTTGGGGGCAGACTCCATATTGTCAATATGCCGGTAATATGAAAAATAGTGAAACACCCTATGATTCGGTCTATTTTGGAAGAGTCCTGGAGGCTTATGTAAAGGCGGTTAATAATCAACAGATAGAAGAGCTAAAACCTTTTCTGCTTTCTGAAAATGAGTTTAATGATATTATTGATTATACCCGTCGTAATTTTCCGCAATGTTTGGCTACTATGGATACCACTTATAAATCCGTTACGTTTATGACCATTTTCAATAAATTCATTGAAAATGGGGTCACTATAAACAAAATTACTGTAAACGAGTCAAAATCACTTTTTTCCTGCAGCAATGCTGAATTGAAAAAAATATATTGTGACATAAATTATAACAAAGGAGAGATCAATAATGGCAGCTCCAGAATAATTTTATTAACGGCGAAGAACCTGGACGGTTTGTTTAAAATCGGCATAGAGGTTTGTGAGTCTAAATTATTTTCAAATGAATAAATTATACACCTCCATTTTTTCTGCCGTTATCATCCTTTTTATGATGATAGTACCCATTACTGTTCACGGACAGATGTATAATGACGGCGGGTTACGCCTGAGGGTATGGGCGCATAAGGTTTGGTCGGCGGCCAACTGTGGCGATATAGGAGATCAGGAATACAATATTCAGGATATACGTGCCCGTGTCAGGGACGCATCCGGTACCGGATATATCACCTCACCGGGTGGTTTCAATGTAGCCTTTTGGGGTGCTGAGAACCGCTTTTATTCATTTAACCCCAATCAAATGAATACGGTTAATTCAGCGGGGTTACCCTTAGAAGCAGACGGATACAAAATGCTGGATGTCACCTATTCCGGTTCTCAGGTTCCAACAGAGTTTCAGGTATATCTTGGACAGGCATTTGAAGATGACTGCTATGGCGATATATTATCCTGTGGTCAGGGAGCTCCCCGGGTGTATGATAATTGTTGTTGCCTTTTTGGTGTTTGTGCACTGGGGGATGACTATTATGCCGGTTCTATCGGTTGGGGGGCAGTAAATTTCAGGGGGGGTAATAACGGTCAGGTGAATTACACATTACCGGTGATTATCGGCGCAGGAGCGGAACATAAATATGCAGTCGTATTTGCATACCGATGGGATTGGTCGCCGGGATTGAAACCTCTCTGCGGTTCGTTGCCAAATTATAAAGATGGAAATATAACCGTCACCGCAGATTTAGTGGGTGTCTTTAATGACATGGACTGGGATGGCGGTACCTGTGGTGTTGCAGTAGGCGGCAATGAGGATTTAAGAGTAAAAGTATTAGCAAAAGACAATATTACCGCCGGCTTTCCATCCTTCCCGACAGGAGCCGGTTCTGCTATCAAAATTTCTCAGGATGTACCCAATTACAATACATTTGCACCAATCAATGTTTTCAATAAAACATATACCAATGAGACAAACTTCTCCGCAATCAATTTAGCCTGGGATTTATGGGAAGAGGATGGATTTTATTTATCTATACTGGGTTTTGGAATTTCCTGCGGAACTGATGATAATTATGAAGGATCCGATTATTCTTTTCCGTGGTTTTGTGTAAATAGTGATGATGCCCATACTGTTACACGTACAGGGGGACCGGGAGGTACGGTGAATACCGGATATACCATTAACTGGCGTGACAGTCCACCGAATACGTATAATTATATTGAAGTGCCGGCGGTATTAAGTGCTTCTTCTTATCAAAACTGGATGCTGAAAATAAGGTATCGCTGGACAATCAGCGCACCAACCGTCAGTATTGTCACAACAGATTTGCATGCTTGTTTACCCAATCCTCTTAGTCTTACGGCAACCACTTCAAATGCTACCTACTATCAGTGGCAGGTGGCCGATATTAATGGCTCGGGAGCGGGCAGTTGTCCTATAGCTGCTAATTGGACGAACGTTGCAGGAGCAATTTGTCCAACCATTACGTTTCCTCAGGTAGCAGGCACTAGGACATATCGATTAGTAGTGTACAACAGAAATGGAGCCGGAAGCACCACCAGTTCCGGAGCCCGATACGATTCCGCTGTTTCGAATTGTGTCCGCGTTACCTACTTTCCTTACGCACCGCCTATAATTTCTACAGCCTGCGGCAGGTCTGTTCCTTCCGGCAATCCTATAACATTTACAGTACCATCTGTACCGGCTATCAATGCCATCGGGGATGCTTTAGCCGGCTGGCAGTATAATTGGAGTATTTCACCGACAACAAACGTAGCTCCGACTTCAGCAACAAATTCAACTACTTTTACACCAACCTTTACTTCGGCGGCGGCAGGTACAACTTATACCGTAACACTTACGGTGGTGGATCCTTGCGGAGCTGCAGATGCCACCTCCACCTGTACATTTACGGTCACAACTCCCTCTTGCGATTTGATATACGTGGCTCCGCCTGCTAATGGCGGAAGCGATGCCAACGCAGGCACGGCATCCTCACCGTATGCTACGATTACTAATGCCATTAATAATATTTCAGGTTCCAGAAACCATATACGGATAATGGGCGGCGCCACCTACAGTGAAACACAATGGCTTATTCCTGCTAATGCCATTATAGATGGCGGTTGGGAAATAGTCAATTTAGCCAATGGCGACTGGAGGAAAAATTCCAGTTTAACGACTACGGTTAACTTAAATCCCGGTACAGAAAATAATGGTACTGTCGGATATCATCGGGGAATTATTTCAAATGGTAATAACTGGTTGATGCAGGATCTTACCGTAAATGTAAAAACTATCTCTGTTGCTGCCGGACAATACTTATCCAAAGGTTACTCTGTATATGGAGTTTATATAAATGGTAATACAGGATGGGAGATAAAACGGTCAGCAATTACTGCCGGTCCTGGTGCAACAGGAGCTGCGGGAACCACACCGGCCGGCACCGGTGGGTCCGGTGTTGGTGGTGGAGCCGGTGGCGGTGGTGGAAATGGCAGTACAGCTGCTTGTGGTTGTTCTTGGGGTAGTGGAGGGGGTACCGGCACTGCCGGAAATGGAGGTGCCGCAGCTGGCACTGGTGGCGCCCAGTGTTGCGGCGGCGGTTGTAATGTTTTTAATTGTGATGCCAGTGGGTGTAACGCACAAAAAGGTTTTGATGGAAGTCCAGGTGGTGTTGGATCTACCAATTGGGCTTTTGGAGATAAACCTGCTTCACCCGGAACAGCCAGTCCGTATTTTATTCCGGCTGGTCAGTCGGCAAGTGGCAGCAATGGATTTGGCGGCGGCGGCGGCGGCGGCGGCGGCGGCGGCGACCACGGGACGTGTTGTACATGTAGTCCTTGTCCAAGCGGAAGAGCCAATGGTGGCACAGGTGGAAGAGGAGGCAATGGAGGTTTGCCCGGTTCGGGGGGCTGGGGCGGCGGCGGCTCCTTTGGTATATATATCGTGGGCAACGCAGCCGGTACGCTTGCACAGTCCACGTTTACAGCGGGAGCAGCCGGTTCGGGTGGATTAGGTGCTACTGGACAATCTGGCGAAACAGGTATTGGCGGAAACCCTGGTAACTGTACCGGCGGATGCGGTAGTCCTACCAGTAACGGGTGTGGCGGTAATGGCGGCAAGGGTGGCGATGGCGGCCCGGGCGGAAGAGGAAGGGATGGCGCAGATGGTATTTCTGTCGGGACGGTAAACTTAGCGACTACGACGGCTAATATTGTCACTATTGGTGTAGGTGCATCCGGTGCAGGCGGACCAAATGCCGTTGCGGATTATTTAAAAGTACGTTATAACAGAGGTTGTACCAATTCTATGATAGAAATATCAAAATCGATAGGGAGTTCACCTCCGAGCGGGGCTTTTGATTTTGCTGTAATGGGCAATCCCACCTTAGTCAATGATGAATCTCCCAATACCACTACATATGCTAATACGACAGGAGCATCCACCTTGCAAGTAGAGTACACTGCGGAAAACAATGGACGGACGACACAAACCTTTGGCAGTATTTTATACGTATACTCGAATCCCGTCCGTTACCGATGACAATTGCCGTAACAAATAAACGAATATGCCCGGAAGCACGACATCATCCACCATTACCTCCAATAATCCGAATCAGGATTTTGCAGGAAATGCGTCGGATTATGAATGGCGATGGAGAAAATATAAGGATGGTACTATCCGTACTTTCCCAGTTCCGGCATGGACTTCAGGAACAGGTGCCGGTCCAAACACTATCTCGCCGACCAATGCTACTTCAGATACCGTCACTTATTTAATAGCGGCAAGGGTGAAAGATAAATGTTGCGGCTGGTCAAGATGGGTATACGATTCGGTTGTTGTCTTTCCGCCTATCACCCCCAATAATACCTTTACGGTTTGTGGGTTCCCTGCCAGTGGTTCGACGTGTGTCTGACAAGTCCGACACCATTATGTGTCAATGTACCTAGTGGAGGGCTCACATTCATTTATTACCATTTATTACAGATATTCAACTGATAACGGAACAACCTGGTCGGCCTGGAGCACAACACGTCCTACAAATATTACCAAAGCAATTGGTACGACCATCGTTCAGACAATGTCTGCAATTAATTCTTCCATCAATATTGTTGGTCTGGGCAATTGCGATACAGCTTATTCTTCCACAGATTACCTGGAATATCAATGATACAGTAAAAGCCAATGCCGCACTGGTAGATGTATCAGGATGTGGCAATCCAAATGCAACGGCTACCTTACAGGCCTCTTCGCCTTCAACAGGTACGGGACAATGGACATTGGTAACTTCCTCAGGAGGTGTTACGTCAACGCCAGCAATGCCTACATCCACATTGGATGTGAGCGTGGATATCCCATTCGGAGGAAGTGCCACCTACAAATGGAAGGTGACCAATGGTGGTTGTATGGATTCAATATCTATTCCAATATCCGTTACAAATGTTTCAAGCACTATCATTACTGATAATTCAGATTTGTGCTATACTTGCCCGATACAGAATGGAAATAGCTATACGTATTATGATTATCAGGGAAAAATAATTTGCAAAATTGAAGATTTAACAGGGGGAGCTTATTCTCCTCTGGCATTAGGTGAAACGGAAGTTTGTACCCATATTACGGGTATACTCCGAGTGACATGGACCACAGCTTATCCTTCTGATTCAATGCCCTATCTGCAAAGATGGTGGTCTATCGCCCCCGAGTTTCCACAGGGGAGACACGCCAGAGTAACTCTTTATTTCAAGGCTGCTGAGTTTGCTTCATTACTGGCAAAAGCTTCCGGAAGCGCATATAATTTTTCCAGTATCAGCGAATTGAGGGTTTCTAAGTTTCCGGCGGTGGGGCGGCTCCGGACCTAATGGCAGTACAACCATTCATACACCGGGCGGTCAAATGTTACCTGCCGGTCAGGGGTATTATGGAGGCAATGCTACCTGGACGACTCCTGTTTTTTCAACCTATGCCGGAAACGGAACGGATTATCAGGTACAATTTATTGTAGATACTTTCTCTACCTTCTATATCCATCCTATTCGATTCCTGTACGAAGTACTGCCTGTTGAACTGGTGTCTTTCACCGGTATCAATATTGGTGATAAAAACAGGCTGGACTGATGACGGTGTCTGAAAAGAATACATTAAAGTTTGTAGTGGAGAAAAGTTTAATGTTAACTGGTTTTATGGTGAAAAACCGGGAGCGGGAAACAGTAATCAACAGCTAAATTATAACCTGTTCGATTATTATCCGGTTGCAGGGAATAATTATTACCGTCTGAAAATAGAGGATAAGGACAGTACGTTTAAATATTCCAATATCATAAATATTCCTATTGCTACTTCCGGTGTAACAGGTATCATTGGTGCATTCCCGAACCCCACGTCACAGGATATCACTATCTTGATTTCTTCCAGTACGAATCAGAATGCTACTATTGCTATCTATGATGTGTTGGGCAAGTCAGTTAAAACAACAGATATAAGTTTAATGACGGGAGTTAACAGCAATACGCTTAATTTGAGTTCATTGGCCAATGCCGCTTATATGCTGGTGCTGACAGATAAAAACGGAAATGAGTACAAATACAAGATTGTGAAACAGTGATCTGAAAATTTACAGATTAAAGGATTGCAGAAATGCAATCCTTTTTTTGTTTCTGCATCAGGCAGGATGTACTTTGCAAAAATGAAAATAAAAATCAGTAGTATCATTTCTGTTTATTTTCAGAGAATGAGTATATTGAGTTGTTAAACCAGCATGTATAGAAAAGTCATTCAATTCTTTTCAATGGTTATTATATGACGGCAAAGAAAAAAACAACCTCAAAATATAAAAAACACCCTGAAGCCTCAAACAGAAGACTTGAGGGCAAAGGGTTTGGGTATAATCTGTTCTTAAGTAATGCTTATGTACATTATGTATTGTTGGTTATACTTGTCTTTTTACTCTATGGATGGAGCATTACCTTTGATTACGGGCTGGACGATGAATTTATAGTGTCGTCCCTAAATCAGGCTAGTACGGATTTTAGCGGACTGTTATTTATCTTTAAATCCTGGTTTGCCAGTGCTGATTACAGGCCCGTCACACTGGCCAGTTTCTGGCTGGAGCGATTTTTCTTTAATGAAACCAATCCTGCCATTTCTCATTTTTTCAACGTTGCCATTTTTGCCTTTTTACTCACTCGTATTTACAAATTCATCTTTATATGTAAGATGATACAGGATGAAAACAAACTGAAGATACTCTGTTTGTTAACTGCCGTGTTTTTTCTGGTACATCCTAATCATGTGAGTGTGGTCGCAAATATCAAAAGCCGCGACAACCTGCTGAGTATGCTCTTTGGTATAATGGCAGCCATTCAGTTGTTGGCTGCATTTGACCGAATGCAATATCAAAGAGTATTCCTTGCATTGTTGCTGATTGTATTGGGCGTGCTTTCTAAAAAGGACAGTTTTACATTTCTGTTGACTCCTGTGCTGGTTATGTTTTTTTTCAGAAATACAGATAGGAAAAAGTTGTTGCTTGTTGCGTTATTTAGTTTTGTCTTATTGATAGTTACGGCTTTTATACTTAACAAATTAACAGCACAGCTAGATTCTGATATGAACCGAAGTTTTTGGGGTCTTGATGAAAATCCGTTATACCATAACGACACATTTTACAACAGATTATCATTGTCCATTACTACGCTGTTTTATTACCTTAAGTTTCTTTTTGTTCCGTTTGGCTATTATTTTTATTTTGGATATAATCAGATTCCGCTTACTCCATTATTCGCATCTGTGAATATAATCTGTTTGCTGATGGTGGCGGCACTGTTCTTTTTCAGTATCAGATACTACTCCAAAAATAAAATCTATCTGTTCTCATTATTGTTTTTTTTCCTGTCGATTGGATATGCCCTAAATCTTATTTCTCCGGTGGCCGGAATTGTAATGGATCGTTATAATTTCATTGCGTCATTGGGTTTTTGCATGGCTTTGGCTGCACTTGTGATAGATGTGTACGATGTAGAGAGATGGAGACAGCTTAGTAAATCGATGTGTATTGTTCTGGTCGGTGTTTATACAATAGGAACGATATACAGAACAACAGCATGGAAAGACAGGTATACGTTGTTTGACCGTGATTTAAAGCATTTGACAAATTCTGTAAATGCAAACCGTATTGCTGCCGGAACTTATATTCATGTTGCACTGCAGGAAGAGTTGAAAACCACCTATGACAGAAATCTGA
>JAXLTW010000022.1:0-59218 GCA_046329865.1 Chitinophagales bacterium | reverse complement strand
ACCATACGGACAGGATGGTTTATTGTTGGAACTGGCACTTGAACTGGAATCCGCAAAGCCGTTCAGGCAAATCTATGAAAATGCGTAGTTGTAGTTATTGTGCAGCAACATCATAGGAGACCCCAATGGATGGCATTTATTTATCTTTCAGCACTTGCCGGATTCCAACATAATAGGTGATACAGGCAGATAGCAGCAATGCAATGAATCCTTTCGACTGAGCATCGGTCAAAGGAGCATCCACCCGGAACATGATGAGCGAAATGATGATTGTCGGAACAAGCCATCCGATGAGCGGTAACCAGTAGTTGAATTTCATAACGGGTAATCTTATGGATGTAAGATATTGATTTTTTCAGGATATCTAAGGGCTTACTGATAAATAGATATTGTTTTTGCAATAGCATATTTTCAATGCGCAGAGTGCTGAGTTTTTTAGTTATCTTAAAGCAAAGAATTATCGGATGAAAAACGAAGAGAGGTTGCCCGAAGGCGACAATACAAATACGGCCAATCAATCAGAAATAAAGGCATCGCAGTTCGGTAAAGATTTTATTTGGGGCACCGCCACCGCTTCCTACCAGATTGAAGGTGCCTGGAATACAGACGGTAAAGGAGCATCTATCTGGGATCATTTCACCCATCATACGCGCAGGGTCAAAAACAGGGATACCGGGGATGTTGCCTGTGATTTTTATCATAGTTATGAAAGCGATATAGAGCTCATGCGACAGATGCATATTCCGGCGTCCCGTTTTTCCATCAGCTGGCCTCGATTGCTGCCGGATGGTACGGGTATAGTCAATCAGAAAGGAATTGATTTCTATAACCGCGTTATTGACAAATGTCTCAAAGAAAATATAGAACCATGGGTGACCTGCTACCACTGGGATTTGCCGCAAAAGCTGCAGGAAAAAGGTGGCTGGGCTTCCCGCGACATACTCGGTTGGTTTGAAGAATATGTTGCCTTGTGTGCTCAGCAGTTCGGCGACCGGGTGAAGAACTGGATGGTGTTCAATGAGCCGGTTTCGTTTGTGCACGGCGGCTATTTGGCGGGTGTGGGCGCTCCGGGGAAATTCGGCTTCCGTCATTTTTATCCTGCTGTCCATTATACTACTTTATGCCAGGGTGTTGGCGGAAGGGTATTGAAAGAAATGGTACAAGATGGAAACATAGGCACTACCTATTCCTGCATGCCTATCGACCCATTGACGAATTCGCCACGGAACATGGATACAGCCGGACGTTACGATGCGCTGCTCAACCGCATCTTTATAGAACCCATTCTGGGGATGGGTTATCCTGTAGAAGCACTTCCTGCCCTGAAAAAACTTGAAAAATATTTCAAGCCCGAAGATGAAAAGAATATCCTGCACGACTTTGATTTTATCGGTCTGCAGAATTATACAAGGCTGGTGGTTAAACCCCTCTTTTTTATTCCGGTGGTTCGCGGAATTCCCGTAAAGCCGGGCAGGTTCGGCAATGATGTTACAGAGATGAACTGGGAGGTTTATCCGGAAGGAATCTATAAAATCATCCGGCAGTTTGCGCAATACAAACAGATAAAGAAATTCTACATCACAGAGAATGGAGCCGCCTTTAAAGATGAAGTGGTGAATGGCAATGCGCATGACGTGAAAAGAATCCAATACCTGAAAGAATACATGGCACAGGTGCTGCGGGCAAAGAATGAAGGCATCAATATCGGCGGCTATTTTGTCTGGTCGTTCATGGATAATTTTGAATGGGCGGAAGGATACCGTCCAAGATTCGGATTGGTACATGTCGACTACGATACTCAACAACGAACCATCAAAGATTCTGCTAAATGGTTTTCGAATTTTTAAACAGCTGAACGAAAATGATGAGTAAAGAAAATTCTTTTCTCACTTCTTAGCTATTTTTAATAAAAACAATCACTTATATGGTAAAATATTTACTTCGCAATACTCCCATTAAACAGAACGGCTGCTTGCCGGATTAGTTATTGAAGCCCGTGGTTCTTAGTGTTCGCACAGTGCCTGCAACGTTGTAGGGACAAGGTATTTTCGGATATCAAAACCCAGCCTGGATGTTGGTTACGGTGGTAACAAACTGAATATAGACGGAACATATACCTTTTGGCATACGACCTCTTTGGAACTCCAAAGATGACACGGCACAGTTGCGTCCGCTTGTCGTATTGATCCACGGTGGATTTACCAATCTGATACCTCTAAACCGCAAAAAGCCCGGAGATTATCGAAATCGCAAAAGACCTGGCTAAACGGGGATAAGGGAACGTCTCCTCCGAATACCGTTTGTTCGGAGGTGAAACCACATACGATAAAATTAGGACTGTACCCGCCGCTTTTTTTGATATCCATACTTTCATGTGTTACATGGCAAATTCAGTACAGCATGGAAATCCATACCGGATTGACACCTCTGGGCTCTTTATAGGAGGTTCTTCATGCCGGTGCACTCATCGCTATGAATTTTGCTGTGTTCGTCAATGATACCTCTGAGCTTAACACAGACACGAGAAGAGCGTGAATACCGTTGCCGCACTGATAGGGGTAAATCCGCAAACCGTCCTGCACAAGTTTTGTGGTTTATACCAAAGCGATTATTTCACTATCAGGCGGGAATGATTGATACCGGTTTTATCCGTCCGGCCAATATAGATGCTTCGTGGTATGGCATGCTGGACGGCGCGCCTTGCTGGCGAAGGCAATGCACTGGGCGACCTGACATTGCCTAAAGTATCACCAGGTATTTTTATGAACTAACTGGAACGTGCCGGTAAAGTGCAGAGGCCCACATCTGTCCGGGATAAATACGTGCCCGTACTGTTTCCATTCGATAATCTTCTCTATGCCTTGCAGCAAACTATATTAACGGGCTCTATTTTGATAAGCCGGTCAGCGGAGTACACAGCGGCAACTGGCAGATTTTTGCTACAGGATGATAGGCAGTCCTCATACGGATTGCGTTTTGAGTGGCGTAAAGCAAAACATACTTTTACCGGTCAGCTGAACATTACGCCCAACCCATCTTCCGGTTTGTTTTGGCGGTAGAACTGCCAAAGTCGCTTATCCATAAAATATACGCGTTCAGGTGTATAACCTTACCGGTCAAACGGTATGGTAATGAAATGATCTCGACTTCAGGCAATATCGCTGTCGTGATCACGGGGCAGACTAAAGGAATGTATATGCTAAGTTTGAGCGTGCGGAGCAAATGGATGACCTTCTCTTTATGTAGATAAACTGATGTATCATTAAATAAGCCAGTATTATCGTTTGTAAAGTACTGGTTCCACTTTTTCCAGTATTCTTTTTCAGAATCCAGTAATCGGATAATCGATGAAAAAACTTCCTATTTTGAAGACTTCCATCCAAGCAGCAGTTCCGTTGGCGTTTCATTGATGGCCACCAGCGGACAATATCCCAGCGCTGCAGGGTCTCCGGCTTTATTTCCGGTACCATAATCAAGATAGTCTGCACTTCGCTAATTCCCTTCGGGAATTTCCTGGGTTTGCCGCTAAGAGATGGTAATGACCAAACGAAAGGCCCTTGCCGTTTTTATCTTTCTTAGGCGTTTGCGGCCCGGCACATCCCTGTTGCTGCATCTTCACGTTCCATCCGCGCAGTATGCCCGTTTCCGGGTCTCTGTAAAAAGTTTTACGGAATGTCTTCCAGAAAAATTTATGAAACCACGACGGCATACCCACATCAATGCCCAGGTATTGCGTATTGTCCAGCTCTTCCGTTTTGATGGGGTGGCCGTTTTGAAATACCTGAATAATTTCCGGTTTGCTCATTTTTAATAATTCATCCAGTGTATATTGTTTCCCCATGGTGTTATGTGTATATTTGATTGAACAAGGATCGTTGTAAATTAAAATCAAATTAGTTTATCCGATTTATAAAATTAGCATAAAAAACAATATTTTTAGAATTCGTGGAAACAATCTTTAAAGTGATAGTCCCGGGATGGACAGGGAAAGGGCTTCCCAAAGAATTCCCATGGCATGTTCGATTTGCACTGCGTGCATCGGTACTGGTTGCCCACATTTTTGCCCTGTTAAATTATGGACTTCCATTTAATTGGATTAACTCCGAAAAAAAATATGCGGTAATCAATAAGCTATACTGTCATTCCAATCCGAATATCCGCAACATCTTTGAATTATGGAAAACAATGGCTTTCATGACACAATGCTGATAAATGATTCCATACAAGCTGTTACAGACGATGCCGACTTTGTTATCGTAGGCTCCGGTTGTGCCGGTTCTACTGTTGCCCGCTGGCTATCTGCTGCCGGCAAAAGTGTCATTCTTGTAGAGGAAGGGGCGCCCCACCAGCCAAGTCATGGCAGTGCCATGGAGGTGATGTCGAAAATGTACCGCGAGGCGGGTACCAGTGTCTGCTTAGGAGAAGAAACGGTACCCTTGTTGCAGGGAAAATGTCTGGGTGGCGGTTCCGTCATCAATGCTGCCATACAGATTCGTTTTCCGGAGTGGGTATGGCAGGAATGGGTGGCTACCGATAAGAAGTGGGAAAAGCTATTGCCCTGGAAAGAACTCATGGAAGCCAATGATATCCTCGATAAAGAATTGCAGATAACAGAAACGCCTCCGCATTTGCTGGGCGGAAACGGTGTCGCCATGCTCAAAGGTTTTGGCGATAAGGCACATCCCATCCGCAGAAATACACCCGGCTGCAAGGGTTCGGGAAGATGTATTCTGGGCTGTCCGAATGACGGCAAAGAAAGTACGGACAAAAATTACATTGCATTATCAATGAAAAATGGTGCGAAAGTGTATAGCAACTGTTCGGTGAAAAAGGTGCTTATACGGAATAAACGCGCAGTGGGAGTGGAGGGTAAATTTGCGTCCGGAGCTGCTTTTAAAGCGCATGCCAGACAGGCGGTCATCCTGGCGGCCAGCGCAGTGCAGACGCCGTGGCTCTTGCTGAAGAGTGGTGTGCCGCTGCAGGGCAATGGCTTTATGGCACATCCGGGCTCATCCATCATGGGCTTGTTTGATGAAAAGATAATGACCGGCCCGGGTGGCACACAAACAGCCGAGTCGTTGCACTGGTTAAAAGAAAATATCAAATTTGAAAGCATGCTGTTGCCTTTTGACCTGAAAGCGGCGCGTGTTCCGGGTATTGGAAAGGTGTTGCAGGACAGGCTGGAAAAGATAGACCATACGGCCTACTGGCAGGTGGCCTGTAAAGCGGAAGCCCGTGGTCAGGTGATTCGCGGGCCATTCGGCGCGATGGTAAAATATTCCCTTACCAATAAAGACAGAAGCAATATCCTGCGCGGTATCTCCATGATGGCGGAGGCCATGTTTGTTGCCGGAGCGAAAGAAGTATGGCCGCATGTGTACGGTGTTCCGGAAGCGATTACAACGGTGGAGCAGGCGCGCGCCATCGCTGCTGTAAAACCGGGGCCGGGAGTCATGCCTATGGCAGCCACGCATTTGTTTTGCGGTGTTAATGTGCGGGAGAAATTCCAGGTGAGGGCATAGACGGATTGGTGGTGGCGGATTCTTCTTTTTTCCCGAGTAATATTGGTGTCAATCCTATGTCATCCATCATGTCTGCCGCCACCCTGGTGGCACAGTCATGGTCTTAAATAAAATTATCCAATGATACTACTGTTCACCATACTTACGGCGCTTGCCCTTCTCTTTTTTTTCTTTTTGGGAAAACTCGTGGACGGCCGCATCAATGCGTGCGGATATGCCGGCACCGCTGCTGTTTCCGAAAAGGCAAAATCGCTCCATGCAAAACTGCTGATTGCCGATATGCATGCCGACAGTTTCTTATGGGACCGGAATTTTCTGGAGCGCAACCATCGCGGGCACATCGACCTGCCACGTATGCTGGAAGGCAATGCAGCCCTCCAGATTTTTGATGCCGTCACCCAAACGCCGAGAGGGCTGAACTATGACCGCAACGACGACCGTACCGATAATATCACGTTGCTTACCATCGCTAACAGACGGCCATTGAGCGCCTGGAACAGTCTGAAAGAACGGGCATTGCATCATGCGGCACTCGTGCATAAAACCTCCGCGGATTCACAAGGTCAGTTCTCTGTGATTACGAACCGGAAAGAGCTGGATTCCTTTCTGGAGAAACGGCAGCAAACACCGAATATGGCGGCAGGTATGCTGGCAGTGGAGGGCTTGCACGCGCTGGAAGGAAGGCTGGAAAACCTGGATGTGCTCCACCATGCCGGATACCGTATGATGGGACTGGTCCATTTCTTTGACAATGATGCCGGCGGTTCTTCCACCGGAATGCAGAAGGGCGGACTGACCGATTTCGGAAAAGCGGCGGTGCGCAAGATGGAGGAGCTTCATATCGTGGTAGACCTGGCGCATGCGTCCGAACAGCTGATAGATGATGTATTGGCATTTTCCCATAAACCCGTGGTGGTGTCGCATACCGGCCTGCGCGGCACCAAAGACAGTCTGCGCAACCTGAGTGATGCGCACCTGAAAGCCGTGGCGGAAAAAGGCGGGCTTATCGGCATCGGATACTGGAGTGAAGCGGTGGGTGATATCACTCCGGGCGGTATTGCGAAAACCATCCGTTATGCGGTGAATCGGGTGGGAGTGGAACACATAGCCCTCGGCTCAGATTTTGACGGAGCCGTTGCCACACAGTTTGATGTCAGCGCGCTGGCATTGCTCACGGATGCACTGCTTCAGGAGGATTTTAACGAAGATGAAATTGCCCAAATCATGGGCGGCAATCAAATCCGTTTTTTACAGCAGTGGCTGCCGGCGTAGCGAGCGAATTGACGAAAATGTCCCCATTCATTTTTTCAAGTTAGAATTCAGGAAATCCTCAATGATTTTTGTCAGACTCCTTTTTTATTATTCTCCGCTACCCTGAATCTTACCATTTCGGCAATCAAATCCAGGGGCAGGGGCTTGTCATGCGGAAATTGTACAGAACCTTTGCCTTGTTTGTATTGCGAAAGTCTGACCTTGAATTTTTCGTGTCCTGATGGTGTGGCATAAAGACCTATATGCTTATCAAAACCGCCAAAATACACCAACGGCTTTTTGTTAGTCTTATATGCCGGCATACCGTAGGAGATGCTTTCAGCGGACTCCGGTGCATTTTCAAGAATTGTTTGACGAAGAGCAAATAGTTTTTTCTGCGTTTCTTTAGGGAAAGCGGAAATATACTCATCCACTGTTGTTATCGTTTTGTTCATCTTTTTGTACAGGTATTCGTATGCAGTTGTGTTGACGTCATTTCATGAAACCATTGTTTCTCTGCTGTCCTACAGGTTCATTCTTTCAGTCCTTTAGTGGGTTTTTTTTTACTGCGGCTATATAGCGGTCAAGATTTCCCAACGCCATTGTGAAGCCTTCTTTGAATCCCATTTGTATGATTTTTTCTAAATCTGCGAGCTGTTCGTATTGAATGGTAATGTCAACAGTTGTAATCTCCTGCGCTTCACTGAAGGAGTTTTTCCAGAAACAACGCGGAAATTCTTTGTTTACAGTACCCTCTTCATCGCAAAAAGCATCCAGTCCGGAAAAACTTTTCAGCGGTATGATTTCTTTGTAATCGGCAATGTTCCAGTGCTCGGAATGGTCAGGCCCGACCATGGCATAAATCCAGCGTCCGCCTTCTCTGAAATCCATTGATTTTGTCCGGGTTTTCCAGGGTTCCGGCGCCCACCACTGGTCCAGTATTTCAGGGGTTGTCCATGCCGCCCATACTATTTCCAGGTTTGCGGCAAATGCTCTCCTGACGGAGATGGTGTTGTTTTCCTTATTCACGGAAAAATCGAATAACAGATGGCTGTTCATAATTTATGATTGTTTAGAGGTTTCTAAAAAGTTTTTCAGAGAGGTATGGATAATATGATTCCAGCCCGCTTCAAAATTATGAATGGCAAAATCAGGATTATCCGAAGGGAATGAACCAATACCAGTATGTGTCAATTTCAGCCGGGTGCTTCCTCCTTCGTCAAACAGTTCAAACGTGACATACGAGATGCCTTCATAGCCTTCGTATTTCCAGCTGTAGGTCAGTTTTTGTTCTGTAACGACTTCCGTTATTTCACAGAGGTGGTTGTATTGGATGCCGTCTTCGTGTCCGCCTTTAAATTCAAACTGAAACCCCGGTGTCGGATTAAAATCCTTCAGGTCAAAATACCATTGTTTCATGAGTTCCTTTTCGGTCAACGCCCTCCAAACCAGTTGTCGGGGTGCATCGAATACACGTTCTGTAATTACTGTTCTGCCTGTCATTTCATTCTTTTTAATACGTCATCTAATTGGTTGAATTTGTTGTCCCATATCCTGCGAAATTGTTCGAGCCATTTGTCCACCTCTTTCATCTTCGCGGCATTCAGCCGGTAGTAGATTTCCCTGCCTGTCTGCTCCTGTTTGACCAGTTGGCATTCCGTAAGGATACGCAGGTGTTTGGAAACGGCTTGTCTCGACATGTCGAAGTGTTCGGCAATGGCATTTGGTGTCATCGCCTGAATCGCAATCAGCAAAATAATACCTCGTCGGGTCGGGTCGGCTATTGCCTGAAATGCATCCCTTCTCATCTTATCTTACTTTCCTTTTTTACTTTTTGAAACCATTCGGTTGCAAATATATATGCAACTGTTCAGTTTCGCAAGTTTTTTCATTTATTTTTTAAAAATAGTTTATAATGATTAAAACCGTTCATTGTTGCAATACTTTGAAGGTCTTATTTTATATACCATATTGACTTGCAATTCATCCCGGGGGTTGCTACCTACGATAAATTTGTTAGAGGACTTTGAAAAAGGATTCGTTAAAGGAAGAGAAGCGAAGGTTGGATTTTTTGCGATGCAAAAAAGATATTAATAACGGCAAAGCATTGCTGAAGTGCAGTAAGTCTTGCACCAAATTTATTGATTACATTTCACTACCGCATTTTAGTCATGCAATGTTATGGGCTGTTTTTTTTTATATTTTTATGGACAAGTCTAAGTGACCGCCAAGTCCAAGTTCGACAATTTTTTGCAGAGTCGAAATTCTGGTTTCTTTTATGTTGTTTTCAATTTTGGAAATGTATGACTTTGTGGTACCAACTTTTATTGCAAGTTCTTCTTGTGTTAATCCTTTTTCAAGTCTTGCTTCTTGAAGTAATACACCAATTTTAAAATTCTTGTAACCTGCCTCAAGTTCGTCACGTTTTTTTGTACCACGCTTTCCATAGTTTTTATCTTTGAACTCGTCAAGTGTGATTATATTTTTATTTTTCGTTTTCATACTCTAATTTTATTTTTATTGCTAATTCAATTTCTTTTTTAGGCGTCTATAATCGGAAAAACAAAAACTACAGTTTTTAAAAACCAAATATACACTTTTTAAACAGCGTTTAAATAAGAAAAGGACCCGTTTTACTGGAGTCCTTTTCTTGTTAAATTTATGTTAATAATAATAAAATCAAATAGGATAGTTTGCTGTCAATACTTCTACTTTACGCTTTCTCTTACCATCTACAACCTTAGCTACGCCTAACGGCTTATCTATCCTAGCGGTATACCACCCATTTTTATTAGTGTAATCTTCCAATATATCCGTTGGATAGGTTGATAATAAGAACTTACCCTTTATGCCCTCAAGAGTCTTTAGTAAAAGTTCAAAATCTGACCTTAGATATCCTTCATAGTGGCCTTGACTTACATCTACATAAGGTGGGTCTATATAATGAAAAGTATCTTCAAAATTACGGCTATTGATAATCTTGATCGCATCGTTGCATTCGATTTGTGTGTTCTGTAGCCTGTCTTGCAGCACAGGAAGGAAATTGTTTTTCTTGTTTTGGATTTTTGATGTGATCTTATCCTGATTACCATAACCCCATCCAGAACCTATCATAGTACCAAAGCCTTGTTGTGTACCCACATAAAATGCCCATGCTCTCATAACGGCACTAAAAAGATGCGGTCTTTCGTATATGAAACAGGCATCTGAATGAAGCGTTCTGCTATGCAGCGTTTGCTGTATTAGCATATTCAACTCTTTATAGTTTGATTTTAATTGCTGGTAAAAGTTTATTACCTCCCTGTTTAAATCGTTTATTATTTCTACTTCAGCAGGCTCCTTTGCCCAAAATACGGCACCGCCACCAAAGAATACCTCTGTATAAATACGGTGTTTGGGAATACGAGGTAAAATCTCATTTAACATTGTTTGTTTGCCACCATAATAACTGACTGGTGTGCGCAAGATTGGCTTCACAACTGGAAGCGATTGTTTGTTTTTTGTGGTCGAAGTTCTCATAAAATTGTTTTGTGTTTATTGTTTTTTATAAATAATTGAGATAATACAGTTATCGTCTGGAGTACTAAAAGGCGTAAAGGTCTTTATAGTGCCATCTGTAAATAATTTTACATGGGATACACTTGTAGATGAACCCCCAAGTATTACAGTTTCTAATCTATTATAACCTTTAACGGCAGGTAAACCAGTAACTATTGAAGTATTAGCTGCTTTATTTCCTGTCCACTCAACCCATGCATCAAAGATTACAGTACCGTCATGATATATTCTGCCATTTCCTGAATAACCCGAAACGTATGAAAACCCTGCAGATAATGAAAAACCGGCTAATACATCAAAACCATTCTTATCAGCTTTATTGTCCACCAGGTCAACTTTCGACTTAATATACTCAAGGTCGCGGATGCTTCCAATGGCAGTTAGAAGCAAGGCAACGTCTCCTACACCAGGAGTGCCAACTGCAGCTGCTCGCTCTAAATAGATGTCTTTCGGAATGGGATCGTTTACAAAGTATGGCTGTGGATATCCAGAGGCTGTAGTTTCTGTAAAAATGACTGAAATAGCCGAAGGAGAGCCTGAATAGGTGCCTCCGGTAAAGGAATACAACTTCTGGTCTTTCATTATCACACCATCGGTAATGGTAGTATTTCCGCTTGCCTCGGTTATAACACCGCCACTTATAAATACGGTTGAACTTCCAACGATGGAAGATATTGCTGAGATAAGATTCTCGTTTATTTCTCGTTGAAATCGCAGCAACTCTATGCTACCTTTGAACCCGTCCTGGGTGAATGCGCCTAATTGTTTCATGCTATGGTATTAATATTACTTCAAATGTTCTTCCGGCAATCTTATATTTAGACACGAGTGCCTTGACTCGTGTTTTCTGAAAAAATACACTACTTGGTACGTTTACATAGAAATTAAATGAAACCCTGTTGTCTATGGCCGTATCTGACCAGAATATTGGATTATCACCGTTGCCTTCTTCATAGTAAATTACAGGGTCGTTTTTGTACTCTTCATAATATACTGGTGGATTGTAGTACTCACCATCTGTTATGTAAATTCGTCGCTCTACCGGGTCAAATGTATCGTTTAAGACACGCTCCAGTTTTATTGTCTGTCCGTTAATTTCGGCTTCATATAACTGCTGAAGCCTGAATTGCTTGAACTCATTATGCGCTGATTTAACTGGCTCCAGCAAAACCAACAGATAGCGTATTAACTTAATCTTACGCAAATCAATCGGCGTTTGCCAAATGGCAAACCTATTCCAGTTGACATTATATATGTTGTCAGATAACGGCATAATATGTTGCGTTCAGCTCCTCTAATTTCATATAACCGGCCAATGGTTTATATTGCCGGTTGATGGCTGTATAACTTGTGGACAGTCCGGCTTTAAATCCGACAAAACTCAGCCTTACGGATTTGTAACCAACAGCTTTCTGTATATAATCAGTTAAATTATTGATGTCAAAAGTTCCATTAAATTCAAAATTGTTTAGATAGTCCTTTATCGCTTTTTCAACGACATTTACACCTCCAATGATCGTAGTTCCATCATCTTTGACGAGTAGGGCATCATAATAGTACTCCAGTTCTACCTTCAGCTTATCCGCATCTTCATTGACGATTTCAAGCAATGTTCCGGCATCTTTCACGTCATCCATATAGGATGCGAATGCATTTACCTTATTTATGTCATCAATTTTAACGAGAGTATCGCCGTCTAATGTGGCGATTTTAACGACAATTTTACGGTCACCTTCCTCAATAGCTACTTGCTTAATTATCTGCTTTGTGACGTCAATTACAGCATATTCATCGCTATCCACCAGCGTGTCACCATATTGGAATGCGAGTGCTTTTGTCTTATACCAATCAGGTGTATGCGGTCTGTTGGCTTTAACTTTAGCATCAATCTCACTTCTGAAAATATCCATAAACTGATATAAGACGAATATAGCGGATGACACTACCCATACAAATAATCGCCAAATAGATACCTTGCTCGTAGAATCTACATCTACGATAGTCTGTTCATTGGTTGTCAACACTTCCAATGCCGATAGCTCCGCTACGGAATCTTTAGCATCCAACATCTCTTGTTGTATCTCATTTAGCGTCTTTGCCATTACTCTAATATTTGCGTTTTGCCATTTTCAATCTTTGCTGCCAGTATCTGTTGATTCTTTGTCAGAATACCCATCATCTCTGCCAAAACAAGCTGTGCCTCTTCATTGCCTGCCTGCGCAAGTGGTATAACCTGTGCCTTCAGGCTGTCGTATAGTGGAGGATTGATATCCAGTGCTACTCCCTGCGGCTGTGCGTTAACGGCATTCATAATTTGAATGAATGTTTTGGGACTAATATCAATCGTTTGAATATGCTCTTCGTCCGAATTCTGATTCGTGAGCTGATTGATTTGGTACTTAAATTTGTAGTCCAGCTGATTCCAGATAGATTCTACACACCAGAATATTTGTTTATTTGTTACTTGTACGGTCATGATGATTATTATTTAGCTTGAATATTAATACCTGGAATAATATCTACTTGAAATTTTTGGCAAAGAAGAATCAACTCCCGATAGAAATCCTGCTCTCTTGTTAACTTATCACGCTGCAATAGCTCCTGAGCCTTTTGAATATTCATCTGTTCTTCTTGTTGTTTGTTCGATTTTGTATTAATCGGCTTTGTTTTCTTTACATTCATATCGATATTTTTTATTAGTCTGCACAAATTAGTTTCCAAGTACTTCCATTGTATCCCCACCATCCGGCTGAAGTGAAGGTTCCATTTGTATCTGTCACATACGTCATGCCTCCGCGAGGAATCGATGATATGGCGCTGGCATTAGCAGCTGTCATCACCGTTGGAAGAAATACTTTACTTGTAGACACTATTGCCAACTTAGCTCCAGTGACAGGAGAGCCGCCTATACCTACATCCCCGCCGGATGAGTAACCATTATTTATTGTTATTACATCAGTAGTTCCTCCAGGAGAGCCGGAAGCTATTACTAACTGTCCGGAAGAGTTACATCCAAAAGTGGCCGTATTCCCAGAGTAATTGTGGACAATTGCATATTTTTGAATAGCACGGGTAATAAATGCACCATATCCTTCGAAAGAATAACCAGTAGCAGGATTTCCAGTGCTGTTTCCTTCCGCATAGAAATATGAAGTACTGGAAGTAGATGCTCCGGCCCCGATAATACCAGCAGAAGTTATAAACATTCTGACTGTACCATTCGTTTTAAACTGAATTCCGACATTGTCTGAAGTACCAATGTAGTTTGTACCATACACAGTTCCACTATTCCCTGTCAATCCCCAGCCACTACTTCCTCCCGATGGAGCTGCCCAAGTTGGTACTCCACCTGCCAGCGTCAGTACATGTCCGTTGGTACCGGCTGCGAGCTTGCTCAATACGTTAGTGGCTGAGGCATATATGATATCACCGGTAGTGTAGGTTGCAAGTCCGGTACCTCCGGTGGTAGGAGTTGCCGTTGACAAAGTAGCCAAAGAGCCAAGCCCCAGATTAGTGCGAGCTGAAGACGCACTTGTCAGGTCGGACAGATTGGATGCGGCATTAAGTGGGGTGTATCCAAAGTTAGTTTCCATGACAGCCCAGTTAGCAGATGTCTGTCCGGGTGCGTCAACTAATGCCCTTACCGTGTCGCCGGAACTAACTGCTTTACTACCTAAAGTACCGGCAACAGAGACTGTCCAGATATCTCCTTTCTTTATGGCTCCGGATGCTCCGGAACCACCAGTTGCTGGAAATAAATTACCGGAAGCATCATAGTTGCCTCTGTCGTCTAATAGTCCGATAACTAATGAATCTGCGTACGACTGAGCAGATGCCAACACAACCGCATTCGCGGCAGATTGAGCCGTACTTACTGGCTTATCCATGTCAGAAGTATTATTGACATTACTCAGCGTAGATGCAAGTATATACTGTGCGGCGTTGAAGTCAACCCATGTCTTCATGAAATCTCCCTCAATGATTGGTGTGATGGAATTGGCGATTCCATACTTCTGATTGAACGTCTGGTCAATCAGTGACTTCATTTGTGCTATGTTAATTGGAGTAGGCATGTATTTTAGATTATTGATCCTAATTCTTGTGTATATTCGATGGTATATTCTCGGCTAAAGGTATTTCCTCCATTATCTTCAGGCATATCTCCGGCTACTGCAATATCTGCCATATCAGGTGATAGTAATGCAGTTGCTGGCTCTAAGCTTTTCTTTTTATAGTAATCGGAAATCTCTATGTTTTTAAAAACAGAATGCGGTATTTTAATTACTGTGCCAGCTGTTAATGGTTCAGTTATAGATACATTATTATGAAGTGCAATATCTACAACAGATTCAGTTGAACCAAATTGTTGAATTGCAATATCCAGTAAGCTCTGTCCTTCCTTTAATTTAATTGATGGCATTTATCTGAATTAAATTTTTAATAGTATCAAAATCCTTATTATCTCTTGCAAGATGAAGTTTAACTGCAGATGTTATTTTACTAACACCTCCTGTTGACTTCATCATATAGAATAAATTGGGCCCTAATATAGGGTCTGACTTCAGTTGTCCCTGAGTTAGACCTACCAATAAAGCAACCTCCTGAATAGTAGATTCTGCAACAACAAAGTCACCGTTCTTAATTTTCAAGTCATTTTCATCGTCTAATATAAAATCTTGCATCAATGTCTGATTTTATTGTTTTGCAAATTATCCTTATTACTAAGTTCTAATGTCTGTCCTGCCCATGTTGCTGCAGCTGCCTTTAATGCTGCACCTCCATCACTTGGCACAACTGCCCAAGCAGACGAAAACACCGTTTTAAGAGCATTTAAATCCTGCTGAATCTTATTCAAATCACTTGTTAACTCAAGCACCTTAACTATGCCTTCATTTTCTCCATCATTCCATGTCCAGGTATCATCTTCAACCTTCCATTTCATTGCAGCACCCGTTGTCTGGAATTCTATTGCATCCACTTCATCACAGCTGATCAGGAAGCTCTGCGCATCTTTGTTCTCTATAATTCCAATCAGACATTTGGTACCTATCTTTGGTTTTTTGCAAACTGAATCTAATCCAAGTAATACATCATTGTAATCCAGTTTATCCGTTGTTCCGGTAGCCACCATCGTTTTACTATCCCAATCCACAGACTTTACCGAACACCATATCGTTAATACAGGCGTATTTTCCTGTATCATCTTGTGGATGCTTTCGCGCAGCTTAGATATTTCTTCAGACAAACCCATTATTCCGTTACTTTTTGTCCTACGACCGATTTTCGGCGGTAAGTTGATTTCTGCCAATTTGTAGTCACACCGTCGCAGTAATACAGTCCATTTCTGTCACTGTATATATTACTGGTTATATTTAACTTGTCTCCATGCTGTATGAAAGGTAATCCGAATGTTTCAATGTCTCCATCAAATCCATCGGCCATATATTTATCGTAATCCTTCTGAGCCAGTTTTTTAAGGTCTGATTCTGAGGTAATATTGAAGTATGTAAGCTGCCGCTCTTCACCGTCAGCGTCTCCGATGGTAACCTCTATCTTATCACCCTTTATCTTCGTACTGGTGGCCGTCAGTTTGATGCGCTTATCATCCTTTGTTTTATAATTTAAGTTATTGGACACTATCTTTTCAAGATTTATGTCAACTTGTTTTTGCTGATCACTATAAATTTTGCCAACTGTCAATTTTCCATTTTGGAAATAACTGTATAAACCATAGTCATTTTTAAGCTTCTGCAGCACCTGGGCAACAGTCGTCTTAGGGAAACGAACAGAGCCGATATTGTATTCTGCTACGTCATACTGGTAACCTGGTGCAATGGTTTTAATCAGGTCAGGCAGGTAACAGTTATTATTTGAAAAGTTGACATTAACAGATTTTAGCTTATACATCTCGTCCTCACAGGTAATCACTACCGGCACATCTGCAGATACAGAAGTAATGTATCCGGCAAACTCCTTCACCAACTTTCCGTTATATCCAAGGTAAACAGTAACGGCATCACCGCGCTTGAATACCTCCCGAACCTTATATTTATCGAAATCTTTAAGTTTGCGAGGTAGCTTAATTGTGCACTTGTCCGTCAGGTTCTTCCATGAGCTTTCAATATTCACGGATGAAACCTTGTATAGATTTAACTCCGGACGTGTATCCGTTCTACTAAAAATAATATGACAGCACATTGCTAACAACATAATCATTCTGCGTCTTTTTCGTTTATTGGTAAATGTGGCGGTGGCGGCGGTGGGCTTTCCATTTTAGGAACTCCTTTTGTTTTTCTTGAATGATAGTATTCAGCACAAAGCTTCCAGGCGAATGCACCGGCATTTTTTGCAAAGGTTCCTAGGAATCCACAAAATAAGGCCAGCAGTATCGTTTCAAAAAAATGCATGTCAATTAAACGAGCGAAAATCCCTCCAAAAAAGGAAAGAATGAAAGCTGCTGCTGAGTCGCCAGTGTTATGTGAGGTATCTATCATAATCCAAATAATTCTACGGGTTGTTCGCTTTTACATGATATTTCAAATGGAATGAAATCAGGCTTTCCAGGTAACTGACTAAACCGAATACTCCCTATGGTGATGCTCGTAATATCTAAGGCCAATAACAAATCTGACCTTACATCGATGGAATCCGCCAGGCAGTCCCATTTATATAGCATGCCCTTTTGTTCTGTTGGTGTCTTTGCTTGTGGATGCTTCGGCTCATTAAAGCATATACCTTTAATGGATATATCCCAGTTTTCAAATCCGTACATCTCTGTAACTTCACCTACGCCTCCGGAAAGCGGAGTAGTAGTAAGCGCCTTGCTGCGCTCTATCTCCATAATTGCTGAAGACGGTAAACGGAAGTCCTGCATCTGCTCAATAACAATCTTCCCAGACTTGTCGTACTTATTATATCCACGACCCACGAATGTAATTGGAAATAAAATTGGAGTGCCCGATTGACTCAGCTCTACTGCCTGATCAACACTAGATATCTGTGGAAGGTCAAAATAGATATTGGACGGCTTAGAACCGGCATTTAAATTCGGATTAAACATAATCGGAGTATTACCAGTTCCGTATCCGAAAGCTGCGCTAAACAATTCACTTATGTTGTATTGTCCTTCCATTAGTCAAGTGCCACGACTGCATCGCGCAGACCGTCATTTATTTTCGTTACAAATTTCTGTGCAAACTCATCCACATGCTTATCAAGGTCACCGGCTACTCCTGTGAAGTAGTTTTTGATATCCAAACGCATGGTGATGGTTTTTCCAGAACCGGAATTACCGCCATTTCCAGATAGTTTTTCTTTTGCCGATTTGTCTAAAACAAAAGGTGTAACCTTATCTTTATGGCCAGAAATGCTATTAGCATCCACAGACGCTCCTCCAGTAAAATCAAAAGATGTCTTCCAATCTCTAATTACAACCTGAGCAGCTCCTTCATAATAACCATTTGTAAATTTTTCACCAGACGTTTTCCCTTCCTTGTACAATGCATCAGCTATACCAAATCCTGTCATGTTTTTACCAACAGTGGCAAAGTCTTTAACAACCTGCTTACCCGATTCAAATGCACCTTTAAAGTCGCCGGAGAACAGCTTTTGAAATACCTGGCCTAATCCAGTAATGCCGCTGATCAGCGAGTGTACTGTCTCAAGAACATAGGATTTTAAAGCAGAACCAAATCCTTTAACTACTTCAACCAATCCAAGTATGGTGCCTCTGAATTTTTCAGATCGATTCCAAAGCATCGTTAAGCCAGTAATTACTGCCGTAATTACTAAAATCCAGAAGGTAAATGGAGAGGTGATGAATAATACAGCAACACCAATTAGCAATAATGGTACTCGAAGCATCCAAAGAAACTCAATTAACCACTTTACCGGAGTCATGATAACCATGAAAGAATTTTTCAAACCTTCCAAAAAGTCCATCACTAATGATTTATTGGCTGAAATCCAATCAAGCGTTTTATTGAATTTTTGGAAAACCCGGTCGACAATTGGCATAATTCGTTCTCCCAGCTTCAGCAATCCGGCTTTCATTTTATCCTGAATTTCATGAACTGTCCGCATTGGGTTAGATGTCTTAGCCATTGCTCTATCTGTTTCTCCGGCAGCATTAGCAGTGGCTGTCATTGCCTCAGTCAATTTATCGGCATCGCTGGTTAATATGGCAAATGCATTTTTTGCCTGAACATCTCTTAATCCTATTTTTTCCAATAAATCACTCTTATCTTTATCAGACAACCATTGGAGTTTGGATCCAATTTCATTCATAATAGTTCCAATATCTCTGATTGCACCATCCTTATTGAAGATATCAATTTTCAATTCTTTCTTGAATCCGGCTGTAATATCTGATTTACCTAATGCTGTAAAGGCATTCTGCAGTAACATTGATGAACTGGCGGCATCCTGTCCTTTGCCGGTCATATATGCGAACAAACCGGCTACCTTCTCATATGTGACACCAAGGTTTGAACCGGCAGCAATCAGCGTTGGCATATTATTTGCAAAGTCCTGAAATTCTCCTGCACCAATACGTTTTGCTGCAGTGAAAGTATCCAGTACCTGCATCGCATTTGCATTTTCTCTTCCTACAATTGACATTGTCTGTGCAATAGCTCCGGCAACAACATCAAGGTCTGTAAACCCGGCAATTGACCCTTTAGTTGAAGCTTTTAATATTTCAAGTGATCCATTAACATCGCCGACTTGTGAAATAATCTTCTCAAATGATTCGGGTATTTTATTAAAATTTCCGCCGGATTCTCTGCCAATATCAATAAGTTCACCTTTGAGAGCCGCGAGTTCTGTTGTACTTAGTTGCGCTGTGGCGTTAATTTTAGCAAGGCCTTCATTATAGTCATATGCCATTTTAGTTCCGGCTGCACCAAGTCCAATTGTTGCTAATGTTAATGCTGCTACACCAACTAATGGATTTTTCATGAAAGTACCCAATCTTTCTAAACCAGGTATCTCAGAAATCATCTCTACAAGTTCTTTCTTTTGGCTTTTTAATGAAGATGTAACTCTATCAATTGCACCTGTTGCATGTGTTTTAAAACGATCATAAATTGTATTAAGTTTTTCAACTGCATTAGAATTTTGTGTAACTCTTTGGGCAAGCTTCTGCATAGGACCAGTTACACGGTCCGCCAGTTCTAAAATCCATTTTGTCGTTACATTACTCATTTCCGTTTCCGAACGCCTGGTTAAGTACTTTTATCAATGCAGCTTCATACGCAGCTTGCAGGTTTTTATATTTCAACTTTTCTACAAATACATATTGTTGATACAGCTTTGCCCACTCTTCATCTGTCAATGTATCCGGGTCTATGTCAAAATGCACCCGAATAATGGCATCAATCTTGGTTATCCATTCGGGTGCATCTTCCTCCTCGCTTATCTCAGCGAGGTCTATAGCTTTTTTACAATCGCCTTCTTTGACTCGATGAGTTTCCCGATTTCATCCAATAGTGCCAGCTCTACATCTAACAGGTAATCAGGTCCGTCCGGTTTTATGTATTTCATGTCTCCGCCCAACACACAGCTGTTGAGCATTACGCTGTTTGCCTTTCTGAAGTTCTTTTCCTGCGATGCACGTGCGCAAACGTCCAATACATTTCTGTCAGGCTGACAAACAACGAATTCTGCTGTTGGTCCGTTTCCGGATACATCGTCCTCAGATACCGGTATTGATACCTGAGATACTTTCTTTTTGTTTTGCTTCCACTCCGAAATATTATCGGGTGTGATGTCTGAGAATTTTGATACTACTTCCATTTAATTGTCTTTTAAACATTATTTACATTCCAGTCAATTACCGGCGTATATAAATCAAATTTGTAAGCAATAGATTTGTCTCCTTGTTTAACCTCTACACCGTTATTCATGATAACACACTGCTGAATAACATCTTTGTAGATTTTATTCTTGTATTCATACTCCACTACAATTGGGAATGGTGGAATTTCCTGAAGACGGGTTCCTGATGGCAAGGAGTCCAATAAAGCCCTCCTTTCCTCTTCTAACAGCGTAATAGACGCTTTGGCTGTATAATTTCCGCCACCAAATCCAACATCAAACTTACCGGCTCCCTTTACGCCTTCGATGTCTTCTTTATCGTCATACGATAACTCTGTTATTCCTTCCAGGTCTCGACCTAAAAGATGAACGTTAATTGAGTTCCATCCGGTAACTTTTCCGAACTTATTTACTACTGTTGGCTGTCCCATGTTTTATTATAATTGATTTGTTAAAGCAATTTCTACTGTCATTTCGTGGATAATCTTATCTAAGACCACCTTTACATTCACCTGCAAAGGGTGCGTATCATCTACCTGTTGTTGAGGATTGATATATGCAGCTGCAGCTGAGCATTCATCCAGGTCTACCATCTGAACCTTCAGAGCATTATTTATAATTGCCTCTAAACCGGAAGCAGAACTTGATTTAATAAAACCGGTTGCTGGGTTGGTCTTCAGTGTTCCTTTCATTTTTGGAATCAGCGTAGCGCGAACAATACGAGCCGCTTTATTCCATACCCGGTTATTTTCACCAAATGCATAATCAGAAGATGCTGATGTGCATGTCGGAGAACTGTTAAAAAAGATGCCTGAGTATCCTCTGTAACTACCGGCATATACATACCCCTTATTGGTTAAATCCGTTTTACGAGCCTGACTCAAGTTGGAAAACTTAGTTCCACTTGATAAAGCAGCTGACAACCACACAATACCATCACCTAATGGATAAGAAGGATTTCCCTTTTTAGACAATGGTTTATTTTTAATGTCAACAGAACCAACATTTTCATTTACTTGTCGGGCCGCAATCATACCCAATAATGCTCCAACACATGCATGTTCTGCGTGAATAGCATGTAAAGCTGCAACATCAGGGTCTTGACCGATACACACCTGGACACTTCCGGCATTTAATGTCCTTAAGTCCGCATAATCTGCGGTTTCGTCAAAAGAACGTCCTTCCAGTACAATTCCATCAAAGAACATCTGCTCAGTCAACATGAAATCAACCAGTTCCTGAGCTTTTGGTATAGCTGTCAATACGTCTGCATCTATACCATCATTAATGGTTGGATCATAATCAGTAGCAGGATTAAGAACGACGCCACCATATTTTATCTTACCTGCAGCCTCATCACTTAATACTAAAGCCTGTAATGCTCCGGTTTCTTTGGTGACAATTTCAGTCTGAGTAGTATCCTGCGCTACTAACATAATCCATAATTCGGCATTAGGCGCCAATCGAAAGAACTCTTTAATGTGGTAATACACAAGTACGTTATTGGCAGCATCGTATGCGGCATTAAGTCCGGCATCTTCCGCATCGGTGGTGGACAATAAACGGATTGGTGTATCGAGTTGTGCGCCTCCATCTACAGCGACACCACCCATTACCAAGCACAATATGTTGTCTCCTGGCGCTTCGGTTCTGCCTAAGCCCCCGTTAGCTTTACTGATTTGTGGTCCTAAGAATCCCATTTTATTTTAGATTAATTTTGATGATTAGTTACGGTTATTCTTTTTGTCAGATTCGGCTGTTGCATCCATAATCTCCTTTTGTCTTTCTGCTGCTGCTTTCAATACACTAAACGATTTCTCTGATTTAATGTATTTTTCAACATCAGCTAACGTTTCAAGTGTTTTGATTTCAGCAATCCTCTCAGCAGCTGACTTCTTTGTAACAGGAATCTGAACTACGTCTCCAGCTTTTACCTCACCTGCCAAATCAGGATTGTTTTCCAAATCCTCATTAGTAATAGTATGATTAACTTCAGCATATTCCAATTCGTGCATTTCCAAGCCTCTGTTTTGCTTAATATGCATTTTAGCATAGCTAATATTGGATGGGATAAAAAACTGGCCATCTGTTGTTGCAATAAGTTTTGAAACACCAAGCTTTGCAGCTTTTTCTTGCCCTATTTTGTTCAATTCTTCCAGCGAATAAGTCTTTTTCATTTATCTAAATTTTGAAGTGATTGATATTACTATATAAATAATGAATAACAGTATGATAATACCGCCGAATGCAGCCAACCATTTAACAAACTTTGATGCTTGTCTTATAATTTGAATGTCTTTTTGATATTGGTCGTTTGATTTCGACTGATATATTTTCAACTGTTCGTTTTGCAACCTCACCAGTGTCTGCCAGGCATCGCAGTTGCAGTCTGCTTTCAGCTGCCCATTCTTGAAAGCCAATTGAAGCGAAGCACGATCTGATTTGCTGAAGTAAGTGGTGTCGTATTGCGGAATGGGTATTGTAATAGTGGTTCCGGCAGCTGGTACTGTAATAAGCGTATCCCTGACATTTATTGTCTTTTCCACATAAAGTGTGTCGGACGTATTGCTGCGCTTTTCTGCTGTTTGTATTCTTGCGATACGGCATGAACAGGCTAAAATCACCAACAGCATTATGAATAAATACTTTCTCATTCTTGTTGATATAAGGTGTGATGTAATTGGTAACGGCAAAAACCTTCCGGCTGTCACGCTTTCTTTTATAAACTCCGTCTCCATCCCTGGAGCCTCCATCGTTGGTATTTCCTTCAATAGTAATAAAGTAGATACCGGATCGACCGACAATAAAACCTACGTGGCCGACGCGCCCAAGATGTGCGAAATAAAGAGTAAAGCAGTCGCCTGGCTGTGGCATCTGCTTTACCTTATTGGATTTTAGCAGGGTTTGAGACCAGATAATGTCCTTTTGTTTTGCAAAATTTGGCGAGTAACCGCTCATTGGATTGGGAACAGAGAAATAATACAGATTACCACTGGTATAGGCTGCACACCAAGGATTACCTTTTGATAGTCCAACTAATTTCAGGAATGCTTCAACCTCTTTTCCATCATTATTTCCAGTTTTCTTCACGAATATACAGTTGTGTTTCCAGGTGTTTCACAAATTCAATTCTGAATTGAGTTTTTCGAGTAATTCTGCTTAGGAGAACCAAAAGCAGAATTACAAGACGAAAGAAGTATCAAGGCAAAAAAGAACGCGAAAAAGATAAACAGGCTGATTTTTCGTTTCTCGCCATCTTCCAGTTGAGGAAACTTAGCGTAAAACTCATCCCTGATATATCTGTATATTGCAGGAAATACTACTCTTAATATTACCCATGTCAATGATGTATACGTTACTAATCGCAATACAGAGAATACTACTGTCTCAGTTTCAGAGGCAATATCAAATTGAGCGCTCTCCGGAAACTCTACCTGAAGCAACCACTTTAAACCCATTAGAGCAATAAATAGCGCAGGTATGAAAACCAGTTCTTCTTTTAGTATTTTGTATAAATTATTCATCACTGTTTAGGTATAAAACTTATGCAGAAACTCTACCAGATACAATAGCTGACTGTCCTACAGTCTTAGTTGCAATAACAAGATGGTATAAACGGAAACCTAATTTTGATTCCCTGTTTTCAGGGTCCTGATCAGACATACGAGCATATCTTTTCACACTACCAACCGCTTTCGCTGTAGATGGTGCGTAAAACGCTACAGATGCATTCCTGTCGGTATCATCCGGTGTTGCGCCATATGCAACTTTTTCATTATCCTCGTTATAAACCGGATTGTAAACAGTCTGATACGTTTTAAATCCATAGTAGTTATCAGAGATAACGCCGTTGGTCGTATTCTGGAATCGGTTAGCAAACGTGAGGTCTTCTAAAAGTAAGTCGGCTACATGTTCACCACACAACACCAATACACGGCCTTTCAACGGCACTTTAGCGTTGTCCAACTTAAGCTTCAGGCTGATAATGTCAGCAGTTTTTAAACGCTTACGGCCATTTCCGTCGTCTGCTCCGGTAGTTTCAATAACAAACGTTTTTAAGGCGTCGTCATCTTCTGCCGGTGCTAAGCTATGCAAACCATATTCCGCTGTTTTTTCCTCCAGTGTTAAACGGTGTTGCTCCTGAACGCTGCCGATTTTATCGTAAGGCAATGCATTGATTTCGTCATCCGTTACTTTGGTATTGGTAGTATCAAACTTATGCAAAGAGATAGCAACACTATCATCCACACGACCGGATACGGCAATAGGATAGGTTGTGTTGTTTATCAGTACATCGGGGTCTCCACCAATTTCCGTCAGCTTAATGACATCATTGTTTACCCATTCGTTCTTGCTTGGAATCTCTACCATCCAGGTAGCTTCGTGGCGGAACTTCTTAATGAGTTCCTTTTCGGCTAAAATGTTCATTGCTACCGCCGCTGTAGTTACATCTCCGCCCTTGGCGTGCCCTGTAGCGATCATTGTGATTGCTATTACAAGGAAAAATAAACTTAAAATTCGTTTCACTGTATTGATTTTTAGTTGTTTGTAATTTTGTTTGTCTCTTTAATCTTACCTTTTTATGCATTTACCCCTGTGCTTCATGTTTATTTGAAGTACGCATCGCTCAATGCCTGGAACTTAGCAGGGTCTTTTTCTGACAATGTTATCAAACCTTCAGGGTCTTTTTCTGCCCATTGTTCGTAAGTCCATTTGCTTCTGTCATCATTATCTCCTTGTTCCTGTTTGATTTCAGCCGACAGCTGCGTTACCGGTGTCAAAGCTTCAATGATGGTTTTTGCTGTTTCGAAGTCAGCCTTTAACTGCTTTTCGTAGTTAGCGCGCATTTCCGGTTTGATACGGTGATCCTTCTCAGCTGAGTCCAGGACAGCTTTGATATCTGCTGCCTGTTTTGCTGCTTTTTGTGCATCAGCTTCTGCCTTTAATGTAGCAGCTGACTGTGCAGCAACCTTTAATTCGTTCAATTTGGCTAAGATTTCCGCTTCTGGAGCGTCTTCTTTTAAGCCGAGAGATAATGCAATTAATTTCATTTTATTCTGATTTTGTTGTTGTTGTTGTTGCTTTTCAATGACCTCAGCAGAAATGGTAAGGTCCGGGATAACCGGCGCACCACATGCGCGTAATAATTCTACAGTTTCGGCTGTAACCGGTTCTTCTCCCTTTACGCCGGTAATGAATCCTTGCTTTTTGGCTTCGTCCGCAGATAACCATACGTCACCCTTAGACCATGCTGCTTCAATTTCCTCTTCTTTCTTGCCAGTTTTTTTTGCGTATAGTTCGCGATAGCTTTTGGTGGCATTTTTCAATGCTGCCAAAGTAGATTCCACCTGGTCTTCATTTCCATCAAAAGAACCCATAGGCTTGTGATACATAAACTGACCGTTCTTAGCCATTACGAAAGTGTCTAAACTACATGCTATAAAAGTGGCAGCCGATGCAACTATTGCACCACCCTCGCCGGTTTTACTACCGGTGAATTTTTGAAGTAGATTGACTATCTCATTAGCTTGAAAAACATCGCCTCCAGAAGAGTTGATATATATGAAGCAGTCTTTAATACCCTGGGCAATAAACTCATCAATCTTAAGACTTAACTCCTGGGCATTATTAGGTGACCAGTCGGAGATTCTGCCTACTATCCGGATGGATGCGACTCCATTCTTCGCTTCTGCAGCAACACTCAACGGTGTTTTATCAGCCTTTATTTTCGCTGTTACTCCGCTGGCAACTAATGAAGCGCACAACATGGTTCTACCGTAGTGTGCGTGTCCAATTACTAAAATATTTCTTTTGTTGTTCTGCATTTGAGCGCGATAACCTTGATGCAAAATTGTATTACATTTTTAACATGAAAAAATTTATAAATTATAATGCGAGGTTATACATCATTTATTATGGTGATAATACACACATGAATTTTAATAGATTTTATAGGGCAAAAAAAGAGTTGAAACTTTGTGATATGGGAGTTACAAAAGATATGGAACAACGCCTGGCGTACATCTATTATGTTGAGAAGCATAAAACAGCAAAAGAGTCTGCTCAGCTTTCCGGAGTTTCTGAAAAAACGCTAAATAACTGGGTGGAAAAGTTCGGCTGGAAAAAACTGCGAGATGCATTACTGAACAGCACCAAGAATCAGGTAAGCCAAATTAAGGAGCTTATTTCATTGCTTACTCAGCGTAGATTAAGGATTGAGGCGCAGATATCTGAAGTTGAATCAAAACGAGACGTAAACGATGAATTATTGGTTCAACTGCGTGAACAATGTATCGGAATTGGTGACGAAGTATCCAAATGGAATAAAACCCTTGAAAATGTAGACAAAGCTAACCGCATCAATCTCAGCGTATATCTGGAAGTAATGGAGGACGTATTTACACAAATGCAGGTTGAAGAACCTGAATTACATATGAAGACCTTAGGTTTTCAACAATCCCTAATACAAAAAGTATCACTTAAATACGGATAAAATGGAATTATCAAAGAAAGTAAAGAAAGCAAAAACAGACTTAATGTATTGGTGGCGTCAATGGTTGATAGACACCGGTGCAAAATTAATGCGAAAGGGATGCATGATGTATGTCGGCCAACGTGTAACCCTTCCGGCTGGTAACGGTCCTTCTTTAACCGGAAAAGGTACTGTACACAGAAGCTCACCACAGACAGTTTGGGTGGAAAACATGTTTTTTAACTTCAAACAGAATGCTGTTACATATTCCTGGACAGATAAACCACCTCGTAAAACATCAGTAGTAAAGCTTGAACCGAAAGGATAAAATAATAAAAGACCGGTATCTTAAGAAACTGGAAATGTTGCGCTCCGGCGCGGCTCCAAATGTATTGGAAACAGCTGCCGATAAACAAGCAAGGATAGAACGCGCAAAGAAAGATGTGAAATTTATGGTGGACTATTACTTCCCTCACTATGCAACTTCTGAATGCGCCGACTTCCATATTGAATGGGCAAACATGGTTAAGCGAGATGATACCTTCAAAGGTTTTGCCCAGTGGGGACGCGCCCAGGCTAAGTCGGTTTGGAACAACATTATTATTCCGTTTTGGCTACATGTTAATAAAGTGCCAGTGTACTTTGTTGTAGTCGGAAATTCATACGATAAGGCCGAGCAGCTGTTATCTGACCTGCAATCTGAGTTTGAAGCCAATCCACGTATTATTTATGATTTTGGTGAACAGAAAATGACTGGCAGTTGGGAGGATGGTTTTTTTATCACCAATTCCGGGTTTATCGGACAGGCTCTTGGTATGGGACAGTCTGTAAGAGGTTTGCGTATAAAAAGCCTACGTCCTACACATATCAACTGTGATGATATGGAAGACAAGGCACTCGTAAAAAATCCAAAGCGGCAAAATGAAATGGTCAGATGGATTGAAAGAGACCTTATTCCAACAATGGACGGTCCTTTCAGAAGGTTCACCTACAGTAATAACCGGTTTGCGCCACGCATGATCCAAACGGAACTGCAGGCCAAACATCCAAGTTGGAAGGTTCACCAGATAAACGCTTATGATCCTGTAACCTACGAGCCAGCATGGTGGCAAAAGTACAGCGCAGATTACTATAAATATATTGAGGCTGAAATAGGTACGCTTGCTGCGCATGCAGAGTTTAACAACAAAGCCCATAAAGAAGGTGAGATTTTTAAGGAGGAAATGATACAATGGTGTAAGATTCCCAGAATTGACCATTTTGAAATGATAGTCGGCCATTGGGATATAGCCTATGCCGGAAGTTCAACAAGCGACTATAACGCTGTTCTTGTCGTAGGGTTGAAAGAAAAACAGTTCTTTGTCATTGATTGCTTTGTGAAACAAACAAAGATGCGACCGGCAGCGGCATATATATGCGAGTATCAAAAAACGCTGCCGGCATCTGCAATCGTTCACTGGAGATTTGAAAGCCAATTCTGGAATGATGAAGTTGAGCGAACTATCAATGAAACTGAATCAGCCTATAATGTCGACTTAAACATATCCAAGGTTGATACGGCAAAGGCACATAAATACGACCGGATACTCTCGTTACATCCGTATTTTCAAAATAGCAGAATCTTCATCAACGAGAAACTTAAGAGCCATAATGACACGGCTGAATTGCTATCGCAGCTGTATGATATAGAGCCGGGATATAAAAGCCACGATGATGGTCCGGATGCCTTACAGCAGGCAATAGAGTTTTTATCAAAACATGCCCGTATGTCCAATTATACTGCGCCACAAACGGGTAATTATACATCTAAAAACAGATATTAATGGCATTACTATTTATCACTGAAAATGACCTTAAAACAGGCTCCTTCGTTTCTGTAATTACTGACAGTATAAATGACTATGCTGCCGCAGCTGAAGAGATTGAAAAAAACAACATTGCCTTGATTAAGGGTAAGATTGGAACTCGTTATGATGTAAGTGCCATATTTTCCGCTACCGGAAATAACAGAAACCGGACAATTGTGAAAGTACTAACCATACTGGTTTTATATGACCTGATACGCCGTAATGCCATGAGAAAAGTACCTGATGACTATAAAGAGGACTGGAATTGGGCAATGAAGTGGTTGGATGCCGTAAGAGACGGAAAAGAGTCTCCGCAGGATTTACCAATTATTGACACAACAACCGGAGATTCCCTGAGTGAAGTGCTTTATGGGAATAACAGTAACCAAGATTTTAGGCTTTAAAGCCGTTTAAAAACGTTTAAATACATTTATCTATGTCAAAGACAGATACTTTTACCAAAAGGCTAAGTACCGCCGTAATAAACCGATTTCTCAAATTAGTACCTGATGGCAGAATAAAGGTAGAAGCCGCTGTCCGTTCCGAGGACCCTATCAGCGGAAAGATTACCGTATCTCCTGTATCTATGAAAATGGAGACGTTCACATCCTGGAAGAATGCTGTGCAAAATGCAAGCAATCCTGAAGACCCGGATAGAAACGGACTGGTGCAGAATTATCAAAGCCTGATGTATGATTGTCACCTGATGGCCTGTATGGATACCCGTATCCTTAAAGTACAGAGGTCGAGGTTCAAAGTTGTTAACGCTGCAGGTGAAACCAACGAGGAACTTACCAATCTGCTAAAAAGAGGATGGATGGATGATTTTATCCGGGAAGCAATGATGAGCCGTTTTATCGGTTGCAATGTGATAGAGTTGATGGAACTGGATGAAAACCTTGAGATAAAAAGATGCACAGCCATCCCTCAGCTGAATGTTAAGCCTAAATTTGGACTTATTGTGAAAGAGCCGGGTGATACAACAGGATGGAATTACAAGGAAGGAGTTTTTGCCAACTACTATATACAGGCCGGTGATTTTGATGATTTGGGTATTTTTAAGGATTTAGGACCTGTTGTAATAGCCAAGAAGATGGCTATCGGTGCCTGGCTGGATTATATCGATAAACTGGCAATTCCCCCAAGGTGGGTCGTCACAGAAAGTAATGACAAGAAGAGGCATGCAGAGCTATACGCTATGATGAGCAGCATGTTGAGCTGTCATTATGCCGTATTGCAGGGTACTGAAAAGATTGAATTTGCCAACGTAAATGCAGCTGCAGCCAAAGACCTTTTTGACACCTTGATTGAACGCGATAACTCAGAAATGAGTAAACGTATACTTGGTGCGACCGGCACAATGGATGAGAAATCTTTTGTAGGAGCAGCCCTGGTGCATCAGCAGATGGCTTTTGAGCGTCATGAGAGTGACAAGGTTTGGTTGGGTTATTTAATCAATAAAGAACTGTTTAAACGCCTTCCGCTGATATCTTCTGTATATAAGACTGAAGGGATGACCTTCATGTGGGATGACTCCTATGAGATGACACCGGAGGTTCTTATAGATAAGGCTGTGGCACTTGCGCAGCATTTTGAACTTGATACGGAAGATCTGACCAAACGTACAGGCATCACCATTTTGGGACCTAAAACCGACAGCGGCACGCAAGCTGCACCTACAGGAAAAAAGCCGTAACGGCGAGTAGAAAAGCTATTGCCGCGCTATTCGCCAATTTAAATGCATATTATGAATCACAGCATAGCTGTGGCCATGATCACCATTTACCGATTATCAATGCCATAGATATCAGCGAGTGGCGTAAGGTTTATATCGAACTGGCCAAACAATCTTACGAGGGAAAGCTTAACCCGGAAGACCTAAATGAAGACCTGGTACGCAATACATATCAGGAACTGAACAAGGGAGCCGCTTCCGGATACGGAAAAGGATGGTCTACATTATCAAAAAACATTCCGGATAAAACGGCATTAGAAATTCAAAAGAACTTATACCGTTTCTCGGCGGCAAAATCATATGTACAGGCTGTTGATATAAATAATGCTTTAGTTAAAGACGGTAAGATTCAAAACTATAGGGACTTTGAAGCAGAAGTGCTAAAGTTAAACAACCAATATAATCTAGTTTATCTTCAGCGTGAATATAAAAGTGCCATTCAGGGTGCCAATATGGCAAAGTTCTGGAATCAATCTCAGGCAAATAAGGTCTATAGTAATTACAAATATAAGACCCAGGGAGACGATAGGGTAAGAGATGAGCATGATGCTGTAAACAATACTATAGCACCAAAGAACAGTCCTTGGTGGGCAACGTGGTGGCCGCCTAATGGTTACGGACCCTGCAGATGTTATGTGGAAGAAACCAATGAAGAGCCGACGCAAACTCTTCCGTCTGCAGTTCCTAATACTCCCAAAGAGTTCCAGTTTAATGTTGGTATATCCGGACAGGTGTTTAAAGAAAATGGAAAGGTGCAATATCCATATTTTGCTATTGCAAAAGAACAGCCATTCTTTGAGCAGAAGGTTAAAAATATGTATGGTAATTATACCACCAAAGTTATTCGTGAATGGGGTGCTAAGTTCTTAAAGGGTTCTGAACTGAAGCATAAGAAAATAGCTGATAAAGTAGTTATTAACAATGCAGATATCAGAAGTATTACAGGAAAGCCACATAATGAGAAAGCCGAGCGCAATCTTTTACTTTATAACCTTATTGATGATTTTGCAACTTCAACATTTATAACACAGGTATTGGAAAAGAAAGACAGGAAACAGTATAAATCATGGTATTATTTAAAAAGTAAATCCGGTGAGTTTTATTACAATGTTGTAGAGCTGAAGTCAGGAGTTTTTAAGCTGCATGCTATTACAGATTCTATAAAGAACAAAAAAAAATAGGTTGCTCACATACCTAATCGCTATTCAAACGAAAAGAGGAAACAACCTACTACAAATATACAACCATTTTTGAAATAACGCAATATGCCACAGAGAGATTCAAAAGGAAGGTTTACAAAAGGTGGAAGTAATGCTCCGGTACCTGACTTTGAGGCAATGGCAGACGCTGTGATGGACGGACTGGCAAAAGAGGTAGCAAGCCATGCAAAACACTTCTTTCTGGAAGGTTTTGATAAAGGTGGATTTACGGACATCAATTTTATTCCCTGGGTAAAGCGTAAGGATTTTGAAGATCATGCGATTTTATCAAAATCAGAGGCCTTAAAAGATGCCATTGAGATTACATCACAGACGCCGGAAAGGATTGAAATTGGGGTAGATAGTTCAATACCCTATGCTGAAATACACAATTCAGGTGGAACCATAACGGTAACCGTTACCCCAAAGATGCGTAAGTTCTTCTGGTGGGTGTATCTGTCTATGACCAGAGGCTCAGCACACCTGAGCATACCGGATCATGTACTAAAATGGAAATACATGGCTTTAACAAAGAATGAAACCATGCAGATACACATTCCCCAACGGCAGTTTATTGGCCAGTCATATACCTTGGACCAGCAGATTGATAAAATCATTGTAAACCGTATTGCAAAATCAATACCTAAATCTTAAACCATGCAGAATATTGTAGCAGCCTACACGGAGTTATGCGACCTATTAAAGACTAAAATCCCGGGACTTAAATGGATAGACTTGTGGCACAACCAGGTGAACTTCCTGTCTGAAGAGCATCCGTTCCCTACGCCGGCCATCTTCCTTTCCTTCAGGACGCTGAATACGGAAGACCGAGGTATGCATGTGCAGGATGCAGATACCCAGGTGGACGTCTACCTTTTCTATGAAACGATGGCCGATACCTTTAAAGGTTCATATAATCAGCAGTCGGCTTTGGCTTTTCTGCAGATGCTGAATGATGTGCATGCCCTGCTGCACGGTTACAGCGGCACAAACTTGAGCGAAATGCGCCATACAGGCTTTTCTCCGGTAGATACCGGAGGCGCAGGCAACTTATACCGGAAGTCATTTGCATGTAATATGCGCGATTATAACGCTAATAATGACGGTGAAATGGTTACAGAACCGGAGCCGGAGGATAATTTATTCAATATTTAGAGGGTAAAAAAGGCTGTTGAACTGGCTTAATTGTGCATTTACCCCCTCTCTACAGGGTCACATTTTGACCAAACTATGTTCTCTACCGTGGATGCATTGAGAAAGAATTGTTCTGCTACCACACTGATGATATAGGCTGATGTGTACTTCTGTACACCGTTTACCTTAATGGATTTTAACTCATTATAGCGTTTGCGAATAGCCTGATATTTCCGTTGGGTATTGCTTGGGTTTGGCGGCATAGCAGAAATGGTTATACAATAATAGCCAATAAAAAAGTCCGGACACTGATGTCCGGACTTTTACTTTCCACAGGTGTATTCACAATCTATATGTCTTTTTTAACACACTCAGCGTATTTCCCATTATCACCATATAAACTAAGATTTCCATTTCTCTCTAAAACATACCACTCAGATAGGTTTCTTGTGAATTTTCTAAGTCCGTTATACTCAGACTCTTCAATAATATCATCTCCAAATGAACCGTCACTATAAACTTTACGCATCTTTAATGTGTCAGCATCTTTAAATATGTAAACAGTATGCTCCAGGCCAACACTATAATTATCCTCCCATTTCCCTATTATTTGTCCTTTTGGAGGGAAGTAAGAGTTTGATGAAACTGTAGTTCCAATTTGTTTAAATACATAAGAGGGGTCATATTCTACTGTTGCCCATGCTATTGAATTTACATCATAATTGGGTGGAAAGAAATAAATAAATACCTCATTGCATTCACTGCATGAGCTTTTAATTTCTTCAGCGATCATTTTGATGGAATCCTCTGGTAGCTTTGTGTTTATCTTCACAGTATATGTTCCCTGTTTATCAAATTTGTCAAATTTCACATTTACAATTTCATAATTAGGCACTGAGCTGCATGCTGTAAATAATACTGTTGCGATGGTAATGATTGTTACTGTAATTTTCATGATTTTTGATTTTATAGGTTAAAAATAGTGTTTTTTTATTGTTTATACCCTTCCCAATACCTTTGGTTTATATAAGTAGTTGGGTATGCTTTGCTGATTCCCGGATTTCGTGACAGGTAAAAATCATAGGCTTTAATTCCAACCAGCGCATCAATCTTATCCTTACGGCTCAATGCTTTCCATGATTTCTCAGCCATTACTTTCTTGCCAAGTTTATTATTATAGGCATCATAAAACCGCTCGAAACTGAGGTCTTCAGGAAGTACCTTTACGCTGCTGTTTGGGTTTGCAGCCAACGATTCTGCAGTGCTTTCCAGGTAGATTGCACGGCTGAATAGTTTCTCAAACTGCTCAGGTGTAAGATTCGCTGTTATCTGCATCTCTATCAAATAACCGTTTAAATCGTATTTAAGCGTTATATCACCAGCGGCCTTCGCGCTTACTATTATATAGGTTTTACCGTGCATTTAGTTTACTTTTTTATCTAATATGATTCGTGTCTGTTCCAATACTGCTCTCCAATAAACATCAGCCTCAAACTGCAATATGTATGTTACAAATGACAACAGTGCAAACGCTTCATGGTACTTTAACGTCTTAGTGTACGTTTTTTTTGGCTTTTCAAATTCATTTATTCTGAATTTTGAAGCCGTATCCAAAAGGATACTTAATAATAACTTTTCAATAGCGGATTTTGAGCCGTATTCATAATATTCACTCATGAGCAAGCCAAATTTTGCATTGAGTAGCTTATATTGCTGATAGTCAAACTTGTACTTTTCAGGATATGGAATATTCATGATTTATGTGCTTTTGATTTTACTAAGTTTTCGAACTGAGTGATCAGTTTAGGCAGTTCGCTGTATGTATATTCTCTCAACGGCTTATGTTTATAGCCGTATTTATACAGCCATGAGCCGAGTGCGGCGATATCCACCACCAGTTTGTTTTTGGATTCGCTGAACACTTCCCATCCAATCTGATGGCAAAGGCTGAACATATACATGTGCTGCTTATTGGTATAATCGAAGTGGGCAAAATAGCTGTAATCTTTTGTTTTGCCGGTCTCCAGGAAGTGGATGAGTTCCTCCGCCTGGTAGAATGAAAGGTCTTTTGTAGAAAGCTTGTCATGGTTTTCAGTAAATTGATACACCAAGCTCTGCTTGAGTTCAGGATTCCGTCTGTATGCAGCCGGTAAGATGGTGTGTATCTTCTTAATCTGTGATGGTGTTACCTCTTTCATAGTTGCAGTTTTTCGTACTTGGTACCTCCGCCATCTGCCCGGCGGATGAATTCAGTTTCTGTAATGGGCATGTTCCGGAAGATATTCTCCAGGCGAAGGTCTGTTAGTTTTGAATTTGTAAAATCAAAACCATTTATCCGTCCATCCGGATTAAAATGGAGCAATAAATGCCCTTCTTCTGGCTGTAGGTATACTTTATAGGTTGTCATTATTAAATTTTACCAGATGCTACTAAAAACCCCATGAATAGTAGAAACAAGAACCATATTATAATTATGGTGCAGTTGTTACTTATTCCGTTTTGTTCATTGTCCTTTTTCATCTTACTTTCCTTTATCTGTGTTTTGTTCAAAATGGTTCTGCATGGCTCTGTCGGCTTGCGTCAGCTTCTGAGCATACACCGGAGGCTCGCCCGGATACCGGATGCTGGCAATAAGATTCATGTAAATCTCATGTATATGCTCTACCGCTCTGTCGTATTCCTGTAGTCCTGTTTTAACATGAGCGACATGCTGTGCCATTTCGGCGCGTACATCTTCTATTTTAACTTTAAGTTGTTCCATTCTTTCAATGTTTTAAGTATCATATCAAGGCACTCCCTTTGTTTATAATTGTCATCTAAAAGGAAGATTATTAAAATGTAGTTCCCTACCAAGTAAAAGATAACGTATGCTTTGTAATACGCACTTTTTACATGCCTGGCTACCTGATATATACATACCAGCAACGTAAACAGACTTGTTATCAATGGCAATATATGTTCCTGGTAAATCATTTTCTTAATTGATAATATTGGTTCATAAAGGCAGTATTTGCATATCCCTGACTAAAACAGGAGAAGTACTTAATTTTGTCCTTTTGCAGCATCAGCTGATTCCACTCCAATTCCAGTACTATCTTGTCGATGGACTTCACTTCATCATTCAATGGGTACTCAAACTGGAATTTTTCAGCAAGCACCTTCATCAACCTGTCTTCAATTTCCTTGTAATTGGTCAACAGGCTTTTTAACGGCGTAGGTATATCCAACAGGTAGGCCTCGCTGCTGTCATGCATCAGGGCATTGTATTTGTTTTTATCACTTATCAGCTGAGTACACAACCATGAGTGCTGCGCTACTGAGTAGAACTGTGGCAGGTGTCCGCCAAAACGGCACTGATTGGATAAAGCATGTGCTATATCACTGATACAGAACATATCAGGATGTGGCTCCAGTATATTTACATACTTACCGGAGAATGTACGGATACAGTTTGGTTGGTATAGGTTTTCTTTCACCATTTTATTTCCATTTATTGTCCTTCCAGTTAAAATCCCGGAATGTTCCCTCTTTATACTTGTTTCCTATTCGTGTTTCGTTTAACCAGTAAAAGCATTGATAGAAAGATTTATGCTCAGACAAATCAGCATCCACACCAATAAAGAATACCATTATATTATGGTCTTCTCCTTTCAATAGTCCTTCGTATCGGACACGACTGGAAAACATACGATCTAAATCAGTCCAGCTTCCGGGTTCTAAGATATTTCCATGCAACACTACAGAGGACTTTAATACGAAGTCGTCTATTTGCTCGAATTCATCCAGTACAATGCCTAAGCCCTGATTGTTACCGTATATAACTTTTTCCATAGCTAAACAATCTTTATTTATCTGCTTTAAAATATCCTTTCGCATAAGCCGGATTCATTTCAAATATTATTCTCCTGCAGTATGCTTTCTGACTTCTGAATTTCGCATGTGAACACACGGTTTCGTAGTAAGATGTGAGTACATACAGATACTCCGGCTTATTTGTTTTGTCGAAAGCTGCTTTCATCTCTTGGGTGAACTTATCTAATTGCTCAAAAGCCATGTTTAAAAACGTTTAAATACACACTGCAGCCATTAAAAAGACCGCCAACATAACTGCAGTGTGCGTTGTTATTGAAATTGTTTGATGCTTACTGAGGTTATAGGAGTATCGAAACTGGCCATGCAGGATTCCAACGGCGGACTTAACTCACGTACCTGCACAGGTAATTCGCACTCCTTTCTTTAACCTCTCTGGTGGTGGGAATGCTCAGGTGTATGGAATCGAACCATACATGTACACTCAAAATTCGCTCAATCGCATAAGGATATATTGCACTTCTTTAATATTGTGCTTTCGCTTACCACTCCGACAACCCGAGTCAACCATTTTCCCGGCGTTGGGAAAATGGAAATCTACATTTATCATCTTCCCGGATTCGGCAAAATGATAATCTTATTGTATTTTAAAGAACTATTTGTGGTCAGGACAGGACTCGAACCTGTGATAGGTGTGTTTTACTCTCAGAGCTTCTATTGCTTATACACTCGTTTTGATTACCGACACTTTATGAACCTATGCGTTAACCCTTACGCCACCTGACCATATTAAAAGAACTTCTTTTGCTCCGGGAGAGGGATTCGAACCCCCAACTTCCTACTTAGTAGGTGTGCTACACTGCCATCGCTACACCATCCCGGAACCGGATGAGCTAACCACACTCATCGGGAACAAAAACTATGAAAAAACTATCGTGTACAGCAAGCGCACGATAAAAGAACTTTTATAACTCTAATGCTGCCTGTTCCGTACCAGTTGGGATGTTCCCAATAGATGCCGGAGCTTTAAGAGTATGATGCTTATTCCAAATGACAAACTCCTTATTGCCTCCATATCTGCTGCGTGGATGTGCCTTAAATGACCTGACACTTATCTTGATATCGGCCATGTATTCAATATCCCTGGCAAACTGTGACTTTGGTTTGTTGTTTACACTCCAGGATATGATGGCGATGGCTTTCTTTGGGCATTGCGCACGGATCAGTTTGTACTGGTCTGTTGTCAGGCGCATATAATCCAGTGAGTCAATGATTAGGAATCCCGGACTGTTTCTCTTTTTCAGGTATTCAATCATTTCGTCCACCGTACACTTCTCTGCCAATATCACCTTGCCGGATACCTCTTTCATGTTGTTGCGTTCAAATGCCTCCTGTATACTCTTAGAGATACCTTCCTCATGGCTGACGTATAATACCTTTGTGAATTTTGCCATGTATTTTGCAAGCTTCACGCAGAAATCCGTCTTGCCGTTTCCGCTGTCTCCGTAAATAACGGTGCTGAAATTCTTTTCAGGACACCCGAAGCTATCTTTCCATACGCCATCAAAATCATACGTGTCGAACACTTTTTGACCTAATTGAAATACTCCTATCGTCTTCATAATTGCATTTACCCCTTTGTTATAGATTAGTTTTTGTACATTAATTGCATGGTTACCGGCAACTCAGAGTATAATCCTTGCGGTGTTGTTTTGGCTTTCACATGATAATGCATCTCTTTGCATCCCATACACACATATTGTTTCGTGTCCTGGTCAAAGAATCCATACCACAATGCCTTATTACGCGGATTTGGTCCCGGATTCTGATTGCAGTGGTCACATGTGTATGCCCTCTCAGATTGTTGGTTATTCAGGCTCATAGTGCGGAAAATTGAACGTTAATAATCTGATATTCTCCCTGATCATCGCGCTGCCATACCTTGATGTAGCGTTTTGAAATGTTCGTGGTGATAGATTCCTTAAGTATTTCCATTGCGGCAATCCATTTAGGAGCCTTGATTTTCAGCGTGAAGAGGTTTAATATCTTCTTATGATCCAGTTTGCCACGGCTCGTAACGAATGCATTGTTGACAATTAGGATAACATCGCTGCTCTGTCCTTTCACAAGATCTTGCAAATATTCATCAATCATTGCTTTGGCAATATTGATTTTATCATCAAATTCCATCTTATTTCCAATCTGTACCTCTACCTTGATGCTTTTGTCATATGAAAAGAAAGTGAAGTTCCCTTTCATTGCGGCAGTTTGTTTGCCTTCGAATTCATAAGCTTTCAATTGTGCCTCATATATTTTGTCTGATTCTTTAAATGCCCAGTCTTTAAGTTCGGTGAGCATTTGGTTGGATTTGATGAATTTATCAGCCATCTTGACGGCGATATTGTTCTTTGTTAAATCCAGTGGACGGATTGATTTTACCGGCACGTCGTATCCGTTGTGGTCTTTGATGGTCTTAACCGTTTTTGCTGTCTGTGTCATTTTGTAATCGTTTATTATTAAGTTTAAAATCTATTATTTGTGTTATATCATGATACTGTTTTCTAAAAAGATTCTCAGTATCATACATGTTCCTGAATTTTCTTAGAGCATGTATGATTGTAGAGTGGTCTCTCCTGGAAAACATTTGTGCTATACTACTAAGTGATGGAACAGGCCTTACATATTCGTGAATCAAATTATAACACATACTTCTTGGGTCTGAAAGTTGCCCAACCCTTGATTTTCCCTTTAATTCTTCTTCTTTAATGTTAAAGTAGTTGCAGACAGTTGTAACTATAGTATCAACAACAGAACTGTCGTTTTGCTGAATTTCTATAAATTGGTCTTTGATGATAAATCGTACTTCAACATCCTTTCCAAACAGCCTGCGTAATTTATCTGCAGCTGTATTAGTAATATTCGATGCTTTGTTTAGCATTATGTTATCCATTACTATCATTTGGCAAAGGCTTTAGATGGGTAATATTGCACAGCTGCATTCATGTGAGTGCTCACAAATGTGTGCTGCATATAATGGTTGTCAATGGAATAGTTTACCAGTTCTCCGGATTCGTTAATGGCCTTAATGGATAACAGCAGTTCATAGTTTCTCTTATGCCATGCCGATGTCCACCAGTTCCAAAAATCAGCACCGTAAGCGTTATGCTCATATAGTGGGGTTGCGGGCTTGTAAACAGTTTCACAGAAGCCAATGCCGCAATCAAAAAGTATCTCATTGTGCTGCTCAGGAGATATATTCAACAGTTTTTCTATGGACTGTTTAGCCGTCTGTATTTGAGTATCTGTGATCATGTTACGCTGCTTTAAGTTTGTTAATCTCTTTTTTAGCACGGCGGTTGGTACCACCACGTTTTTTGATTCGCTCAATGTTATCCATAGATGTTACTCCGTTAGCCATACATATCTCAGCGCGCATCTTTGCCAGGTATTCGTTTCGCTGGGTGATATCTTCAGGAACGATGCTTACTATGGATTCTTTATAGCCAAATCGGTCGGCCACTTCATCAAATCCGTTCTTGTCCAAGCGTATTCCGCTGTCAAGTTTCTTGCGCAGTCCACCTGCTCCGGTCATAAACATGCCGCATTTGTCTTCCAGGCGGTTATACAGCTGCTTGATCAGCAGGAAGGTCTTATCATCCAGGTCTCCGGCTTCATCCAGGATAAGAAGCGGTTGTTCTTTAGTAAAAGATAGTAGTCGGCGTATGGCGGCATCCATCATTTCCTCATATTTTCCTTTCACTTCCAATCCTACAGCTTTAGTAAGCTCGCGGATGAACCGGCTCTTAGAAGTGGCACTGGAGCCTTCAATGATAAATACGTGTGGGTTGTTTTTTTGAAATTGTCTACAGGTGTAGCTCTTACCTATACCGGCAATGTCTATGAATATGGCTGTCTCTGAATGGTTTTTACAAAAAGACAGGATATTGGTAATGTGGTTAAATACTTCCGTATTAGCCGTCTGCCAACCGGTGGAAGGCTTGTCTGATAACTGGAAGTTAATGGCCAGTGCAATTTCATTCCACTTCTTATCAGATACCAGTACCGGATTTTCGCGCCATTTGCGGTTGATTACATTGCTGACTGTTGCGCTGTTGATGCCGATACTGTTGGCATACTTGTTCTGGCTGACAAAGGTTGCTTCTTTGGATTCGAAGTCCTTTTGCAGTGCTGCAGAAATTTGTTCTTTGTGGTTTGCTGTGATTTTCATAAATTTGTTTTCTCTTTAAAAGGTTATTAATTTAATCTTACCGTGGTGCTGCTCTAACAGCACCATTTTCTTTATATCATATCCAATGATTTCTGTTTTGCTGTTTGTTGTTTTACCGGTTCCAGTTCCGCGTACTCCACCGGCTCCGGAAGTGCCTTTCTTTTGGCATCTTGCATCGGGTCCTTCTGTTGGCCTTTGCTATCGGTCAACATCAGTTTAAGTTTAGTATCTCGTATCTGCTGCAGATGATCATGCACCCACTCCGTCACCAGGTTATTGGCGCGCACCGCTTCGCTGCTGATGTAATCAAGGATGCGTGACTTTTGCTCCTTGAGTGCGGTCAATGCCTGTCCGTCGCCTTCTTTTCGGTCTTTCAATGCCATTGATACTTCGTGCTTGTTATCCAACAGGTACTGGTATTGTCCTTTGTGCGCGACAGCCAGCACATTGCTCAGGTCGTTATCGTCGTATAATACCGTCCATTGCAGATGGTTAAGATGGCGGAAGGTATCATCCGTCAATGTATCGAATGCCATCTTCACGCCGTTGATGGTTGGTGTCAATCCAAATCCATTGATGGTGTTTTTTGCCGTTGGCTTGCCTAACAATTGCAGGTATTCCACCCGGCTAAGTGTCATTTTATCGGCATTTGACAGCTGTTTAAATGCACTTACCCACTCGCTTTGCTTGTTCTTTCGCTCCAATTCAATCATGAGGCGTATCTGTTCAATGCATTCCCACTTAGTCGGGAAGTCCTTTTTAATAAGGTTGGTGTATTCGCGGTTCACCTGGTTTTCTTTTCGCGCCTGTAGGCCGAATCCGGTCCAGTTGCGTTGGTATTGGCAGAAAGATGTGTTCAGGTGTTTGAAATACGGCTCAATCGGTTTTGATTTAGCGTTTCCTACCTCTGCCGGAGTAAATGACTTGGTCAGGTTCGTATAAAAGTCGGTCAGCTGCTTGATACCATAGTGGTCAGACTGCAGCTGCCAAGGCTTGAAGTATTCACCGGTTATCTCGCGCACGTGTGTGATGGCATTGCGCATGGCCTGTTTTATCAGTTCCACATTCTCGCGCTCACCAATGGCATATCCTAAAGGATACTTATTGAAGGCATCCAATACCACCACCATGACTAATCGGTTGTCATACGTGGTAATTTCCACCTTCTTGCCGCCACGGCTCACCATTTCGCGCTGTTGGTAGGCCAGTTCCACATCCCAACCATCTATTGACAGGAAGAAAAGCGGAGCGGTTGGCTTCTGCCGCTTGTTGTGAGGCATCAAATGGGTGTCTAAATTGCGTTTACCCATACGTCCGGCATAGGTAACAAGGTTCATTCGGCCTGTTTTAAGGTTATTTTCTACCGTCTTAGAGGTTACTTTTTGCCATCCGGAAGCCTGAGCGGCTATATTATACAGTTCAGTGATCTGTTCAAAGTTCAGGTTGTTATGTTTGCGGCGCAGTTCCTGAAGGAATGCCATTTGTATTTCATCTTTTCCTACTTTGCGCGCATTGGCATTGCCTACTCGCTCATCTATTACCGACATCGCTCCGATAGACCGGTATTCCTTCAATTTATTCAATAAGGTGCGCTCTGTCTTGGGTAAGCGCACGTTGTCTGACTTAATTAGGGTCAATAATGACTCGTTGAATGATTGCTTGTCATTGTATCCAAACCATCGCTTAGCCTGGGCAACCGTTGTGCGGTCCATCAGGTGCAGATACTTGCAAGCTTCTATACACTGCGACCGGTACTCGTCAGCGAGGTACTTTCCGTCTCCGTATGTATAGTTTGTTATCATGTAGGTATCTTCGTCTTTGCTTACTAAGTAGGGTTTGATGATTTCAGAGGCTATATATCTGGATGGCTCTCCGAATTTTGCCACCACCATCATCTTGTATCTGTCTTTTAGGGTATCAAATTTTATCAGCACCTTGCGTTTGTCGTCCGGGTCGTTCATAAAGTCCCAGCATGCGGCTCTATCTATCTTGGCTCTCTTCAGTGTATTGTCATTAACACCGGCATTCACCAGTTCACGAAACTCTAACCATATTATGCCGTTGATTAATTTCATTTTTGCATCAGTGCCATTATCATGATAAGAATCAATGCTATAATCAACTGTGTTTCATCAGTAGTTCTGATGTCATGTTGGTCTTTTTGTTTATTTTTTTTCATTGTGACTCTTTTAGTAGCGGGAGCAGGACTCGAACCTGCGATCTCCGGCTTATGAGGCCGGCGAGATGACCATCTTCTCCATCCCACGATTTATTATTCAGCTGTATACATTGTACGTCTTATTAGTCTTGCACCGGATTCTGTGACAACAACTAAATCCCACCTTAAATATCCCTCATGCTCATTTGAGCCTTTCGCATTTTCAGTGTTGGCATCAAATTGATTTTGTGCTTCCAGTTCACTTTTGCAATCTATTACCCTTGTTTGATATTTATCTTGTGTCCTGGTAACGATAATTTGTGCTGATCTTAAATAGTTTTCCATATTGCTGTTTGTTTTGGTTAGATAATTTTATACTTTTATCCCAATCACTCCCGGAGCGTAAACTCTCCGGGAGGTTGGGTTGAGCGTACCGTGGGAACTTCGACCAAGAAGGCACGGTACGCTGTTTTTCAATTCACTATATCTACAGCATCCAGTGCCTCAGCTGCTGCATTAATTAACACCTCTTTTCCATGTACATACATTTCATATAGTGCTTTTATGAGTGCGTTTTTGCGCTTACCCCTAAGCACTAAGCGCACATATTGTACAGTTACATCCATTTTTTCGGCAGTTTTGTTCACTGCATCAGAGTCGTATTGTAGCGGTGTATTCATTTTTTATTTAAGTTTGTGTTTCTGTGTTTGAAACTGATGCAAATATATGCAAATAATATTGACACAGACAAGCATTATGCAAAGATTTTTTGCATAGAATTTAAAGAAAATGAGTGTTAATCTGAAAATCAAGCAATTACGTGAAGAAAAAAATCTTTCTCAAGAGGATTTTGGGTCTAAAATTGGCGTAAAAAGAGCATCAGTAGGCATGATTGAGACAGGTAAACAACAGCCAACTATTGAAACCTTAGATAATATTGTCAATATTTTTGGAGTAGATTATAATTGGTTGCTCGGAAAAAGCGATGAAACTACACCTAAAACTACACCCAATACTACACCTAATGAGGAAATTGTGGTCAGTTTGACACCTAATATGACACCTAATGTGACACCTAATGCAGAAATAGGCATACCATTGATCCCGATTGAAGCGATGGCCGGTTTAGGGGCTGGTGAATCTACTGCAGTATTTGAAAATCAGATACAAGAACGGCTGATAATACCTGAATTTAAAGGAAAAGTGGACTTTTACATCAAGGTAACAGGCAACTCAATGTATCCACGGTACCAGAGTGGAGATATTGTGGCATGCCGGTACATAAAAGAGATCACTTTCATACAGTGGAACAAGCCGTATGTGTTGGATACAACGCAGGGTGCATTGGTCAAAAGGCTAATGAAATCAGGCGAACCGGATGAAGTTATATGCAAGTCAGACAACAAGGATTACCCCGAATTTACCGTAAAATTAGCCGATATACGGGCTATTGCACTGGTAGTCGGTGTAATTCGCTTTGAGTAACGTTTAAATCGTAATTAAACGTTTAAAAAACGGAAGCGGAATGGAAGTGGATAGAAGCATCCACGCACTTTTTGAATTTCTTAAAAAATCGGCAAAATTTATTGAGAGTCTATATTTTATTAGACTTTTCGGCAAAATATGAATTAACTAATAACTGTATGTTTTGTTTTACCCCCCTTACGTCTTATGAGTTTTCTTTTGAAATCCATTTGTTAAAACTACCAATTGTCCTTCATCGAAAAAACAGAAAATACGAAATATATCACTGCCAACTTGAACCCGTATTTCATATATACCATCTGTGTTTTCAATGTGTTTTAAATAGGTTTCAGGTATTCTTTGCAATTCTTCAATTAATTCTAACGTCCAGATTATCTTTGCTTTTACCTTTTTGTTTTGCTTATTAAAAAAGTTTTGAAAATAATCTTTGAAGAATATAATTTTTCTGTAACTCTGTTTTTTGTTCACGATACAAAGATAATTAAAGTTTCACTAAAGTGCAACTTTAGTGCTGATAATTTATTGCAAATCTGTAAGTCAATTTATAATGGCTTTGTAAGTATTGAAACTACAGTAACGACACAGTATCACGTAGCAAGAAGTTAAAAAATGGAACGCTAAAAACGAACACAAAAAAAATCAACCTTTTTCAGCTAGTTGCGCAACAGCTACCGATGTTGTGTGCAGTGTTATTTCGTTATTCGGTCTTTTATTCGGTCAACAAAAGTTTGTTTAATCGCTTTATTTAAATCTCTCATGTTCTTGAATTTTGTCACATTGATTTGTTTAAAAACGTCAGAAGTAAAATTCTCGTCAAGAACGTTTGCTACATACTTATTGAATTTCCGAACAATGCTGTTTATTCTAAACCAAACATATTTCCTTTTATCCTCTGTCTTTAAAATTGAAAAATACCCTTTGTAGTCAAATCTTGAACGTAATTCTGGTGATATTACGTTTTTGAAATTGTCCTTAGAAATATTTGAAGTAAATATTATTATAAATCCATTTAAATCTATTTCGTGAGCTAATGAACTCACCATTTTCCCATTTTCTAAAACATCAAGAAAGTAGTTGAAAAGAGTAGAGTTTGATTTTTCAAACTCATCAATAAGAATAACTCCTGTATCTGATTCTGCAACTCGTATAAATATTTCACCATCTTCGCTTCCAATGTAACCTCTTGGACTACCAATTAGTGAGTTTAAAGAGTTGTCGCTACTGTAGTTGCCAAAATTTATTTTTGCCATTTTGCTTTGTCCTTCTAATGCTTTATGCAAAGCTCTTGCAACTTCCGTTTTTCCAACTCCTGAATCTCCCATAAGAAAAAGAGAAAGAATTTTGTGTTCTCCTAATTTATTGAATACTCTAAAATTATCTACTTGTTTTCTGAAATCATCTTTAAACTTTTGATGTCCGTATAATGACTCTTCAAATCTTTCAAGGAATATCTTTATCTCATTAGGTTCTAAATCAGTTAATTTTCTATGCTTCTTTTTAAGTTGCTTTTTATCATTTGGTGAATCTTCTTCTTGGTCTACGTATTCTTCAAAAATTATAAATTCATCAAAGCAGAATCGAAGTTCTTTTTCTAAAAGTTCTTTATGTCTTATATCCGCAACGAAAGTAAATGTATCATCAAATAGACTTATTAGCCTTTCTCTGTGATATTGTTCGCAGATTGTAATAGCTGTAATGTCAATTACTAATTCAAAACCAATATGTTCATCTATTAGCGATTCCTTTTGGATAAATTCAGTAATACTTATAATCTCTTTCTCTTGTTCTGAAAAATAAGATTTTAGTTGTCTAAATTTCGATAGATTATAGAGCAGTAATTTACTTTTACTAATCATTCTTTTTGGGGATATTTATTGTTTGAATGATTGATAAAATGTCTATGTAATGATACTCCTTATCATCTTGTAAACTACTAATAAAAGGATTAAATGAGTTTGTAGCTATCTCATCTTCATACTGGCTATTTTGAATTTCATCATCTTCAACGTTTTTATTTGAAACTAATTGTTGCATATTTCCAATCTCTTGGAAAAACTCCAAAGAGTTTCTTAATTCACTAAGTTTTATTTTGCCTTTATACAGTCCTACTAGCGATACTTTACCAATAAACAAATCATCAACACTATATGAACTTTCAAATTCACTTTCAAATGTAAGTGGTATTTTTATTAAAATATTTTCTGGAAGATTTGCTATTGTTCCTCTTAGCTTATACGCATAGTCCTTAAACATAGAATTGAATAGATTATTCATATCAAATCCATTTGCTCCCGGAATATTCATTCCTTTGAATGCGTCGCTTGTAAAAAGTTTTACAACTCTTAATTCGGGTTCATTCTCCAAAAAAAGAGAAACATTGTCTATGCGGATTAATTCACCCTCATTTACATTGTTGAAGTCTTGCACTACTTTAGAGTTTTCAATCACATCATTTAAAATGACAGATTTAGTAGTCTTTACTTCAAATGTTTCTAGCACTTTTGAGCAGAACTTCCTGGCTCTTCCTTTTCCTTCTGCTTCAACATTAAAAAGTTTGAAGAATTTTGTTCCGATGTCAAATTTTGCTCCTAAATCAGCACCACCTTCAAAATTTTTGTTACTTTCTAATTCTTTGTTTAATAAAATGATGTTACCCAACATCATCTTTATTTCATAGACTTTCGGAAAATTTATGTAGTAAATATTGAATATCATTTTTTCTATTAGTTAATTTCTGTCTAAAAAGAGGGTTTGGGAAACATTGCATCGAACTCTAAAATAGACGAAATTATTCGAATTCCCATGTATTTATAAATTTAAGTATAATATACTATTTGTCAATTATTTATAGGCTACGATAATACAAAACACGTAATTCGTATTCTGTATTGTTTTTCGTTCGGGCAATACAAAATGCGAACTTGCCTTTCAATGTATATTGTCTAATGGACTCTTTATTCTTTTTCATGGAAAATTAAAATCAGTATACATTCCATAAAATGGAAAAGCAAGTTGGACTTACAGAAAATCCGCGTCAAAATGCAGGGGCAGTAAATCCTTGATGGATTTGAAAACGAATATTTTTCCACTTTCGCCCATCAATATCACTTCAATATTCTGCTGGTGTTTGCACTCGGCTTCAAAGATGGTTTGCCTGCAAATACCGCAGGGGGCCGCAGGCGTCGTCACCGGGTTGTGGGCGCTGCTGCATGTGATGGCAATGGCTTTTATTTTTTCATGGGAAGCCAGGGAGGCGGCCGCGCTCAGCGCCGTCCGTTCCGCGCAAAACCCAATCGGATAGGAAGCGTTCTCCTGGTTGCTGCCGTGTATCACCTGTCCGTTGTTGAGCAGCAGTGCCGCGCCTACCTGAAAGTTGGAATAAGGTGCATAGCTGCCCTCTTTGGCTTTGCGGGCTTCCTCAATTAAAAATTTGTAATTGTCCGGCAGCTCCTCAAACGTGGGAATACAGATATAGTTGATTTCAAATTTCAAATGTTCCTTCATCTGTTAATAGTTTCAGTTTTAATAAGCCGATGATGGAGATGGCATCTTTTATAGTGCCGTCCATCGCCATCGCGAATGCTTTGTTTAAAGATAGTTTTTTTATTTGTAATTGTTCCGTATCGTCCGGTTCGTTGGCAGCTTCCGTTAATTCCTGCGCCACAAAAATCACCGCAAGTTCGTCCGTTACGGAATTGGATGTATGGCTAATAGCAATCTGTGTCCATTTGTTCGCCGTCAGTCCCACTTCTTCTTTCAGTTCGCGCTGTGCCGCTTCCAGTATATCCTTTTCCAGCAGTCCGCCGCCTTCGGGAATTTCCCAGCTGTACTCGCCGAGCGGATAGCGGTATTGTCCCACCAGCCAGGTATTGCCTTCCCGGTCAACAGGGATGATGCCGATGGCATAATTTTTTAAATGCACCTTTCCGTAGATACCCTTGCTTCCGCCGGGTGTCAGCACTTCCTCATGGGTGACGGTAATCCATTTATTGTCATAAACGGTCTGTCGGGATAAGGACGTCCAGGGATTGTGGGTTTCATCGATCATTGATTATTGTATGTAAGTTTTGTAACGTTTTAACTTGATTCTTGACTCTTGATTCTTGACTCTTGATTCTTTCCCCTCATTCCTTCATTAATGTATCTACCAACATCTTTACCCCTACACTTGCCTTCTCGGTAATATATTCCACGTTTTGCATACCTGAAATAGAAGGTCTGTTCGGGTCGATGACATATTTCGGAACAGTGAAATCAGTATAATGCACCAGACCCGCCGCCGGATACACCACCAGTGAGGTGCCTACTACCACAAAGATATCCGCCCCGGCAGCAATTTTCGCCGCCACCTCCATCATGGGTACCTGCTCGCCGAACCACACGATATGCGGCCGTAGTTGCGAGCCTTTCTCGCATTGGTCTCCTGCATGCAAATCTTTTTTCCATTCATAGATGAGCCGTTCATCCAGCGTGCTGCGCACTTTCAACAGCTCACCGTGCAAGTGCAGTACCTTTGTGGAGCCTGCGCGTTCATGCAGGTCGTCTACATTTTGGGTGATGATGTGTATGTCGTATTTTTTTTCCAGCTCCACGAGCAGTCTGTGTGCAGCATTCGGTTCGCACTCCTGTAACTGCCTTCTGCGTTGGTTGTAAAAATCCAGTACCAGTTCCCGGTTGCGCTGCCATGCTTCAAATGTCGCCACCTCCTCAATGCGGTGGTTTTCCCACAGCCCGTCGCTGTCTCGGAAGGTTTTGATCCCGCTTTCCGCGCTGATGCCCGCGCCGGTAAGCACCACTATTTTTTTTCGTTCAGCCATGCGTCAACTGTTTAAATGCGACACCCAGTTGTTCGATGCAATCGGACGCAATAAGGCTTTCCATGCTTTGCTTCTGCAATGCGCAGTCAGCTGCCAGTCCGTGTACATAAACACCCAGCAGTGCACAGTCTAACGGTGAATAGTGTTGTGCCAATAGGCCTGCGAGTATTCCCGTTAATACATCGCCGCTTCCGCCGGTGGCCATGCCCGGATTTCCGGTGGTGTTGAAATAGACATTGCCGTTCGTATCGGAAATGCTGGTGTGTGCGCCTTTCAGCACTACAATTACTTTATGCTTTTTTGAAAATTGTTGCTGTAATTGCAGTCGCTCAAAGTCGTTGTTCCACTTGCCGGCTAAGCGTTCAAATTCTTTCGGGTGCGGCGTGAGGATACAGTTTTCCGGCAGCAGTTTGATGTAGGTTTTGTTTTTGGAAAGAATGTTCAATCCATCCGCGTCAATCACTAGCGTCTTTTTGTTTTTTTTCAGCAAATCTAAAAATGCTTTTTGAGTCTGCGGTTGATCGCCCAGTCCGGGTCCGATGGCAACAGCGTCGTATTTTTTAGTGTCGGGGATGGAGGCTATGCATAAACTGTTTTTATCCGTTTCACACATGGCTTCCGCGACTGAAGACTGAAAGATAGCATAGCCGCATTTTGGGATGTGTGCGGTGACCAGTCCGGCGCCGCTGCGCAGACAGGCCTTAGCGGCTAATACCGCAGCGCCCATTTTGCCATAGCTTCCGGCAACTATCAGGGCATGTCCATAGATGCCCTTATGCGAAAATTTTGTTCGGGTATGCAGTAGCTGTTGGATGTCCTCCTGCTCCGTCAGAAAAAAGGAGCTTGGTGCATTTTCGATGTATGCCGGATGCAATCCGATATCGAGGATGGAAAAATCCGGAACATATTTTCCATTTTCCGGAAGCAGGAACGCTACTTTCGGTAACTGAAAAGTATAACATTTATGGGATTGAACGGCGATACCGTCCGTGTGCCGGTCGGCAAATAATCCGCTTGGGATATCGACGGAAACCACCTGCCTGAATTTCTTTGCATTCACTTGTTGTATCACATCATAGAAAAGGCTGCCTTGTACTACAGGTTTGTTTAAACCGCTGCCGAAAATGGCATCGATAAGCAGAATGTCCTGTGGCAAAGTATCGATAAAATCACTGTCTTGAATGTAATGGATGCAATGACGGAATTTCTTCTGCAGTCGTTGCAGGTTTTTTTGATTGTCGGCAGAAGCGTTTTTGCTGTCAAAAATATATACCGTGACTTTGTGTTGCTGTTGCAGCAAGAGGCGGGCGATCGCCAGCCCGTCGCCGCCGTTATTGCCGTTGCCGCAAAAGATGTATATAGGAAGAGGGTTGTCCGGAAAATCTTTTTCCAGCCGGCGAACAAAAGCCAGCGATGCGCGTTCCATCAAATCAATGGAAGTGATGGGTTCCTGCTGCATCGTATAAGCATCCGCATCCCGTATTTGTCCGGTATTCAGTATCTTCTTCATCGTGTCATTCTTTTGATGCTGTGCAGCTGATGCGAGTAGGCATTTATGTCTGCGTTAAAAATTCCCTGTTCATCCAGCATGTCGATTCTCACTTTGCCGGAGGCATGGATGATATTCATTTTATTTTTTTCTTTGATGACGATACCAACATGTATCACTTTTCCTTCCGCATTGTGGAAGAATGCCAGGTCATTGGTAGCGGCATCTGTAAATTTTATTTTCTTTCCCTGAGCGGCCTGCTGCCAGGCATCGCGTTTAAGCCGGATGCCATGTACCCTGAAAACCACTTGCGCGAAGCCGGAGCAATCGATGCCCATGAATGTCCTGCCACCCCATAAATAGGGTGTATGGAGGAAGCGTTTGGCCGTTTTGATGAGATTGTCTTTTACGGGCATTGCGTGTTCGGTAAAGGCGCCCATCGGCAACGTAATAGCATTGCCGTAGATAGAAACTCTTTTAAACAAAGAGGCAACTACCCCCATTTTCTTTTTTGAATTCGCATTACCTGATTCAATTTGCTTGTTATCTGTCCAGCCTTCATAGTTATCGTGATGCAGTCTTATTTTACTCCACTTTTCGGTTCGTTCCAATATGTCAAACGTCTCACCATACAAAACCTGATTGACCATTTCCGCTTTGTCGGAAGGTGTTGCCCGCATGGGAATTACTGATAAATGTGCGTAGCCTTTCATGGTTGAAATGTTAAATAAGGGCAATTGATTTGCCTTAAATCAATAAATGAACGTTTTCGTCTGAAAATTACAAATAATCTCTTGACAATGCCACAAATCGAACTTAATATTGCGTTAACATAAAAACCCCATGACCCATGTTTTCTTCATATCGCTTATTGCGAAGCCGCCTACGGTCTTCTGAAAGCGTCATTTATATTGCCTTGTGTTGTTGTGCATTCAGCATAATGCCTCTGACATCTTTTGCCCAGTTGAATGCGAATTTCAACATGAGTAAGGATAAAGGATGTGCACCGCTGTATGTTACCTTTACCAATACGTCCACCGGCTTTCCGGACAGTTGTTTTTGGGAATTGGGTATTAATGGAAATACATCCGACGAATGCAATCCGAGTGCCATCTTTAATCAGCCGGGCACCTATAATGTAAAACTGACAATTTATAAAGGCAATCAGTCTTCCACCATCACCAAAACAGTAACGGTATTTAAAGACCCGGTTTCCAATTTTGATGCGCTGCCGCGAACCGGTTGTGTGCCGTTCAATGTGCAGTTTCAGGATTTGTCGACTCCCGGCGATGCGCCTGTTGTCAACTGGCTCTGGGATATGGGTGACGGAAGAACGGAAACCACTCAGCATCCGTTACATACCTACACGTTCAGCGGCAATTTAACCGTATCACTTATTGTTACCGATGGAAACGGATGTAAAAATACATTGACCGTGCGCGACTTCATCAAGAAGGCCACGGCACCTGTGGTCGATTTTACCGTGAATAAAGCTCAAACGTGTTTGTTGCCGTTTAATGCGAATTTCCAAAGTACGGTAACCGCGCAATCTGCCGTAACATACTCCTGGAACTTTGGAAACGGTACTACATCCACTGCGCCCAATCCTACGGCCATCTATAACAGCGGAGGTGATTATACCGTTTCATTGTCTGTAAGAGATATGAATAACTGCGTCACGACAAAAACAAAACCCAATGCCGTTAAAATTGAAAAATTTACCTTGAATGCGAGCGTGCCGTCACCCATGTGTACGAATACAACAGCAACAGCGAATGTATCTTCCAACTATTTTCCCATTTTTTGCAATTGGGATTTTGGGGATGGCAGAACTTCATCCGCTGTCGCACCTACTATCAATTATCCGACTCCGGGAACCTATAATTTAAGTGTCAAAGCGACGAATCTGGAAGGCTGCAGGGATTCCATGCAGCAGACGGTTGTGGTAAATCAGGCGCCAGTGGCTGATTTTACGGCAGACCAGACAAAATCCTGCAAACCATATACCGTTAATTTTACCAATAATTCGGTAAACGGCATTACATATAAATGGATTATCAGCAGTCCGAACGGATTTTATACGACGGTTACAGATGTGAATCCTTCTGTGACGTTGCCGAGAAATGGTTATTATGATGTTAGCTTAATCGTCACAGCTGCCAATGGTTGTACAGACAGAACAGATAAGCCGTTGTATATATGGATTGGTCCTGACCAGATGAATCCGTCTGCTGACAAGACGGAAGGATGTATTCCTTTGAAAGTACATTTTAACGCGAATCTGACCAATAACTGGACACCCAGAAGTATTACCTGGAATTTTGGGGATGGAACAACAGGTACCGGCCCTAATCCTGTGCACACATACACGACCACAGGGGATTATTATGTGAAAGTGAAAGTGATATATGATGCTCCCTGTGATTCGCTGGAAGCCACTATCGGTCCTATTCATGCCGGTGATAAGGTGCCATTTAACGGTGTGATGGATTATGAAAAAGTATGTGTAAACCGCGAAATGGTTACTTATACGGCCAGCGGAGGCAGGCCAACGACGGAGTTTATCTGGTTGTATGGCGACGGTACCGGGCAGGGCAGAAATACCACACACATCTACACCGTGCCATCCCAGCCCAGAAAATACCTGGTACAACTAATTGCGATTAACAACACATGCAGAGATACGCTGGATGTACAGGAAATATTTGTTGCATATCCTAAGGCTAAATTTAATTATGTTTCTACCTGTAACAGTCAGGTGGTTACGTTTGAAAATTTATCGGAAGGACATACGTCCGCTACCTGGATTTTCGGCGATGGTACGACACTTAGCACGATGGATGCCAACCTGTCCCATACCTATCCGCCAAATGTAACGGAAGTGACCTGTTCCCTGGCCGTTTATAACGATTCCACTGGCTGCAGGGATACCTTGTCTAAAGTCATCAAATTTGCGAGCATAGATTCATTCAAATATACACTGACACCGCAGAAGGGATGTGCCCCACTGAAGGTATTGATGTCTGCTCCGAGTGATACCAGCGTGTTCAATTATATATGGGAGCTGGGCAATGGAGAGCGGGGTTTTGGAAATAATTACCTCGCGACCTATCCGGCAGAAGGACAGTATGTGGTAAAAATGTTTGTTCGCTATAACAACGGATGTTTGATCGCTTCCAGCCAAAGAGATACGGTAACGGTGCTGAAAGCACACGCGGATTTTAATTTTGATAAAGCCAGCGGATGTGTTCCGGCGGTATTTAATTTCAGAGACAGCAGTTACTCCAACAGTTCACCGATAGTTGCTCATTCCTGGTTGTTCAATAATACGGCAACCGCCAGCGGACAAACGGCCTCTTATAGTTTTAACGCTTTGGGTACCTATTCCGTCAGGCTTACCGTGCAAAATCAGGAAGGATGCAGGGATTCGCTTACAAAGACAGTGTCCGTTTCGGAAGTGAAGGCCGATTTTGATAAGGATTTAAACGGAGTCTGTGCCGGAAAATCCATCAAATTCTTTAACCGTTCCAGCGCCAATGCAGTGACTTATTTGTGGGATTTCGGTGATGGTACTACCTCTACGGAAAGAGAACCTGTTCATGCATTTCCGCAGGAAAGAAATTATACGATAAAACTGACGGTATCTGATGGAAAAGGATGTGAGCAGACAATGACGAAAACAAATTTTGTCACGATAAAAAATATACATGTCAACTTCACGGCGAGTCCTACTTTTAAAACCTGTCCGGATTTGATTACCAATTTCCAGCTGCAGGCTCCGGCTGGCATGCAGTTCAAAAACGTGTTCTGGGATTTTGGAAACGGCAATACCAGTGATGATAACAATAAAACACCACAAGGGGTCTACACACGTTCCGATTCATTTGATGTGAAGCTGATAGTGGTGGATACGAATAATTGCACGGATACCATCTTTAAACCGGATTATATTATTGTTTCCGGGCCGCAGGGAAGTTTTTCTTTCTCTCCGGATTTCGGATGTGCACCGTTTGACGTAACCTTCAGGGCACAATTCAAGAATACCACCACCACCATTTGGGATTTTGGCAACGGTGATACCCGCCTGGATAATACATTAAGCACCACCACCACCTACACGTACAGAAGGGAAGGGGATTATACACCTACGCTGGTACTGAAAGATAATTTTGGTTGTACGGTCAATATCGTTTCCACTAAAAAGGTAAATGTTGCGCGGCTGTATACTGCTTTTGGAGTGGATAAAGTCAATGTTTGCGATGGATCGGGAGTAGTCAATATCAAAGACTCCATCTATTCCTCTCCCAATTCTCCGGTCAAAGAATATTACTGGACATTTACGGACTCATTGAACAAAACGACAAGAGGGGTAGGAGACAGCTTTGTTCCGGTTGGACCGGGAGCTTACTGGATAAAATTTTATGCGGAAAACACATTTGGCTGTAAAAGCAGGGATAGCGTGAAAGTGGGTGTTTACACCAGTCCTGTACTGACGGCCATAAAGGATAAAGTGATCTGCCGAGGCGAACAAATTCCGCTGAAAGTAACAGGAAACCCGACTGCCGTTTTATGGACACCGTCCAATTCATTGAATACATCAACGGGTACGGATGTAATCGCCCGGCCCGATACGACCACTACTTACATTATCAGAGCTTACCATCATCCGCAGTGCCCCGTGTTTGATACGGTAAATGTGGAAGTGAAAACAAAACTGGATGTGAGGGCATACCCTGATACCATCTTGTGTTTAGGGGATACGATTCAACTGCATACGGAAGCGGAAAATACATCACTGAATACCACAAAGATATCCTGGTCAAATTCGCCTGCGCTATCGAGTATCAATGATCCGAATCCGCTGGCATTTCCGAAATCATCTACCACGTTCTATGCCATCTTTGAAAATGGTGCCTGCCTGATGCAAAAGTTGCCGGTGCAGGTGGATATAAAACCGTTGCCAACGGTAACGGCCGGGGAAGATCATATCATCATCAAAGGTTCCGAGGTACAGATAGATGCTACTTCTCCGGATAACGTGACGTATGTCTGGAGTCCCGATTATAAATTATCCTGCATTGAATGCCAGATGCCGATGGCATCACCGGAAACTGATACCGATTATGTCGTTACGGCCATCAACGAATTTGGCTGTAAGGCAAAAGATATTCTGACCATCAAAGTGATAGAAGATTGTTCCGGCAAAATGGTGTATGTGCCTAATACGTTTTCTCCGAATGGCGACGGGCAGAACGACGTCATGAGGGCTTTAGGCCCCGGAATCTCCTCCGTCAAACAAATAAGAGTATTTAACCGATGGGGACAATTGATTTTTGAAACCAACGACCCGGAAGTGGGTTGGGATGGAACATACAAAGGTACGCAGCTGAATCCCGGCGTGTATATGTACTATATGGATGTGGAGTGTATTAACGGACAAAGAACAATTCGTAAGGGAGATGTAACCTTATTGAGATAAAAACTGTAGAAACATATTTTCAGACCCCAAAACCCAATAAAATGAAACATTATATAACCTGGATGATGATACTGCTCATAGGGTGGCGTGCACAGGCACAGGATATGCACTCCTCGCAGTTTTATGCCGTACCGTCCAATATAAATCCTGCCTTTACAGGTTTCATAAATAATGATTACTATGTTGCGGCATCCTATAAAACCCAGTGGCGCAGTATTTCTATGCCGTATCAGACGATAAGCGGCAATGCGGAAATCTCTCTGCTTAAGAATAAATTTCCGAATTCCATTTTGGGCGCCGGCGTGGCGGTGGTGCACGACAGGGCGGGGTCGACCAATTTTACCAACAATCAGGTGAGCCTGAATGTGTCGTTTTTACAGGTACTGGATGTCAAACGGAATCATATCATTGGCGTTGGATTTCAGAACGGCATTTCAATGCGAAAGTTTGATTATTCAAAAGCGACATTTGAAAACCAGTTCAACGGATTTGACGGATTTGATCCATCATTAGACCCTATAGAAAACGGGCTGCGCACCAGTCAGGTGGATTATAATCTGGGTATCGGCGGACTCTATTCTTTTGCTCCAAAAGAGCATTATAACTTCTTCGCCAGTTTTTCGGCGTTCAACCTGACCCGGCCTAATATTTCTTTTTATGAAAGCAAGGAAAGCCGTTTGTTTACAAGGTATGCGGCGTTCACCGGCGGTGAGTTTATGCTGAAAGACAACTGGTCGATGCAGCCATCGTTCCTGTTTCAAAAACAAGGGCCCAATATGGAGATTGTATTCGGCAGCTTCGCCCGCTATGGATGGTTTAAAAACAGGAAGGAACTTTTAGCGATTAATTTTGGTGCGTGGTACAGGGTAAATGACGCATTGATACCGGCGGTCAAACTGGAGTATAAGGGATTTAACGTCACGTTTAATTATGATATCAATGTTTCCAAACTGACAAAAGTCAGCAGGTTTAATGGCAGCGGAGAAATATCCATTTCGTATTCGGGGAGGTTGTTTAAAGAGCGTGTGAAACCGGTTAAGCCGGTATTTTGTCCGTCGTTTGCATTTTAAAAAAGGAGTCATGCTGGAGAAGATATGCTTTCATCACTTCAAATGTCTGTTGTTTCAGGTCTTCCAGCTGATTAGACGATAAGCCCGTCGTTTTTATTGGGGTTAGATTGGCGATTTACAAGGTTACGGGTTGCACCAGCAAGGTGTCAAACCGGTTAATTTTTCGGATATTGGTTAATACGACCGGAAGAATGGGTACCTGTGCTTCGATGGCCAGTTCAAAGGCGCCGTCATAAAAAGGGATAAGCGGATCCTTGGTTCTGTTGCGGGTGCCTTCAGGAAAAATCAAAACGGAAATTCCTTGTTTCAGGTCATTCAGCATGCGCACTTTGCTCTGGTAACGGGCTTCCTTGCTGCTTCTGTCAACCGGCAGACACATCAGGCTGAACAGTTGTCCCAGGCCGGGAATTAATGTCAGTTCTCTTTTTACCAAAGGTTTGGCAGGCACACGTTGTCCATAGGCTGTGGCCATCATATCGGCGGCATTCACATGGTTGACAACCACTATGTACGTCTTGTTTTTGTCGATATTTTCAAGTCCCCTTATTTTGTAGCGCATGCCCACCAGCACCGACCAGATAAAAAGCGCTGAACGGTTAATGATATAGACACCGTTGATTTGTTTTTTATAAGGTACCAGTTTGAGCAGCAGATAGCCGATTGCCATAGGAATTGTCAGCAGCATAAAAGTCACCACCGTCCAGATACTATAGAAAAATTTGAGGACTTTCAACATATTTGATTGGAATTTATCCAAATTTAAAATTACTAAAATTCTTGATTGTTTACTAAATCTGACAATCAATCAGCTATCCTGATAGAGAATAGCATGAAGACTTAAAAGCTCAGAATATGCTCATGTCTGATTATTTACATGGATAAAACTATATAAACATTGAATAGTTTAGTCTGAAACTGCCTTTCCGCGCCGGTCATTCTGCAACATTTAATTAATAATTAACGTCTTGTGTATTTAATAGTTAAAGTTTATTTTGACCGAATATGTATTTTTGTTAGCTGCGATTCTTTGTTGAGGTCGTATTCCGCATTTGCGGAACATAAATTGTAAATTGTACATCCATTATGAAAGTATTAAAATTTGGAGGATCTTCTGTAGGTTCTGTTGAAAATATTCAACGCATCATCGGAATTGTTCAGAAAGAAAAAGATCAGGGAGAAGAGGTGGTGTTGGTTTGTTCGGCATTCAGTAAAGTGACCGATCAGTTGATAAATGCCGGTAAGCTGGCGGAAAAAAAAGACAATCAAACCTATCTGGAGATATTTGAAAGTTTCAAAGAACGCCACCGGGTAGCCATCGAGGCATTAGTTACTGACGCAGAGGTGAAAAAAGAGATGCTGGATGAGTTTATCGAAAGCATGGAGCGGGTGGAGGATATTCTGAAAGGAATCAACCTGCTGGGGGAGTTGTCGGATAAAACGCTGGCTCAGTTGGTATCATATGGTGAGCGGTTCTCTTCCTTCATTGTTGCAGGAGCATTAAAGAGCGCCGGACTGAACGGAATCTATGTGAATGCGACCAAGCTGGTAAGGACTGATTCCGATTTCCTTTCCGCAAAGGTCAACTTTGATAAAACCAATAAAAATATCCTGGATTTTTTTGAAGCTATCCACGGTGTGGCCGTCGTTACCGGATTTATCGGCAGCGATGAATACGGCAATGTGACCACTTTGGGAAGAGGTGGTTCTGATTATACGGCAGCCATCTTCGGTGCAGCGCTAAAATCAGATGCCATAGAAATATGGACGGATGTGAACGGTGTATTGACCGCAGACCCTCGCCGGGTGGAACAGGCATTCACCATTCCAACCTTATCCTACAAGGAGGCGATGGAATTGTCCCATTTCGGCGCAAAAGTGATTTATCCGCCCAGCATACAGCCGGCATATATTAAGAATATTCCGTTAATTATCAAGAATACCTTTAATCCCGAACATCCGGGGACATTCGTATCCAAAGATTCCGGAAAGTCGAACAATGTCATAAAAGGCATTTCTTCCATTTCGGATATCGCGGTACTTCGCATGGAAGGTACCGGTATGATTGGGGTAGTCGGTATAGCTTCCCGCCTGTTCGGCTGCCTGTCCAGAGCCAGCATCAATATCATCTTCCTGACACAAGGGTCATCC
>JAXLTW010000021.1:0-64673 GCA_046329865.1 Chitinophagales bacterium | reverse complement strand
ATACAGCCGAATAAAGACAGGCTTAATTCAAGACCTGCTTACCAAAGGCATTGACAAAAACGGAAATATAAGAACCGAACAAACCCACGAATTTAAAGACAGCCCATTGGGTAGAATACCTAAGGAATGGGAGAGTTTGACAATTGAACAAGTAAAGAATTTTATTACAAGCGGCTCAAGAGGATGGGCAAAATACTATTCAATAGAAGGAAGTAAATTCATAAGAATTACAAACTTAAAAAGAAACCAAATTGAAATAGATTTATCTGACTTGAAATATGTCAAACTACCTGTCTCAATTGAAGGAATAAGGTCAAAACTTATGGAAGGTGATTTACTAATTTCCATTACCGCAGATTTAGGTATTATTGGTGTGGTCTCTTCAACTCTTGACGATGCTTTTGTAAATCAACACATTTCATTAGTTCGATTAAATTCAAGTATAGTTGTTCCCAAATTTATCGGTTACTTTCTTTCATCATCCTACGGGCAAGCAATGTTCAATTTATTAAATGATGGTGGTGCAAAAGCTGGTCTAAATTTAAAAACGATAAATAACATTTTTGTACTAAAGCCTAAAATAGAAGAACAGGAAATGATTGTAAAAAAAATTGAAAAGGTAAACGAGGTTATTTTAAAATTCAAAGAAGAACTATCAAAACTATAATCCCTAAAAACGGGTTTGATGCAAGATTTACTAACAGGAAAAGTAAGACTTAAAATATGAAAAAAGAAAGAGAAAGAGCAGAACTTATCTTTGATACATTCTGAAAAATGAATTGCAAAAAAGGAGAAATTGTTCCAATGAGAACTTTTAGATTTGGGCTTTTAACTAAATTAAATCCAAAGGAAAAAGAAATATTTTCAACTGTAATAAATGGATTGATTTTTACTGGTTACATTACATATGAACCAGATGGTCTTGAATGCATTCGTTTAACCGAACAAGGTTACGACTATATTTATGATGATGATAAAGTGGAGGCAATGCTTCAAAAACCCTGGGTTATTCCACAGGCAGATAAAACAGACTGGGATAAGGCATTCTATAAATTATGGAATATTATCGGTCCACAAGATACTGCCACACATTACATAGGAGGCTCACAATTTTATAAGTTTATTATGCCATTGTGCGATGATATACCACCATCATACACACTCTACATTGAACAAAGGAAAAAGAAAGATTTATCTACAAGCCGGGTGGTATATTACAATGATCTGATTAATCATTTGGATGAAGAAAAAAGAAAGGAGTTGTATATAAATATTCAGTTGTTCTTGGAAGACAATACTACTGCAAAAGACACAACATCAGATGATTTTAGTTTTGAGACAGGGTTTAGTACAACTGAAGCTATTGCAGTTGAAGATGCTATTAAACCAGTACAACAAGAAATTGTAGAGAATATAAAAATAGCAGCAGAGGTAATTCCTATCGTTTTTATTTCCTATTCTTGGGACAGTCAGGAACATGAAGATTGGATTATAAATTTAGCTACTAAACTTCGTGAAAACGGCGTAAATGCCATTTTAGACAAATGGGATCTGGGTCCGCTTGGTAAGCCATTACCTCATTTTATGGAACAATCAATATCCAAATCACAAAGGGTAATTTGCGTAATGACACCCAATTACAAAAAGAAAACTGAAAATCTTGCAGGTGGAGTTGGTTATGAATACTCAATAATAACTGCTGAAATATTTACAGATGGTGTAAACACATCAAAGTTTATACCTCTGTTTAGAAGTGGTACAGAAGCTGATGCAATACCAACCGTACTAAGGGGTAGAAAGTATGTGGACATGAGAGATGATGCACAATTTGACGAAAAATTCGTACACGAATTATTAAGGGATATACATGAAGAACCTAAATTCAAAAGACCGCCAATAGGCAAAAAACCAACCTTTGATTAATATATAAAATAATAAAAAAACCATGAAACACAATCCACGATATATATTAAAACACCTCTCTGTTCGTGTACCCTGGCACGATAACGGCTGGAATGGTTCTGTTTGCAACAATCCCAAAGCCAACGGTGCATGTTTAATTTTAAAAAATTGTGCTCTCAACCGAAACGATGAGCAGGAACAATCTTTGGCAGGTCAGTTATTAAGCAATCTTACCGAAGAGCAATATCCGGTTTGCATTGGCGAAAGAGCCACTTTTATGGCGCCTTTTAGCATAAACAAGACACTGAAACATCCGTATATACTAAGTTCACCTAAAACACACGGACATCTAAAACCTACACAAGTTCAGTTTCCTGCTTTTGCAGCACCAGCAGTGCCTTACCATTGGATGCTCAAAGAAAGTGCCATTAGTAAAAGTGAGTTCTTTAGCCTCAACTATGATCCAGCTCGAGAGCCCGAATTAGATTTTAAGGTAGATAAATCAAAAGAGTGGTTGCAGGAAATCGGTAATCAGAAAGCATTACTAAATTGCTTTTTTGAACATTTGCAGGAAGAAAAGTCATTGGTTTTCTTTTATGCCAAGCAAGTGCCATTTGTGGAGGCTTCAGGCAGGGTGTTGGCAGGTGTGGGTAAAATCAATAAAATTATTACCTCTGATGCCTACGAAGGCAGCAACAGCCGATTTGGTGCAGCCTATTGGGAGCATATGATTTTGCATTCCATTCGTAAAGATGGGAAAAATGGTTTCTTGTTGCCTTATCATGCTGCAATAGAATATCAGCAAGAAACCCCAGGTTTTGATGTAGCCGATTTAGCTGTAATTGTACCCAACGATAAACGCTTTGAGTTTTCGTATGGCACTGAACATGTCAGTAACGATAGTGCAATCAGAGTGTTATTAGATTGCATCAAATCATTAGAAAAAGCAGAAGAATTAGGAATAGGTGAAAATCACCAAAAAAGCATACAGTGGATACACAATGAAATTGCTCAGCTTGAAAAACTAAGAGGTGCATATCCGGGTATGGGTGCAGCCTTTATGCATTTGGTATTGAAAAAGGACATTTTGTAGCTGCTGAAATTATCAATCAATTAAAAGACGACAAAGAAAATCCTTGGTTGCTATTTGAAAAAGCATTGGATAATCCCAAAGGTATTTTATCTGATGCCGTTGCAGGGTTAATTCCCTTTAACTCCAATAAACTATATAAACGTTTAAAAGAAAAGGCTACTCCTACTCGTATAAAATTTCTGCATCTATTAAGCCGTTTCGATTTAAGTATTGAACAGGCAACCTTTCTATTTGTAGAAGAAGAAAGAGTGGCATTGAAAATCATTCGCAAAGACGAAGAATACTTAAGTAATCCTTATTTAATTTATGAAGATTTACGCTTTACTACCACACCTGTAGCTCTGAGCACTATTGATTTAGGATTGTATCTTAAAAATCCATCTGATAATCTATTACCCGACCAATTAGTATATGACGATCCATTTGAAATATATCGTATCAGGGCTATTACAATTCAACAATTAGAGTATGCTGCCTTACAGGGGCATACCCTATTGCCTCGTAAAGAAATTATCAAACAAATCAGAGAACTTTCTCTATCTCCTGCTTGTGCCATCAACAGCGATTATTACGAACTGGCAGAAGAATGTTTTACAGGCAGTATAGTTTTAGAAGAAATGAAAGATGGCGAAAGAGCCTATCAATTGCAACGCTTCTCAGATACAAGAAAAATCATTAGTCATAAAATAAGTGATAGAGTAAAAGGCAAGCGTTTATCACTTACTGCTAATTGGCAAAGCTTATTAGATGAAGCATTAACACCTTTCACAAAAGGCGAACCCGACACACAGGAATTAAACGCAAGAAAAGAAAAGGCAGCAGCATTAAAGGAAATTGCCGAAGCTCGTTTTTCAGTTTTAATTGGTCCGGCAGGTACAGGCAAAACCACTTTGCTTACAATTTTAGCCGGTCAAGAAGAGGTAGAAAATAATGGGGTACTACTATTAGCACCAACAGGCAAGGCAAGGGTAAGAATGGAAGAGGTTGCAAGAGACCTTAAAGTAACCGCTAAAACATTAGCTCAATTTCTTTCAGGTTTTGACAGGTATAATGGAGATATACAGCAGTATGTTTTTTCAGATAGATACTGTGAAGGGCAATATGAAACAGTTATTTTAGATGAAGCCTCTATGCTTACTGAAGAAATGTTGGCTACGACATTGGACTGTTTAAAAGGTGTTAAACGTTTTATTTTAGTAGGTGACCATAGACAGTTGCCTCCAATTGGTGCCGGTAGACCCTTTGTAGATATTATCAATTTCTTAAAACCAGAGGGAATTGAAACGGCATTTCCTAGAGTAAACAATGGCTATGCAGAGCTTACAATAAAACGCAGACAAGGTGGCTCAAAACGGGAAGATTTACAATTAGCCGAATGGTTTAGTGGCGAAACCTTAGAGCCGGGAGCAGACAGTATCATCAATCAAATACTAACCAATCCCAATTCGCAATACCTGAGAATGGAAAGTTGGGAGAACGAAGCCGACTTTGATAAGAAATTTGAAAAAGTCTTAGTAGAAGAATTAGGAATGAGTTCCATTGAAGATGTAGAATCTTTTAATAAATCACTTGGTTCTAATGATGGCAGGTATTTTAACAGTACAAACGATTCGAATTATTTCGGAATAGAACCGTCTGTTAATAAGGTAGAATATTGGCAAATTCTTTCACCTATAAAAGAAAAACCTTTTGGTGTAAAGGCTATCAATAGAAAAATTCATAAACTATTTAGAAAAGATAAGGTTGAGTATTCAATTAATGGAATTAAAAAAAGCTTTACAAATAAGCAAGGTGAGTTGGTAGAATATACTGAAAAGAAATTGCCTAAACCTATGGGTATTGAACAAATTGTTTACGGTGATAAGGTTATCAACTTAGGTAATCATAAACGCACAGCTGTTTACCCTACTCAAAACTCACTGGAATATTTAGCGAATGGTGAAATTGGAATTGTTACAGGACAATTCAAAAAGAAAAATGCAACTTATAAAGGAGCTCCACAATATTTGGAAATCGAATTTTCATCTCAAAAAGAGTTCGTCTATACTTTTAAAGCCAAAGAATTTGCCGAGGAGAAAAGTAATCCATTGGAGTTAGCTTATGCTTTAACAGTGCATAAAGCACAGGGTAGTGAATTTGGCAAAGTATTTTTAGTCGTTCCGAATCCTTGTTTTCTATTATCGAGGGAAATGTTATACACTTCACTTACTCGCCAAAAAGATAAAGTAATACTCTTATATCAAGGCAACGCCTTTGATATAAAAGCGTTAGCATCACCTTTAAAATCAGATGCTCTAAAACGCATTACCAACTTATTTGTAAAACCCGAACTCGTAGAAGTTGAAGGACAGTACTTGGAGAAAAATTTAATTCATCAAGCCAGTGATGGTAAAATGCTTCGTTCAAAAAGTGAATTATTGATTTATCAACGCTTAATTGACAATAATTTGAATCCATTGTACGAAAAGAAATTAACTATCAAGGAAGTAGAAAAATTACCTGATTTCACAATTGAAAATGAAGAGTCAGGCGAAGTATATTATTGGGAGCATTGTGGAATGTTGTTTGACGATGAATACAAACAGCGTTGGGAAGAAAAATACCAATGGTATAAAGAAAACAATATCCTCGAAAGTGGCGGAATAAACGGCACTTTAATAGTTACCGAAGATAAAGCCTTTGAAATGGAAGATGGAAGTATTCGTGGAGCAATCTCTGTAAAAGAAATAGATGAGATAATAAAACGAGTTTTTATAAAATAGAAGTATGATTTTAAGTAACGACAATAAATACAGGGGTAGTATTGGTTCATCACTTAAACTGGATGAGTACAGCCACGTAGAAAAACCTTTTATAGAACAATTAAAAGGCTTGGGCTGGAATACAGGCAAGAACCAAGTTCTGGAGCTTGTATTACAGCAAACACCAGAGCAGAGTTATCGTAGTTCGTTTTCAGAAGTGGTATTACAACCCAAACTACGTCAGGCACTCATTACTATCAATCCATTTCTAACGGATGGGCAGGTAGATGAAGTGGTAAGGAAAATCACCACCTTTCAAAAAAACAGCTTAATAGAAAACAATCAGCAAGTATTAACCTACTTACTAGAAAACACAACAGTTTCAACCAATGAACTGACAGGTGAATTAAGCCCTACCGTCCGTTTTATTGATTTTGAAAACTTAGAAAATAATGTATTTACAGCCATTTCGCAATTCAAAGTAAAAGTTACAGGTACAGACCACCACATCATACCCGACATTGTATTATTTGTAAATGGTTTGCCAATTGTAGTAGTAGAAGCAAAATCATCAAAAGTAAAAGAACCCATTGCCGAAGCAATAGACCAGTTAATGCGATATTCCGAACAAAGAGGAGATACAGGTGAAGGAAACAAAGAACTATTTTTTTACAACCAATTTATTATTACCACTTGCCGTACTGAGGCTAAGTTTGGAACCATTACCACAGGTATTGAAAAGCATTTTTATCGTTGGACAGACCCCTATCCAAAATCATTAAATGATTTAGAACACGGAGCAAGCAGCCCTAACGATCAGCAACGAATGGTTGCGGGTATGTTAGCTTTAAGAAACCTGTTAGACATAATTCAGGTATTCACAGTTTTTCAAATAGATGATAAAGGCAAGAAAATCAAAGTAGTTGGAAGATACCAACAATTCAGAGCAGTTAAAATAGCCACAAAGCGATTGATTGAAGGCAAAAACCCTTTGGAACGTGGCGGTATTATTTGGCATACGCAAGGTTCGGGTAAATCATTAACAATGATGTTTATGGTGCGTGAAATGCGACTGAAACCAGCTTTACAGTCTTGGAAAATAGTTTTTATCACCGACAGAACACAACTGGAAGAACAGCTATCAGAAACAGGACAAAGTATTGGTTTTACAATAAAAAATGCAAACTTCATTAACCCAAAAGCAACACCTGATGGTAAAAGTTTGAAAGAATTATTAAGCAATGATAATTCAGATATGGTAATGGCTATGATCCATAAATTTCAGGAAAATGGAGATTTAGAAGGTTTACAAATTTTCCCGGAACTAAACCCTAATACAAATATTTTAGTAACGACCGATGAAGCCCATCGTTCTCAATACTCTTTGCTGGCAGCCAATTTGGATAAGGCTTTACCAAACGCTACTTCAATAGGTTTTACGGGTACTCCAACTGGTAAAACTGAAAAAAAATACAAGGACTACATTGATAAGTACACAATGCGACAGGCAATTGATGACGGTGTTACATTAGAAATAGTATATGAGGGCTTTACACACAATGCAGAAATACCTGATAAAAAAGGTATGGATGAAAAGTTTGAAGATGTATTTAGCGATTATAAACTAACAGAGCGATTACAGATTTTAGGTTTTGGTAGTCGTGACGCATATTTAGAAGCAATTGAAACCATACGAGATAAGGCAAAGAATATGGTAACGCACTATGTAGAGCAAATCTTTACTGGTGGTTTTAAGGCTCAAATAGTTGCAAATAGTCGTGAAGCAACAGTCAGGTATAAAGTGGCTATCGAAGAAGCATTAAAAGAAAAAATCACAGAATTGGAAATCAATAATCCAATGAAAGTAAATATTGAAGTACTAAAACTATTGGAGATAGCAGTAGTAATTTCGGGCAGTCATAATGATGCTTTGAATCTCAAGGCTTTTACAAATGGTGATTATCACAAAAAGAGTATAAAGCGCTTCAAACTTCCTTTTGGCAAAACAGATGAAGAAGATACAGCACTCAATGGTAATGTAGCCATCATTATAGTAAACAATATGTTGCTTACTGGTTTTGATGCGCCTATTGAGCAAGTAATATATTTGGATAGGGTAATCATTGAACATAATTTATTACAGACAATTGCAAGGGTAAACCGTATTGGTCCAGAAGGTAAAAACAAAGGTTTTATAGTAGATTATGTTGGAGTGGGTCATCATTTAAAAAAAGCGTTAGATACTTATGCTGAAAAAGAAATACAAGAAATTTTAGGCTGTATATCAAACGATGAAGCAGAACTAAACGAACTCATTAAAGCACACAAAGACATTTGGGAGTATTTAAAACAGCAAGGCTTGGAAGACCTGTCAGATAGCGATGCTTTCTTTGATGTATTTTATGATGAAGATATACGATTTGAATACATCAAATTATATAAAAAGCTAACTACTTGTTTCAATAATGTATTACCACGAAAAGAAGCATTGGACTTTTTTAACGACTGGAAAACATTTACAGAAATTAACGAATTAGCCAATAAGCACTTTAGAGATGGTCGTTTCAGCATGAAAGGCATTCCACCAAAATTAAGAGGTATTGCAGATGAATTTTTAAAGAGTAGAGGTTTAGAACAAACAGTTGCACCTATATCAATTATTGCGGAAGATTTTCAAAAAGGAGTAAATACAAAAAAAAGGGAAAAAACAAAAGCAGCTGAAGTTGAACACGCCATTCGGCATTACATTGATATTAATTTAGACGAAGACCCTGCCTTATTTGCCTCATTCGCCAAAACCTTAGAAGAGATTTTAGAAAACTTTAAAGGCAACTGGAAAGCTATTTATGAAGAGTTAGAAAAACTAAGGGAAAAAATAAAGAACAGGGAAAAGGAAGAAACCTACGGTTTAGACCGCAAAAAGCACATGCCTTTCTTCAATTCATTTAAGGAATACCTATTTGAAAATAGAAAATTAACCGATGAAGAAATTGCACAAAACGTAAATCTAACCCAGCATATTTTCAATTTAGTTTCTACCGAAATAAAATTGACAGGCTTTTGGGATAGCACACCGGCACAGCTAAAACTAAAAGCAGAGTTGCAGAAGATGTTATTATCACCCGACTTCAACAAATTACCCAACATAGTAATTAAAAGAAATGAGTTGATTTCAAGAATTATGGAGTTGGCAAAAACAAATCATTTTAAAATTGTTACGGACTAATGCAGTTTGAATATGAAATAAAATACAGTAAACGCAAAACGCTTAACATCACTGTTGAACGTGACAGGAAAATTATTGTTCGAGCTCCTGAAAATACTTCAGCACAGAAAATTGAAGAAGTATTGCAATCAAAAAAACAGTGGTTGAAAGAAAAAATAAATCACATACAAAAGTACCCCATTGACACACAAACCAAAGAATTTATCTCAGGTGAAACCTTAATGTACTTAGGAAAAAACTATCAGCTCTTAGTAGTTGACGATACTTTTGAAGGCATCGAGTTTGAGCAAAGATTTAGAATATCAAGAGCCAACCAACCCAATGCAAATGCTTTATTTAAAAAATGGTACTTGCAACAGGCGTTAAAATTAATTGAACCATTGGCTACCAATTTTGCAAAGAACCTGGGTGTTGTTTACAATGAATTTAAGACCTCTGAAATGAAATACCGATGGGGTTCTTGCACTCCTTCAAATAATATCATTTTCAATTGGCGTATAATTAAGGCACCAATGTATGTTTTAGAATATTTGGTAGCACACGAATTAGTACACCTGATGGAAAACAACCATACACCACGTTTTTGGAATATACTTTCAATTCAAGTACCTCATTATTTAAAAGCAAAGAAGTGGCTCAAAGAAAATGGGCATCTATTAGAGGTTGATTTTTAATAATAAGAAATAATTAGATGAATACAATATCCACCCCTAAATGGTCCGCCAGCATAACCATCGGTATGCAAAAAGGATACACAGATGAAAGAATAAGTCTTAAAATAATCAAGTCTTATTTGCAGGAAATACAGGAAATACAAATTAAAAGAGAGCAGCTTTATTTAAGTGCCAATTTTTTTATGTCTGATATTGTCTTATCAGGTCAGGATGAACCTCACGTAAATTTTAATTTTATTAATTACCCTAGATTTCCGTCAACTGAAGCTCAGTTAAAAAATGGCGTTCTGGAGATTGCCCGATACTTAATGGATAAGATGGAGCAAAACAGAATCGTTATTTCCTTTGACAAGGAGATTATAATGTTGGAAATCAGTGATCAGATTGATGAAAATATAACGAAATAAGTCTTGAAACGATTAATATTACATATCCCCCATTCATCCGTAAATATTCCTTTAAAGGAAGGTTATATTGTTTCAGAGGAGATACTACAGTCAGAAATAGTAAAATTAACGGATTGGCATACAGAAGACCTCTTCCATTCTATTGAAGACGAAATGATAATTGCTCCTTTCTCAAGAATATTCTGCGACCCGGAACGATTCCCCGATGATGAACAGGAAATAATGGCACAATATGGAATGGGTGTCCTGTACGAAAAAACAGATAATGGTAATGTGATGCGTATTGTTACACCAGAACTGAGAAAAAAGATTTTGGAGGATTACTACTGGAAACATCACTACAAACTTAATAATGCAGTAAAAAATCAATTGGAGCAATATAACAAGGCTATTATAATAGACTGCCATTCCTACCCTGAAATACCAATAGAAAGAAGTTTGGTCAAGTCTTCTTTCAGACCCGATTTCAATATCGGTACAGATGAATATCACACCCCCCGAAAACTCATTGATATTTCAGTTGATTTCTTCAAACAAAAAGGATACTCTTTGGGTATTGATTTGCCATACACCGGCTCAATTGTACCCTTGGAATACTATCGGAAAAACGAGAATGTACAATCTATAATGTTGGAAATAAACAGAAAGTTATATTTAAAAGAGGATTCCAATGAGAAATCAGCTAATTTTCAACATATAAAAACTGTTACTAAGGAATTTATTAATGCAATCCGTTCAACTCTTTAGCATTAATACTTATAAAACCTCTTTAACTCATCATCTATTTGAAAATCAAGTTTACGGAACGTATCAAGAGAATTGATAAACCCATGAAATTCTGCTCTGTCAAGCAATAATTCTCTATACTTATTTACAAATCCTCCGTTAAGTGAGATAGTAAGGCTATGCTCATCATTATCAATTGAATGTTCTACCCTTTCCACATAGAAGGTATATGTGCCGGTTGCAGATTCCGCAAATCTAAATTCAAAATTTTCATATAGCCTTGGGGTCGTCAGGAGCCAAACAGTAAAATTGAAATAGTTGTCATAATTTCTGCAATGGATAAAGTGCTTTAAACCTTCCGTTTTGAATAGCTCTGGCTTGTCAAAGTTTAATTCTATTATATCTTCATAAATCTGTTTTAGCCATTTACTAATCTTTGAAGTATCACTTCCAAAGTCAGCAGCTATCTGTTTTATCATTAGCCGCTCTTCTCGTTCATTGTAATAATTCTTATCAATTAAGAACTGCAAAAATGTGCTATAGGGCTTATTTGTATTTTCAGCCAGTATCTTACTCCATAACGGCATGGATGAAAGACACATAAAATATTCCTTAGTATCAGACTGATGTATAACCTTCCTTCGTTCTTTAAATCTTGCCATTTTCTGTTAAAATTAACTATCTAAAATAACTTTGTAAATAGTAAATATAGATTTGTCCTCTTAGATTATCCTTCTTTAATGTAGTCTCATGCAGTATGCCACGCTAATGCCAACCCTAAAATGCATCTATGGCTCGCAGCCCATTTTTTCTGTCATACTTTTTGTGTGGCGTGTGCCAACGCATATAGCACATTGTATTTTGAGAAAATCAATAAGCTATTCCACCCTACACGCCAAACAAAAAGGCGGTCACTCCAACCACCACCACCGTTCCCTTATGCCAGAATAAATGGTCTGAAGCATACTTAAACATAATGTGGTCTTATGGTACAGCCATGCCACGCTCATTAACATGCCAAACGATGTCAGTCCCATAAGCACACTATGTTAAGTAGCCGAGCCATAGCCATCATTCTGAAAATGATGGTCGCCTACATTCTTGCGTGCCTTGCGGTCGCTTCTTCCATTCCGCTGAAGCTACATTCCATCAGCCACCTCAGCACCTAAAGCAAGCGTATTCCCTCATTCCATTTCACAAAAGCCATGCTATTGCTCTTCGTGTATTGGCAGATGCATACCCAAGCTATATTTTTTGTGTTGTAAAAAGATACAAAAAATAGCCAACCCTAAAATGCATCTGCTCAATCCACTTCAAGCACCAAAGTTATTTTGTTCATTCCATTCAGTCATACCCTTGCCCCATAGTGCATATCCCCGGCATCCCGTAAATGGAACCCCAATATGCTTGCGGTCGCTTCTTCTATTCCGATGCATTCCGTTCCGGGTGGTCGCTACTTGCATCCGCTCCCGAACCCTTCACTCCATTGCATCTTCATTCCATCAGCCACCTCAGCTTACAAAGCAAGCGTGCGCCTACATTCCATGAATCTTTGGGTATTTAATAAAGCCTTTTTACAATTCCATGCATTCGCACCCTTGCCTGGTGCGCTATTACTAATGCATTGTACAATACAATTATTTCCTTCTTTTATTGCTTGCTGCCAAAATAGCATCGACTTCTTTCATAAGTTCGTCATGTGTTTTTACCCTTCCTTTGGTAATCCATTCATCTACTTCGGTCTTTTTGAAATAAGCATTCTTTCCATTTTTGTAATATGGAATGGCTCTTTCGTTGGTAAGTTTGTATATCCTGCTTTTGGAAGCGGATAAATATTCAGCTAAGCATTCAGTATTCATAATTTCTGGATACTCTTTTAAGTTATACTTACCACTTTCTTGATTTTTTTTAATCTCAGATAGCAATTGTTCAATCTTATCCAATCTTTGGTTGATTAGTTCAAATGGATTTTCCATAATGATATTTTTTATTACCCTAAATTTCCAAAAATAAAAAGAAAGCAAAGGTAGGGGGCTTGCTGAAGCCAACGCTCATGGTCTGCAAGGTTAAAATGCATTTTTGAAAAAAAATCTCCACCTCTACAACCATTATTCAATAATCTCAACATTGTCTGAGAGGTAGTATTTTTTTCCAAAAAACCTTGACAGCCCATGCCTCGCCCCCAGAAAAAGGCTTTCTTTTTTCTTTTTTTTTTGCCGTTTTTTTTTCTTCTTTTCTTTTGGGTTTATGGGTGGTGTGCGAAGCGCAGCGAGCATAATAATTAATGCTCATACTATGCGTACCGTACAACTCAAAACATTTAACAAAAACTTCAACTACGAAGGTCATTTTTTCTTCATCCTGAACAAAGGAATGAACAGCGGAAAACCTATGAAATCATCCTGCCCGAATTGTTTCGTATGTATTGCCGGAAGCGAAGAAGAGAAAGAGCAGCTGTACTGGCTCTGTTTTGCTCTATGGTATTCTAAAGCCTTTCATTATTATCACAAAGGCTCTGTAATCCAATTTATTACAATAGATGATATAAGAGAGTGCCTGTCAAAATCTCTGCTCAAATCCAATCAAAACAAAACAGATTTTCAAGCTGCCATCCAACAGGCAAAGAAATTTGAAGAATTGGAAACCTTGTACGAAAAGAATTTGCAGCTTATCAGACAAGCCAGGAGAGCCATTTTTTATAAAAGGTCATTTCTTTAAGGATAGATAAGGCATATTTAAGCCGTACATAAGTCATACATATTTGCACCTTATTTCATCTATATATATTAATATGACTTAAAATAAAAAATCCTGCACTCTCATGCAGGATTCAAAACCATACTTAACAAAACTAACTATGTACCCGTAGAAGGGTTTCGCCCTTGACGCTTTGCACGCCTTTGGCTACTAACTTTAATCACCCATTTTTTCATCCTTCAATTTTTTCCTTTTTTCTTCAGCTCGCTTTCTACGTTCTTCAAGACTCATAGACCTTGCGCCAGTGGATGGATTACGTCCATCCCGTTTGGCTCTTCGGAAAATTGCAGTTGAAACTCTCATCTTAGTAAACGTTATCAATGACCAAACAGTTACCAGAAGAAAACTGTAATAGTTTCCGTTCACTTCCTGATAAAACTCAATTCCAATACAGTTTATGACAGAAATATCCGATGTCATCACTATACCTGCTGGCAAGGATGCATCAATTGTTTCACCTGCGTAAGCTGCATTCAGTGGAGAGTATGCCCCATAAGCAGAAGCACTCAATTCGTTCAAATCTGGATTGGTTGGCTCATAAGTGCCCGTAGTATCATTGTAAGCAAAATCTGATACTACACCCACCGCATTTATAAAACGGAAATGTGTAGCCCCGATAGGCGCATTTAAAGCATTTGTCGGGTTGACCGGCAAAATGGTCAATGTGCTTGTAAGCCTATCCGCAGAACTCGTAAGAGAGTAGGGAGCATAAACGATACTTGGAAAAGAAATATTTTTATCAAACCCGAAACCATACAGGTAAGTACGTTGTGAACTGATTTCCACCTTACGAACACCTCTCGCTTCTGTTCCATCTTCCAGGTTGATTTTCTTCATTATAGAAGTTAACCTTCCAGTGCATTGAGGGTCAGTCATGCCATTTAACACCTCTGACAGTGCCACACGAACAGATTTCCCTGCCTTAGCACATCCACCGAACTCGTTCATGTTCTCCCTGGTTCGCTCAAATTCTTTAGCTGTTTTTACCTGTTCATCGGTAGGACCTCCTATCATACCGGCAAAATAGCCTGATTGTCCTTTAATTTTAAAATGTCTTACGTCGCCGATTGTTCCAACGTACTTCATCACACCTTTCTGACGTGCCATAATTCTACTATTTTAATTGTTAAAAAAATCATTTACTTACATGTATTACAGTATCTACTTCTGTCTTTTAGATTATATGATCTCCAAAAGGAAGGAGGGCATACACCAGCTATACCACACTTCCAAAGTCCTTTCTTTTCGTTTATAGCTAAGACCATCATAGATTTTAATAATGAATCTTTACTGTATGTTTGATAGTACCAAGCCCATCCGTTACGAATCAGCGTACTGTCCAGTCGTTGATTATTAATCCAAATATTAGCAAGAACTCTACCATACAAATCTTTCCCGGTACTGTCATAAGAAACCATCCTGCCAGATAATAATTTGTTTGTATTAACGAATGATAAATATCCATAAGGTTGTTTTAATTCAGGTGAATCAACATTTTTAAGACGTACAGTAAAATCTATATTTCCTTTTCTGAGAATATAGGTATCGCCATCCTTCACACGTACAACTCTCGCACTATCATTTGCAGATAATTTCAGGCAAATAGTCAATGAAATAATAATCAATAATATCCTATAAACTCGAACCATGTGTCAAATATAAACACAGCTGAAACACTTGTGAAATATGGGTTTCCGATGTATTCCATTCCTGCCGCTTATTCCAATACAACATCTTTTTTCCTATGATTTTATTGCGTGCATATTTGTATAATAAGAGTGCTAAATATTATACTGTTTAAAAATGTAATTGCGTTATGGAAAGAATTTGTATTTATCCAAAAGATGTTCAGGTGGTGACAGGAAAAAGCGAAAGATGGGGGAGAGAAATCATTAAAAAGATTAAGACCCGGTTTAGTAAGCAAGACCACCAGCTTGTAACTATTGATGAATTTTGCACCTATTTAGGTTTAGAGGAAAATAAAGCAAACAGCTTCTTAGGTATTAATAACACCTCTACAAGAATGAATCTCTTTTTAAGAGACATTTTATGGTTGGATGCCTGCGTGGGTATTAAAACACAATTAAATAGCCACTTTACACTCATTTGGTAATATAGCTGCCTGAAGCATTGAAACGTTCAAAAGCCCTTTTAACTCGTATATTTTGCTCAATCTGTCAATAATTTGGTTCGATAACTGTCCTCTATGGCTACTGAAGGAAAGGCTTTCAGTACTGAAAGCCTTTTTTTATACTTTTTTTTACAAACCATTCTCAATACTTTTATGTTCCGATAACTCAGGATTGATGTATTTTGAATAACTTTACTGTATAAATTACCCCATATGAAAATGATAATGAAATTTATGCTATCCTTCTTTTCTTTTGCAGTATTAGTAATTGAAGTGCTGGCTCCATGTAATCGCAACACTGTAAAAATGTAGGTTGATGGATGCGGAACTCTGGAGTAAGGCAAAAACTACGGACAGCAGCAAAGTTAAAGACGGAATCTAAGTAAGGTTGAATTGGCCTTAATGAAAATTATGCGACAGAAATAAAAAAGACACCTCCAAAGAGGTGTCTTTTTGATTTTGTGATACAACATTTCTTAATTAGAAAAATGGTCTTGGATTCCGTTTGGAATTTTAGTCGGTTCATCTTTAGTCGGATTTGACAATCTGAAAAAGAGGTAAACGCAGCCAGTGCGTCTTTATCATGAAAATACGTTGGGTACCGGTAGCCGCAACACCCGGCGCCCCCGGATTGTCTACCATCACAAATGCAAATTTCAAATCGTGGCGATGCCATCAGTGACATCAACGTTCCGGAAAAGACATAATCATACTTATACGTGATGCTTCCGACTTTTCCTGTTGCCTGTGCGAAAACGGTGATGCTGTTTCCGGTTCCGATAATCAGATTTGCCTGTGAAGTATCATACACCCCGACAATCCAGTTATAAATAAATACATCTGCGTCGCTTCCGGATTGGTTGGCAATCTTTATTTTCGCATCGAAAGCAGATTGACCTTCTGTAAAGACTCCAGAATTATCATAATCGTTGATGGGCTCAAACAGATAGATATTCTCAATACTGGCGGGAGTATTGCCCGTATTAAATGTAAATCCGTTGCTTGCCAGATTATTGGCGAATCGTTGTGGCAAAATGGCCAATGCCTCTGCCGGCAGGTTAACATCTGCCTTTTTACAGGAAATGCTGGAAATACTTAAAATAAGAAAAGGTAAAATTACCCTGAGTTTCAATAGATTTTTCATGTGACCTGATTTTATAGTTTAAGATAGCAAGTAAAAAACAATAAATCAATAGACAATAAAACAGGAAATGAGGATGTATTTACTTACAATACATCTTTATCAGATCGTAGGCACCGTATTCCTGTAATTCACCGGCAACACTCCAGTCAAAACAAGCACCGGAATAATCGCCCATATTATCTTTTGCCAGGCCTCTTTTGAAATAGGCTTCTCCCAGCTTTGGATTGTATTCGATGGCTTTATTAAAGTCTTCAATGGCGGACTGGTGGTCTCCGATTTTTTCCTTTACCACGCCACGATTGAAGTAAATATCCGTATAATCCGGCTTTAAAGAGATGACTTTATTAAAATCAATAAGCGCCTCCTTGTATATACCAACATTACCTTTGGCGATACCCCTGCTGTTGTAGGCATCTGCAAAATTAGAATCCAGCTTTACCGCCATATCAAAATCCCGGATGGCTCCGTAGTAATCCCCGATAACACCCCTCACCATGCCGCGGTTATAATAGGCATCAATATAATCGGCCTTTAATGAAATAGCCTTGGTGAAATCCTTCATGGCATCTTTGAATTCAAATAATTTAAAATAGGCAATCCCCCTGTTATTATAGGCTTTATCATAAAATGGATCAAGGGTGATGGCCTGGGAATAATCGTGTATTGCACCGTAATAATCTCTGGTTTCATTTTTTCTGTACCCTTCCTTAAAGAATTCCATTGCAGTCTGGGCAGATGCTTCCATACTGAAAAATGATACCATTACGGTGACTAAAAACAAAAAAACAAGTCTATTCAATCTTCTCATCTTTCTTGAATTGATTTAATATGAATTTACATTACAAAGTTAGAAAGAGCAGGGCTAGTAACAAATGACAAATATCATTCTTTCAGAATCATCCGTTCAAATTCAGACAACTCAATTTCCTGCTGATGCATTTACATGCTCGCAGTACTTTTTATGCATCTCTTTGGCGGTAGCATTACCCAGTTCTGAAGCCTTGAGCCAGGTCGAACAAGCGTCTGTATCTTCACCGGAATAGTAATAAAAATAACCAAGGTCATAGTAAATATCACCATTATCCGGAGCCAGTTCTATTGCCTTCTTAAAATCTTCTAATGCCCCTTTATCGTCTTCCGAATAAAACTTTGCTATTGCACGGTAATTGTATGCTTCCGCATAATCCGGTTTTATCTCTATCGCCTTATTGTAATCGGCAATCGCACCTTCATAATTCTTCAAGGCTTTCTCAGATCTGCCTCTCCAGTAATACGCTTCTGCACAAACAGAATCCAAATTAATCACCGCATTAAAATCGATAATGGCGGAACTATTATTGCCTATTTTATCTTTTGCCTTACCTCTGTATAAATAAGCATCGATATGATCAGGCGACAAAGTGATGACAGTATTGCAATCGCGTATGGTACCGGTATTATCTCCCAAATCAAATAAAATCTGGGCCCTTTTGAAATAGGCTTCCATAAAATCGGCATTTAACAAAATAGCATTGTTGAAATCCTGAAGGGCATCTAAATGCCTGCCTGCACTTACTTTTTCATTACCACTCTGAAAAAGTTCATCCGCCGTTTGTGCATTGACAGTGGCCTGCGAATAAAAAAGAGATAATAACAGGAAAAGGAAAACTCTATTCATTTCATTAGTTTTATTGCATAAAGTTAATGAATTCAATGTATTAACGCCGTTATTTTTAACATTATGAATTCATGGAGTGTACATTAAATTGATTTTAATATACAAGTATCAGATGTTAAGCTTGTTGTAAATCAACTAATCGAGGTTTCTTTCAGCTTCGCTTTTTCTTTTTCCAGCCAGTCGTTCACCATTTCCCTGGTCAGTTCGAGGTGTGCATCGGAAATTATTTTCATCGCTTCCGCATTGTTGATGATTTCCTGATCTATCTGCGCTTTATCCAGATTGGTATACAACGTGAGTTTTTTATTTAATTCGTGATTTCTCTGGCTGATATTCTCCAGAGTAGTCAGCTCAATCTCATGTTCTATGTTTTTCAGCTTTTCGTCGTAAGGTCCTTTGGCTGAAAATAATTTCGTGAATACAGGCGCCGTTTCAATACAGATAAACAACAACATGATAAATAAACTTGGCAGCTGTGGCAACCGGGATAGTCCGTCCAGTCTTGCCATTAATCCATCATACCCCGAAATAACCGGCTGTGCTTTCGCAAAGGATGTATCCCTTTGTGCTTTTAATTGCAAAATCTGTTTTTCTCTTTCATCTATCAGCGGCTGGTATTTTGCCTGCAGATCCTTCATTTCCTGTTCTATTTTGTCATACTGCATTTTTTTCTCTTTGAAGACCGGCCCTTTTCCCAATTTCATCGTTCCGCGTGTACCTTCCGCTTCGCTGATAAACGCATTGTACAGAGTATCTCTGGAGGCAGCTGTTTTTGCAATTTCATTTTTATAATAGTTGACCTCGGTGCGAAGGCTGTCCATCAGCGGATTGTATTGCTCTTCGGTTTTTCGCTGTGCCTGAAGGGCAAATTCGCGTTGTTTCTCTTCCACCTTTTGGGCTATTTCCCTTTCAAATATTTTTAACTCCAGTGGTTTTGCAATCACGATGGCCAAAATAAAGGCCAGAACAATCCTGGGTAAGACCAGCTTAAATTCATTCCAGAAGTTATCCTCTTTTCGCAAAGTAGAAACGATAAACCGGTCGAGATTAAAGATGACCAAACCCCAGATAAACCCAAACGCAATAGCCGGATACAAACTATTGAAGACTGTAAATAATGCATATCCGCCCGAAAGCGAAGCGAGCAGTCCGGTGAAAAACACCGTCGCGCCGATGCCGACATATTTGTTCTGTTCGGAATGCGGGCACTCGCGGAGAATGTCCGTGTTGGCGCCGGAGCACCACCAGAAAAACTGCGTAAATCCGCTGATGGTGCGAATCGGTTGTTGGGTATGAGGCGTTGTTTCCATGTTTTATTGTTGTTTTGTTTGTAACGTCATGACAGTATCATCCATAATGTTTTCGAATCGTTTGAAGTATATCCCTGATTTTATAATTATCCGCAAAGAACCTTTCCAGACGGTCAAAAATTTTCCCTTTAAACGTCCTCGCTTCCTCCCTGTCATTTCGAGCGAAGCGAGCAATCTTAGCATAATCCACCGCTTCCACTTTTGGATGTTCCGCCACCAACTCCTTATGCAAAGCAATCACTCCCGGTACCTGCAGCGAAGGAAAGGCCGTGAACGGCGGCACCGGAATCTCCGGCACGCTTGTCTTGAACAACTCGATGGTATGCCGGGAAATATCCGGCATCGGCACGTGTAGTTTTTCCATCACCGGCACAGGAAATACGCGGATGACGAACGCCTGCTCCGCCTTATGGTGGCGGTTGCGCGCGATGATCTTGTAATACGTATGCTGCGTGGGAAACAATTCCTTTTTGCCGATGGCCTGCACATGGCCCGCCCCTTCTATGGTGATCCAGTCCGCGTTGAGCACATTCCAGTGCAGTTCGGCGCTTTGTCCCTGCAGGAGGCCGTACTGGTGCGGGTATTCTTTTGGCGACTGCATTTCCAGGCGGCGGTTCAGGCGCGTATCCAGTATATAGAGGCTGTAGGAAATGATGGGTTCCGCCAGGTTATCGGGTATATCACCGGATGCCGGCACAGCCGGACGCGCCGGTTCCGCAGCCCTTCTGCTCAGAAAAGCCCCGCCCACTACCGCAACCAGCAAAACAATTATAACCGTCGTAACCAATCTATTCCTGTTTTATTTTCTAAGTACTAATTACTAACTACTAAATACTCCCTCTCCACATTCATCATTCATCATTCATCATTCATCATTCATCATTCATCATTCATCGTCCATCGTCCATCGTCCATCGTCCATCGTCCATCGTCCATCGTCCATCGTCCATCGTCCATCGTTAATCGTTAATCGTTAATCGTTAATCGTACATCATCCATCGTTCCTGCTCACGCCTCATGCCTCACCACTCACGCCTCCCTTACATACGTCGGAAATAACCAAAAAGTATTACAGCCGGTTCCGGAGCGGAAAATATTAAGGAATTTTAAGGTTTGGGGAAAGTAAAAGAACGTTGATAAAATTCTTTTAATACGTCTATAATTTAGATAAATAGTTTCTATCTTTATAAATACAGGCAAGTTATAAATAGATTAAAACTACCGTAATACTTACCAAAAAGGAAAGATTAAGGAAGTTTATAAACGAAAAACTTCCCAAAAACAAGTTGAAAGCAAGTATAAGTCGATAACAAAACAGAACTTAGAGCAACGATATTGAACATAATTAATCTAACTAAACAGATAGACGAAACAAAAAAATGAACGGAAAAACATTTAACGTAGGCTCAGAGTGGCGTATATGGGATTTGCATATTCATACCCCGGGGACAAAGAAAAATGACCAATTCACAGGAGCAACTCTTGATGAGAAGTGGAAAAATTATATTGAAAGCATAAACAATTCACCACAAAAAATTTCTGTAATTGGCATAACGGACTATTTCAGTATAGAAAATTATTTCAAGTTCAAAGATTATGTAAACAACGGAAGTATAATAAAGCAATTTGATTTAGTTATACCAAATGTAGAATTAAGAGTTTTACCTGTTACTGGTTCAGCAACACCAATAAACTTACATTGCCTTTTTAATCCTTCGCTTGACACAGAACTTGAAACAAGATTTTTAGCGAAACTTCAATTCAGTAACTCACGAAGCAATTATTCTGCTACAAAATCTGAACTGGTAAGGTTTGGGCGAGACCATTCAAATAATCCAAACCTAGATGAAGAATCAGCTTACAAAAAAGGAGTTGAACAATTCGTAATTACACTTGATGCTCTTAACTTAGTTTTTAAGAATGATCCAAATCTTAGGGAAAATACTATAATAGTTGCTTCCAACAGAAGTACAGATGGAATTACTGGCGTAATAAAACACGAAGATTTTTTTGTAAACAAAACAGAAACGCAATTAGACGCAACAAGACAAAGTCTTTATCAATTTTCTGACGCACTCTTTTCTTCAAACGAAAAAGATAAACTTTACTTTACAGGTAAAAGCGTGGATGAAGAAAGTGTGGTGATTAGAAAATGTGGTTCTTTAAAACCGTGCTATCACGGCTGTGACGCTCATTCAAACGACAAAATATTCAAACCTGATGAAAATAGATATTGTTGGATAAAATCCGACCCAACTTTTGAGGGTTTAAAACAAACCTTATACGAACCAGATGAACGAGTAAAAATACAGGAAACAAATCCTGCATTAGACTTTGAAAAATTTGCATTTACTGAAATTGAAGTTGAAAATCCTTTAAAAGTATTTCAAAACGAACCATTACAATTTGAAAAATCGATTATTCCAATTAATCAAAACTTAGTAACAATAATCGGAGGCAGAGGTGCAGGGAAAAGTGTTTTGATAAATTATTTTGCAAATGGATTTAAACAGTTTAATCCAACTGAAAAATCTAATTTCAATTTATCGGCTGATTTTAAAGTGAAATGGAAAAAATCACTCCAAAGTGCAGATGAAGTGTTTTCTTTTGTTCAACAACACGATTTGCCTTTCCTTTTCATTTCTCAAAGTGAAGTAAAAGAAAAAGTTAAAAACACTAAGGACTTAGGCGATGAAATCAAAAAAATACTTGAACTTGAGACTTTGTCTTTTGACAGAAAAACAGACGATATAATTCAGGAATACAAAACTGACTTTAATACAAATAAAGAATGGTTTGACAAGAAGGATGAGAATAATAATCCTATAAATACAAAAGAGTTTGTTGATAGTGAGATTGCAAAAAATAAAACTTTAATTGATAGAATTACAACAGCAGAAAACAAAGAGAAATTAGAAAAATATTCTGTAAACATTGAAAAACTCCAATCAAACCAAACAGATAAACTAAACTTAGAACAACTTAAAATTTCATTAACAGAATTCCAAAATAATACTAACACTACAATTGCCGAAATAAATAAGAATATTCCTACCATTGATTTCAAATTACAACTTGAAGCTATTGCTAAAGCCATCATTGAAATTGACGATACTGTAAAGACTGCTCAAGATGAAAACACTCAGATAAAAGAGGAATTTAAAGAATTTAAGGGAGATATTTCTTCTTTATTATCAAATGTTGAGCGCTTTAAAATAAGTATTTCAATTTACGAACGCAGAAAAAAAGAAATAGAGGAAAAAGAAAAACAACTTAGCATTGCACTTACAAACAAAAAGACAATCGGAAATTTACTAAATGCTGAATTGCAGCGCCAAAAATTAACAATTGACGAAAGTTGGTCGAAATTATTACGAGGAAAAGAGAGTTGGAATGCGGAACAAAAAGAGTTGATGAAGAAAATCATTAACAACCGTGAAATAAAAATAGAAGGAGAAATTATTTTCAATAAAATTGCTTTTTACTTTTTACTCAAAGAACAATTAGATGGAAGAACTTTCAAAGGTAAAAACGACTATATCGAGTTGAAAAACCTTGTTGAGATTAAGGATATAGCTTCTTATATAGATTTTCTCATAAACATTGATACATCAATAAAAAAGATTGAATATTACCTGCGATACGGAAAAGAAGAACTAGAAAAAATATTTTACGATTTGCAAACACGTTCAAGATATTTATACGTTCAACCTCAAATTTCATACAAGGGAAAATCCTTAGACAAAATTTCAGTTGGACAAAGAGGAACAATTTATTTATGCTTAAAACTTGCAACAAATATTTTTTCACAAACTATCATTTTTGACCAACCTGAAGACGATTTAGACAACGACTTTATATTCAATGACCTCATCAATATCTTCAAAGAAATAAAGAGATATAGACAAGTAATAATCGTTACTCATAATGCAAACATTGTAGTAAATGCAGACGCTGAACAAGTTATTGTTGCTGAAAATAACGAGGAAAAATTATCGTATAAGAGCGGTTCATTGGAAAACCCAAATATAAACATTGCGGTTTGTAACATCTTAGAAGGTGGTAAAATCGCTTTTCAGCAGAGACGAAACAAATACAACTTAAACTGAAATTAATACAAGTTTGACGATAATTGACAAAAATAAAATCCCCCACCGTTGTTGCTGTTCTTCACCAACCTCCTTACTTATTTGAATAAACACAGATTGCTTCGTTCCTCGCAATGACGTTATTGGTTGAGCCGATTGCTTCTTCCGATTATCATCGGGATCGCTATGACGTTTAAATCCAAATAAAAACCTCCTGCCAATTTGTCACTTAGGCGTAATTTTCCTATCTTTGTAGCCCATTTATCGTATGAACGAGTTATTAGATTACCTGGAACAGAAAAAACACGATGAATCCCGTCAAGGAGAGGCTTTGCAATTGGAGCTGAACGAGTCGGAATTCAAAAACAATAAGCATTTCTATATCGAAAGCTACGGCTGTCAGATGAATTTCAGCGACAGCGAAATCGTGGCGTCCATCCTGTCCAAACAAGGCTATGGTCTTACCTCCAATATCTTTGATGCCGACCTGGTTTTGCTCAACACCTGCTCCATCCGCGAGAAGGCGGAACAGACCGTGCGACAGCGCCTGCGTTCCATCAACGAACTGAAGGAACAGAAGCCGGGCATGCTGGTAGGTGTTCTGGGATGTATGGCAGAACGGTTGAAATCAAAATTGCTGGAAGAAGAGAAATTAGTGGATATTGTTGTTGGTCCGGATGCCTATCGCTCCTTACCGGAGTTGCTAGAAGAAGCGGAAGGCGGACAAAAGGGTGTGAATGTTTTATTGTCACGTGAAGAAACGTATGCAGACATCTCCCCTGTCCGGCTGGATAAGAACGGTATATCCGCCTTTATTTCTATTATGCGCGGCTGTGACAACATGTGCTCGTTTTGCGTGGTACCGTTTACGCGCGGTCGTGAACGCAGCAGGGACCCGCAGACTATTCTGGCGGAAGCCAGAGACTTATTCCAAAAAGGTTACCGTGAAGTAACGCTGCTTGGACAGAATGTAGATTCTTATAAATGGAAAGGAGAAGAAAATCAGTCTGATAAAGATGCGGCCGTGCTGATGAATTTCGCCCAATTGCTGGAAGCGGTAGGAAAAATAAGCCCTTTACTGCGTGTTCGCTTTTCCACATCGCATCCTAAAGACATCACAGACGAAGTACTGCACACCATTGCCCGATACGACAACATCTGCAATTACATACACCTGCCTGTACAGAGCGGAAGTTCGAGCTGCCTCGAACGTATGAACAGAACCTACGACCGGGAATGGTATATGGATAGAGTGAATGCCATCAGACGCATTATTCCGGATTGCGGAATTTCCAGCGATGTGATTGCCGGATTTTGCGGTGAAACCGAAGAAGAATACCAGGATACACTTTCTATGATGGAATTTGTCAGGTATGACTTGAGTTATATGTTTTACTATTCCGAACGCCCGGGAACACTGGCAGCCAGAAAATATGCGGATGATGTACCGATGGATGTCAAGAAAAGAAGGCTGAATGAAATAGTGGAATTACAATACAGACATTCTTTAGAAAACAATCAGAAGGACATAGGAAAAATAGTTAAGGTCCTTATCGAAAAAACATCCAAAAAAAGTGAAGACGAGCTTTGCGGCAGGAACTCACAGAATAAAATGATTGTCTTTCCGAAAGAAAACTATAAAATCGGCCAATATGTAAATGTGCTTATCGAAAGTTGCAACAAGGCAACCCTGAGAGGCAAAGTATTGGAGTTAACGGATGATTACCTATAAAAACAACTAACAGAACTATTCATGGAATTACAATCCGTCAAACAACGATTTGGAATCATCGGCAACGCACCGGCACTCAACAGGGCGCTGGAAGTGGCAGTGAGAGTAGCCCCTACGAATCTTTCCGTACTTATAACGGGCGAGAGCGGCGTAGGAAAAGAAGTATTTTCGCAAATCATACATAATCTTTCTACCCGAAAACACGAAAATTTTATTTCCGTCAACTGCGGGGCTATTCCTGAAGGAACCATAGACTCTGAATTGTTCGGGCATGAAAAAGGAGCATTTACAGGTGCTCACGATAAGCGTAAAGGATATTTTGAAACGGTCAACGGCGGGACCATCTTTCTGGATGAAATCGGTGAGATGCCTGTAGGCACTCAGGCAAGGCTGCTTCGGTTGCTGGAAAACGGAGAATTTATCAAAGTAGGTTCTTCTGTCGTTCAAAAAACGGATGTCCGTGTGCTGGCGGCTACGAATGTCGATTTGCCCAAACTGATTCAGCAGGGTAAATTCAGGGAAGATTTATACTACCGGTTGAATACTGTTCCGATATCTGTTCCTGCATTACGGGAACGAAAAGAAGACATCGTCATTCTGTTCAGAAAATTCGCCTCTGACTTCTCAGAGAAATACCGGATGCCTCCTATTCAGCTGGCAGAAGACGCCAGACAGGTTTTGATTAACTACCGCTTTCCGGGAAACATCCGGGAACTAAAGAACATATCGGAACAGGTATCCGTTCTGTCTAAAGACAAAATCGTTACCAAAGAAGAACTGGTAAAATTTATCCCGAATATTGAAACGTCCAATCTGCCGGCACTGGCGTATTCCACTGAATCCGCTTCGTTCACCGACAGAGAATTGCTCTACAAAATGATTTTCGACATCAAACATGATTTGAACGAATTAAAACGATTTGTATGGAATGCCACGAACGGAAACATTCAAAATTCCACTATCGATTTCAGCGATATTATAAAAGAAAACCAGCATACCGCACATATTGATTTCCCTGCAAAACAACTGCCGGTGATTGAACATCCCATTCCGCAAAATGTACAGACAGGCTCCCCCGGAACCATTGTATTAAATCAGGAACCGGATTATGAAGTGACTAATATAGAGCAAAACCTGTCACTTGCCGACATGGAAAAAAATATGATTGTAAAAGCACTCGAAAAACATAAGGGCAAACGCAGAGACGCCGCACTGGACCTGGGGATTTCAGAACGTACGTTGTACAGAAAAATAAAAGAGTATGAGCTGGAAGACTAAGAATATGTATCAATTCAGTAATGCAATAATGAAATAATGAATGAAGAATAAGTGGTTTAAATATTCAGTGCTAAGACGAAGTGCCATTACATCATGGTTTCATTTCTTCATTATTTTATTAACCATTCTGTCAACTCCTTCCTGTAAGATCTACCGCTTTACAGATGCCAGCGTCGATCCGAACTGGAAAACATTTACGTTATCGCAAACGCTGAATATCGCCACTTTGCAAAACCCTAATGCCGCGCCATTCTTTACAGAAAGACTGAAAGAAAAATTCCTGCGCGACACACGCCTTGCCCTGAACAGAGATAACGGGGATTTGGAGTTCAGTGCCACCATAACGGAATATTCCATTGAACCTGTATCCATCACCAACACCGAAACAACCGCACAAAACAGATTAAATATTTCGGTAAAAGTAGATTGCGTCAATAACTCCGACAAATCGAAAAGCTTTTCGCAAACGTTCAGAGACGGAGAAAATTACGATGCAAACAGACAATTTTCAGATGTAGAAACGGGATTGGTAAACAGCATATACGAACGACTGGTACAACAAATTTTCAACCGTACTTTTGGCAACTGGTAGTATGAATATTCAAATACACCACATATTATCCAATCCTGCTTTATTACATGAAGTGCCGGATGAATTGCTGCATGACTGGATACAGAAATACCCTTATGTTGCCTTGTTTCAATTAGCCGGGCTGAAGAGAAAAAAAAATTACTCCGAAAAAGAACTGCAACATACCGCTTTCTTCTTCAACAACAGAGAGAAGCTATACACATTATTAAAAGAAAGTCCTGTTGTTGTGCCCATACTTTCCGATATGGAGCGTATTTCGATTATAAAAAAAGAGGAAACTCCAATACCTGCAGCAACGGAAGAAATAGCTACACCAACAGCAATCAGCGAAACCACTGAGGTAGTGGATACAGCAGCAGCAACGGAAAAGGTTGACACACCCCTGGCTAATGCTGTTGTGCTTCAGGAAGACGCCGTAACTGAACAGATTATTCCTGTACAGCATACCACGACAACAATTGAAGCAACCAAACCACTTTCCATTGCAGAACAAATACTGGCAGAGATAAATAAAATAAAAGAAGAAAGAGCCCAAAAAGCAAACACAGCAGTGGAGGAAACGGTGGAAACCGAACAAAAAGAAGCCGAAAAAACGGAAATTAGCACGACGGAAATTTTGAGTGAACCAATTCAGGATATTCAGATTATTGAGGCAACGGACAGAACTATTCCGGAAGTACTGCTCATAGAATCCGATGAAAGTAAATCACTTGCAGGCACAGACATTACCATCATCCAAAAAGAGACGGATAGCATTTCTGATTTACCTGAAATGGAAAAAGAAACTGAGTTAACAGCTATCACTCCACCTGATGATACTGTGATAAATGAATTGACTGATAATTTGATTACGACGCAGATTGAAGAGAAGGATAGCCTGAACATGTCTGCGGAATTATATCCCGAGCCACTATTGGTTCATATAGATAAATCCATCCTGTTAAAAGAGACGGCAATTGAATACAAGGAAAAAGAGCAGGCGCCCGTTCATCCGGCAGCAGAAGTCCCTGCTAATCCGACCATAATCTCTGTATCTGTTTCTACTGAAAAAGACCTGTTCATTCCCGAGGTAGAAGAAGATAGTATAGAAACACCTATTGAAACAGCAATTATAACCGACAAGGCAACTCCGGCAGTTACGATTGCCCAACATACCATTTCAACAGAAGCAGAACCGGAGGATATTCATCAGCCAATCCACACAAAAGAGCTGGATGCGGCTGATTTAAAAGAACCGCATACATTTGTGGAGTGGCTGCAATTGATTGACGGGAATCTACAGGTTCAAAAGACAGAAGAACCTAAGGAAAATACGGACTGGATTGAAATTCCGAGGTATGAAGTGGAGCAGGCGATTGCTAATAAACAATTAAATAATCAGGAAGAAGCCAAACTCTTTGAACCGAATTTTGAAGAAGGAGAAGTAGATTTATTTCATGAGATTGATGAAGAAGTAACCAAAATAGCCTCAGAATCAGTGAGTTTTAAACAAGACATGATGACAGAGACCCTGGCAAAAATATATGTGAAGCAAGGCAAAAAAGACAAAGCATTAGAGATTTATAACGCACTTCTCTTGAAATTTCCCGAAAAAAGTAGTTACTTTGCAGGCCTTATTGAAACAATAGAAAAAAAAGAATAATATGTTTACCTTTCTCACCATACTGATAATTGTAGTTTGTCTGTTCATCATTATGATCGTATTGATTCAAAACCCTAAAGGGGGCGGATTAACCGGTGGACTGGGAAGCGCCGCATCCAATGTAATCGGCGTTCAAAGTGCCGGCGATGTGATGGAAAAAACAACCTGGGGCAGCGCCATCGTTTTGCTGGCCTTGTGTGTTCTGACCGCTTTCGTAGTGCCAAAATCTGGAAGTAAAGAACAAATCAAAACACTGACAGAAGAAGCTGCTAAGATGAACGTTCCGAATGTTACACCTGCCGCTCCTGAAGCGCCTGCTCAACAACAGCCGCAGCAGCAGCAACCGGCAAGCAACCCGCTATCACAACCGGGAAAATAAACGACAAAAATCTTTGCTTAAGGTTTTCATACCTATTATTTTATTCTTGCTCCTCTCCTTTGGAAACGGGTAATTATTATTGATACAATCTGAAAAATTAAAGGAAATACCCTATTTTTACTGTTGATATTTTCCAAACTCATTTATTGATTATTGTTTATGGAAATCAGCAAAGAAGAACTGATAGCAGATGTACTCAAACATGAGCAGCCTTTCTTTGATGATTTCAGCACCACGGAATTGGCGGATTTCCTGAATGATTATCCGGAATACGGAAATAAAATCATTGAAAACCTGCCTCCCCACCGCGCCGTAAAAACATTGAAGTTTCTGGACCTGAAACTTCAAAAAAAACTGATTCATACGCTCCCGTCGAATAAAGTTGCCACACTGATTCAGAACATGCATTTTGACGACAGAACCGCCTTGCTGAGCGAGCTCACCAGTGAATCGGTAAAGAAGTTGGTGTTGTTTCTGCCTCATGAAGACAGGATTGAGACATTATCTCTCTTGGGCTATCCGGAAGACAGTGTAGGCCGCCTGATGAACCCAGATTATATAGAGGTAAAGTCGAACTATACCGTTCAGGAAGCGCTGAACAAAATCAGGAAATACGGAAGAGAAATTGAAAACATCAACTTCATCTATATCATCGACGATAATGAAAAACTGATTGATGATATCAACTTAAAAGAACTGCTTATTGCATCACCGGAAACCAGGCTCAGCGACCTCATGGACACCAAACACCTTGCACTGCATGTGACGGATGACCAGGAAAATGCTACTTCTGTTTTCAGAAAAAACAACAGGGCGGTACTGCCGGTGGTAGACGACAATGGAATACTTTTAGGTATTGTCACCATTGACGATATTTTACGGGTGCAAAGCGAAGAAGATACGGAAGATATCCAGAAAATTGGTGGTACGGAAGCGCTGGATGAACCGTATATGAATACTGCCTTTTACGAACTGATGAAAAAGCGGGCTCCCTGGCTGGTTATCCTGTTTCTGGGAGAAATGCTCACAGCCACTGCCATGAGTTTTTTTGAAGACGAAATATCCAAGGCAGTAATACTTGCGCTCTTCATTCCTTTGATTATTTCCAGCGGCGGAAATTCGGGTTCACAGGCATCCACCCTAATCATTCGTGCGATGGCACTGGGTGAAATTACCTTTGAAGACTGGTGGCGTGTCATGCGGCGGGAAATAATGAGCGGATTGGTGTTAGGCACCATATTAGGTTGTATTGGCTTTTTTCGTATCGTCCTTTGGTCATCCTTTTCCCCTATTTATGGAGAACATTACGTTTTGGTTGCATTTACAGTTGCATTTACATTGGTAGGTGTTGTGCTTTGGGGAACCTTATGCGGTTCCATGTTGCCGATTTTATTAAAGAAAATCGGTATTGACCCGGCCACCTCATCTGCTCCGTTTGTAGCAACACTGGTGGATGTAACCGGATTAGTCATTTACTTTTTAGTCGCTTCAATGCTATTGCATGGAACATTATTATAAAAACAGAATTTGATTGATTCACAATTCTAATCTGTTAGCTGCAAATCTTTTTTCAGATTATCCATCAACATGACGCATGACCACAACCATACACATTCTTCAACACTCAAAAAGGTAAACAATGCCTTTATTGCTGGTATTATACTCAATACTGCATTTGTCATTATTCAGTTATTCTATGGAATTACAGCACATTCATTATCGCTGATTGCGGATGCAGGGCATAATTTTGCAGATGTAGCCAGCCTTTTACTATCCCTCATCGCCTTTAAGCTGCACAAAGTAAAAGCCACACAAAAATACACCTACGGCTACAGGAAGACTTCGGTATTAGTAGCTTTGGCAAATGCCGTTATCCTCTTAATATCTATCGGCATTATCTTTTATGAAGCCGTTATTCACCTTTTGCATCCCGTAGCACTTCAGGGCAGTACAGTAGCCTTGGTTGCACTTGCAGGTGTTTTTGTAAATGGCATATCCGCTTTATTCTTTTTCAGGAATAAGGAACATGACCTTAACATCAAAAGTGCATTCTTGCACCTGGCTGCAGATGCATTGATTTCTTTTGGTATTGTAATTGGCGGAATTATTATCTATTACACAGGTTGGTACCGTACAGATGCCATCATAAGCATGGTTATCGCCCTTGTAATTCTTTACAGCACCTGGAAATTATTAATTGATAGTATTCAACTTTCAGTAGACGGGGTACCCCACCATATCGATATTAATGCGTTGCAACGGGCGGCGATGGAAATTAAGGGTATCATCAACTTACACCATCTGCATGTTTGGGCATTAAGTACTACCGAAAACGCTTTAACAGTGCATGTATTGCTGGATAATAATGTTGATATTAGTAAAGAACAACAGATTAAAGAGGAACTGCGGAGCAAATTCAGGCAACTTAATATTCACCATATCACCTTGGAAACAGAACGAAGCGCAGATAGCTGCGGACAAAACGACTGCGATGACTGTATCTGAGATGGGCAAGATTTCATCCTGTTTGCTGTAATTGACTGAAAATGTTAAAACCAACATAACTTTCAAATCCACTTACCTTTTCGTATTTTTGCAACTCAATTTTTAACTAATACATTTTCATGGGATTACAATGCGGCATCGTAGGATTACCAAATGTTGGAAAATCAACTCTTTTTAATGCAGTCAGCAACAATGCCAAAGCACAGGCCAGCAACTATCGTTTCTGTACCATAGAACCAAACGTTGGGCTGGTAGATGTTCCGGACGAACGTCTGCTTAAACTCGCTGAGATTGTTATTCCCAATCGTATCGTACCCACTACCATTGAATTTGTCGACATTGCAGGCCTGGTTAAAGGTGCAAGCAAAGGAGAAGGACTGGGAAATAAATTCCTGGCGAATATCCGGGAAGTGGATGCCATTATTCATGTAATCCGCTGCTTCGAAGATGAAAATATCCTGCGGGAAGAAGGTGCCATCAATCCTGTGGGTGACAAAGATATCATCGACACGGAACTACAGTTAAAGGACCTTGAAAGTGTAGAAAAAAAGATTTCTAAAATTCAAAAGCAGGCAAAAGTCGGTAACGACGCAAAAGCGAAACACGAATACGATATACTCCTGCAATGCCAGCAATGCCTGAGCGACGGCAAAAATATCCGTTCCCTGAATTTTTCAAAAGAAGACAGACTGCTTTTCGCAGATTTATGTTTCCTGACGGATAAACCTGTTTTATATGTCGCCAACGTGGATGAAGCGTCCATTCTGACAGGCAACCAATACTCCGAAGCGCTTGCAAAAATAGCGCAGGCAGAAGGCGCGCAGGTGATTGTCCTCAACAACTCGGTGGAAGCGCAGATATCCGAAATGGAAGAAGAGGACAAAGCACTGTTCCAATCAGAATATGGACTGACGGAGCCGGGTTTAAACCGTTTAATCCGTTCAGCCTATAAATTGTTAAACCTGATTACCTACTTTACTGCCGGCGTTCAGGAAGTACGCGCCTGGACTATCCATGAAGGATGGAAAGCGCCGCAGGCAGCCAGTGTCATTCATACCGACTTTGAAAAGGGATTTATCAAGGCGGAGGTCATTGGATATGAAGATTTTATTCATTACAAAAGTGAAGCAGCCTGCCGGGAACATGGTAAATTACGCATCGAAGGGAAGGAATATATCGTAAAAGACGGCGATGTGATGCATTTCAGGTTTAATGTGTAATAAAGTTCACTAGCTGTACGATTTACTGTAGAAAAAGATGCAAAAAACAGAAACTGGCAAAGATAAAAAAGCTGAATAAAGCAGTATGTAAAGAAGCGTGGGCTGGCAAAACCAGCGGAGCAATTGGTTTTGCCTTGTCTTTTTTGGTTACTTTTTTTGACTAAGAAAAAAGTAACAAAGCTTATTATCGAAAATCAAGTAGATAATTATAACCAATATTAATTTAAACTGCTCAAAAGGATTAAGTTAGATTGCGGGTATTAAATTATTTTGTATCTTTGTAACATAAAATTAGTCATTTAAAAAATTAAGTCAACATGGGACGCGGTGATAAAAAAACCAAAAAAGGAAAAATTTTTGCAGGTTCATTTGGTAAGTCAAGACCTCATAAAGTAAAAAACACAAAGGTTGCAGCTAAAAATTAACTCCAACTTTTAAACCTTTATAAAGATGCCTTACTGCTTTCAGTCAGGCATTTTTAGTTTTAGACGATATTTTTGAAATTATTAAATTATTTTTCACCTATACTGTAAGCTGCTATCCTTATTTTTACTGTAGAAACCGATGGAAGCTAACCGCACAAATCTTACGATAGCACAGGTTATTGATGTTTTTGAAAACGCCATCAACGGCGGAGGTATTTCCACACAGCGTTTCACTAAATTGCTTCGACAGCATGGCCACCGTGTCATCGTGCTTGCCAATGGCGAGGCGGCAACGGATAAAGTAACGCTCCGCTCCTATTATCCGCCTATTCCATTTACAAAACGGATTTTAAAAAGAATGAAATTTGTCTTCGCCATACCGGACAAAGCAAAGATGGAACAGGCTTTTGCCGAAGCGGATATCGTTCATAATCAGTTCCCGTTATGGCTGGGAGCCGCCACCGTCCGTATTGCCAATAAAATGAACAAGCCGCTAGTTTCCACATTCCATGTGCAGGGTGAACACATTATGTACAACAGCGGCCTGACACATCCCTTTTGGACTAAGCTCCTCTATCAATACTTTGTAAAATACATTTACAACAAATCTGACATTGTCATCTGCCCCAGTAAGTTTGCCGAACAGGAAATAAAACGCTATGGAGTAACACGGCCAACGGTTGTCATTTCCAACGGCATACCCAGTGACTACAGAAAAATGAATATCCCTAAAAGGTATCCGGAAAAATTCACCATACTGACTGTCGGCAGAAATGCTGCCGAGAAGCGACAGGAAATGCTGATACGCGCCATTGCCGCTTCCAAATTCAGGGACCACATACAATTGATAATACTGGGCGATGGCCCGCAGCGCCATGCACTGGTGAAGCTGAGCAATGAATTACTGAACGGCAACGTAGAATTCAATCTGGTAGCACAGGAAAAAGTGGCTGAATACTACAATTCCGTTGATTTATATGTACACACCGCAGCCATAGAAGTTGAGTGTATGACCGCACTCGAAGCGATGGCTTGCGGGCTGCCGCTATTGATAGCCGATTCCGCGCTGAGCGCTACTAAACAGTTTGCTCCTGAGGAGAAATACTTATTTAAAACGCAGGCAGAACTGACAAAGAAAATTGACTATCTGTTCGCAAACAGGCAGGAATTGGAACTGGCAGGAAAGCGATACATGGAATTATCCAAACAATATTCCATTGAGCATTCGTATCAGCAATTACTGGAAACCTACCACAAGGCATTAAAGATGCACCCAATCACAACTCCCGCAGAACACGTGGTTTTACAGGAGGCATGATGCAGCATTACCCAAACCACCTTCTTTTAAAATCATTCTTTACCGGTACCGGCAGAAAGATGGAGGAAAACAATACTGCTATCAGAATCAGTGGAATGACTGCCGCATGATATGTCTGAGGATTTGCCCACCATCCTATCAACAATACAATCAGAATGATACGATAAGCTTTGATATAGGATATGGACCATGCCGGAGGATTTTTTTTCAGCAGGAAAAAGATGATGGGAATATTCAGCGGCATTGCCCATAAAATATTGAGGTTCCATTTGGTGGAATGATGATCGGTGAAGAACCACATGAATACAAACAGCCAGCCCAACAAACCTAAGAGAGCAAAATACAGTACCGGAAGGAGCTTCACCCTTGCAAACAATCGCGTCTTTATCTGGACAATCAGAATCAGGGAAAACAATATCCAGCATAAAAGCCCCGGTGTAAACCATTGTCTGGGATGGTGTTCCGGCACAACATCCAGAATCAGATTATTTCCCAGCACCAGTGGCTTTCCGTCTACCGTGGCGCCATCAAATAGCTGCATCAGCTCATCCGGCAGGAAGGTTCTTCCAAAGCCTGCTTTTTGATCAGTGGGAATACCAATCAGTAAATCCATTCCTAAATCCAGCCACTCATCTTTGGCGTTCCTGTCTATTAATTGCCTGTAAGTGGATGCATCGTCTGTATCTGCCTTAAATTTCTTCTCTTTGAACAAGGAGAGAATCACATTTCTGGGACGGGTGGAACAATTGTCAAATAAAAAATCATACTTGTAATATTTATTTTCTTCCCGCGCATTGATCGTCAGCAATTCGAACAATCGTTGCTTTTGTGCCTGCGTCAGATTCAGGGGTTGTTCGCGTATCCATCTGTTTTCTTCCCTGTAGTTTTCCTCAAACATTGGATAGCTGTCTATCGACTCATAATACATCAGTTTTCCTCGGATAAATTTCATCAGGAAACCCGGCTCAGCAAAACTGAACGTGCCATAGTTATAGACGATGTCCCATCCTAAAATGGAATCTTTTATACGGATAGCCGTATGTCCGAAATTCTGATAAATTTCCTCATCCGCCCTTCCCACAGTCAGCAAACTCGCTTTAGCATACGAAGAAAGAGCCGGAACTTTCATATCTTCATCATATCCCACTGCCCGGTTACAGATGGTGAGAAGTAGTAAGAAATGCAGTAATTTATAAGGATTCCAATTCATGGAACGAATATAGTCATAAAACTTTTTATTAAAAAAATCGTTTAATTCAAATATACCCGCATGAAAAAAATACCTGTATTATTGTCTCTGATATCAGCACTGGCACTGGCAAGCCTGACCTGTCAGTCAGGACATAAACCAAAGCATTTAACACGTTCAGCAATTTCATCCACTAAAACAACCACCACTATGGATACAACACCAATACAAAAAACGGAAGCAGAATGGAAGCAGATACTATCCGATGAAGAATATGCGGTCTTGCGTCAAGCCGGCACCGAGCGTCCTTTTACCGGCAAATATACCGACACGGACGACAAAGGCAATTACTATTGCAAAGCCTGCGGCAATCTGCTCTTCACTTCCGAAACAAAATACCACAGTGGCTGCGGCTGGCCTGCATTTTACGATAAAGCGGGCAACAGCGCGGTAGAAACGAGAATGGACTACTCACATGGAATGACACGAATAGAAGTGGTTTGTAAAAAATGCCAATCCCACCTGGGACATGTTTTTGAAGATGGGCCAAGAGACAAAACGGGACTGCGTTACTGCATTAACTCCATCAGTCTGGATTTTAAAGAAGACAACACTCAAAAAAAGTAAAACATTAAACCTTGCTATCCGCAGGTTTTCCATACTTGTAAGACGCCCAGAAGATAACGATAGAGATGAAAATGAAGGGAAAACTAAGCCATTGTCCGTGATTCAGAGTAGCGCCCAGCATGGTCAGCTGGTTTTCATCCACTTTCCAGAACTCTAAAAAGAATCTGCCGGCAAACATCATAAACAGGAATATGGCCATCAAACTTCCTTCGCGTGGTTTATATCTGGAGCGGATATAAATAATCAGTATCACTACAAATATGAAATCGTACAGGAAGGCCTCAAACAATTGAACCGGTACTCTCGGCATTGTCTCTCCCAATCGTTCAAATACAACTCCCCAGCTGCCATCTGTATAATCACCAACAATTTCCGAGTTGAAGAAATTACCATAACGGATAAAAGAACCTCCAATAGCCGTTGGAATAGCAACTCTGTCAATAATCCAAAGAAAGGACTGATCCGGGTGTTGTCGTTTATATAAAAACAGCGCGATAGGAATGGCAATCGCCGCTCCGTGACTGGCCAGTCCTCCTTTCCATATCTGTATAATCTCCAGGAGATTTTGGCTGTAATAATCCCACTGATAAAAAAATACATGGCCGAGGCGTGCCCCAATCAGCACGGCAAAAAACATATACATCAGCAACTGGTCAGCACCTTCCGTATCTTTGTTTTCCTTCTTAAAAATCCAGAACAGGATGTTGTACCCCAGAAAAAAAGCAGCACCATACAATAAACTGTACCAGCGAATGCCAAAATTTTCCGATATCATAAAGATTTCCGGCCGGATGTTCCAATGTATGATAAATGCCAATAAACTGCTCATGCGTATGATTTGTGCGCCAAAGTTAGCAATTAATTTCGTTTAGACCACACAGGTTGCCAGAAGGGGAAAAGTTAATAAACGTAAAAAAGCAACTTAATGCAGCAACAAAAACATACAAATTAAATGGCTGATTTTTTGCCTTTCGTCCTATTTGTTACCTGTGGCTCTTTACTATCCATCACAGTTACAACGACCTATTCCAAAACATAACATTCAATTTACAAATTGCTCTATATTTTTGTTAAGACAAAATGTTACTACTTTAAAATGCCTTACCCAAATTGAAAAAATCACAGGACAAATTCAATGTGCAAATTGCCACTGCCGAGCACGTTAGTTTCGCCCAGGAATTAAGCAAATTATACGAAGATTCCGCCAAAAAAAGGGGCACCGGAATTGCCAAACGGGATCCGGAATACATCATCGAAAAAATCCTCCAGAACAAAGCCATCATTGCCACTACACATCAAAATCAACTCGCAGGTTTTTGTTATATCGAGACCTGGGAAGGCAAAAACTATGTCGCCAACTCCGGATTAATTGTGAAGGAAGAATACCGCCATCACGGGCTGGCAAAAAAAATAAAGAAATTTGTTTTTGATTATACACGCAAGAAATATCCGCAGGCAAAGATTTTTGGTATCACAACCAGTCTGGCTGTCATGAAACTGAATTCTGATTTAGGATATAAACCGGTCACATTTTCCGAACTGACACAGGATGATGCTTTCTGGAGCGGATGTAAAAGTTGTATCAATTTCGATGTTTTGACCCGTACCGGACGAAAGAATTGTTTGTGTACAGGCATGTTGTATGACCCAAAGGATGATAAGAAAAAATCGTTTGTAAAGGCGAAGAAAGTGGAAAAGAAAATTCCCGCAAAACTAAAAACGCCGAAAGCACAGCGAATCCGTGTAGTCAAGACAGCAGGAAAAAGCAAGGCGAATAAAAAATAATACCATGGCAAACAACAAAGTAGTTTTGGCATACAGCGGTGGCTTAGACACCTCGTATTGTGTCAAATACCTGACGGAAGAAAAAAAGCTGGATGTCTATGCCATCACTGTCAACACGGGTGGTTTTTCTGACGAACAACTGAAAGCTATCGAGGCGAGAGCAAAAGATCTGGGTGTAAAGGAATTTGTAGTGCGTGATGTCGTCCAGGATTATTATGAAAAATGTATCCGGTATCTGATTTTTGGAAACGTTTTAAAGAACAACACCTACCCCCTTTCGGTCAGTGCGGAACGAGTCTTCCAGGCGATTGCTGTAGCGGAATATGCTAAAGAGATCGGTGCATCCTATATAGCTCATGGCAGCACTGGTGCAGGCAACGACCAGGTAAGATTCGACATGGTTTTTAATATTGTATTACCGGAAGCTACCATCATTACTCCGATAAGAGACAATAAACTTTCCAGAGAAGAAGAGATTGACTACCTGAAAAAATATGGTGTGGAGATCGATGCGAAAAAAGCGGCCTATTCCATCAATCAGGGAATCTGGGGAACCAGTGTAGGCGGAAAAGAAACACTGACATCCCGCTATACCTTACCAGAGGCTGCCTATCCGACAACAGTATCCAAATCAACGCCGGAAGCAATAGAACTGGAGTTTGAACAGGGAGAACCGGTTGGAATCAACGGAAAAAGATACGGACATCCGGCAGAAGTCATCAATGAATTAAGCCACCTGGCCGGACCGTTTGGCATCGGCAGGGATATTCATGTCGGCGATACCATCATCGGCATTAAAGGCAGGGTGGGATTTGAAGCGGCGGCTCCGCTCATCATCATTAAAGCTCATCATTTGCTGGAAAAGCATACATTGACCAAACAACAATTATTTTGGAAAGATCAATTGAGCAATGTGTACGGCAGCAACCTGCATGAAGGCTTGTTTTATGAACCGCTGATGCGTGATCTGGAAGCATTTTTATCGAGCACACAGCAATATGTGAGCGGTAAAGTATTCATTCAGTTGAAACCGTATCGTTTTGAGTTAACAGGCATTGAATCCACTTATGATTTAATGAGCAGTAAATTCGGCAGTTACGGTGAGATGAACAACGCCTGGACGGGTGATGATGTCAAAGGATTTGCAAAAATATTTTCCAACCAGATGATGATTTGGAAAAAAGTGACCGAAAGCAGCAAGAGTGAATAGCTGAATTATTTCCGTCTATTTCCCCATGCGGGAACGAATACGGCTCAACGTTTCATGTTTCATTCCCAGAAAAATGGCAATATTCCGCAGAGAAATTCGGTTGACAAGGGTGCCGTACAATTCCATAAACTTTGCATATTTATCTTCTGCCGTCAGTGCTCGGAAAGCGACAATCATATCAGAATATCTTTTGAAATGCTGAGTCAAGTATAAGGAATATACACTTTGTATCTCATGACTATCCGCGCATAATTTCAAAAAACTGTTTGCATCCAATTCTAGCATAACAGATTCTTCCAACGTTACAAATGTCAGATTGCTGGGTATCTTGGTACTATAAGAAACCTGCCCTCCTATAAACTCCCCTTCTTTAATAAATCGGTCGATCGTTAACTTGTCATCTACATAATAGTATGCCATAACAATCCCTTTATGAATAAAATAAAGCTTTTGGGCGATTTCACCTTCCTGATAGATAATCTGTTTTTTTCGGAAAGTTACAGGCTTCGCGAGTTTCAGCATTGCCTCCATTCCGTCTGTTGACAGTTTTGACAAGTCATTGAGTACACTTTTCATGTGCTCTTCAGCCTCCGTATATATTTTAATGGCATCTTGCTTCATCCAGTAGAAATAAAGTGTAAACAGTTTACCGCTAAAATAACCATTTTACTAAATGATAGTGATATAAAAAGCAGAAAAACCGGACGGACAAATCAGCCATCTGTACCGGCACATATTTATTATCTTATTTGGCGCGAATGCGGCTGAGCGTTTCAGGTGTCATGCCTAAATAATTGGAAATTTCTTTTAACGAAACCCTATTGGTCAAATCGCCAAACTGACGAACAAATTCATGATATCTTTCTTCAGAGGAAAGAGATTTGAAAATAAACAAATTCTCAACGTATTTTGTGTGAAACAATTCCATATTGACACGGTACAGACGTTCTATGTCGTGGGATTGTGCACACAAGGCTTCAAGGTCAGCATATTTAATTCTCAGCAATGTCACATCTTCTATTGATTCATAAACATGTGTTCCTGGTTTTTTGGTCAGGTGGGTGAAATTTCCTCCAAATAAACCGCCTTCCTTCTCAAACCGTTCGATTACTGGTTTATCATTTTTGTAAAAGTACACCTTTACAATTCCTTTGTAAATGAAATAAAAATATTCAGCGATTTCGCCTTCATTAATGATGATTGAATTTTTTTTGTAGGTGACAAGATCAAAAAGATTGATCAGCAGATTCAACTCTTTTTCCTGTACATCGACAATAGAGTTCAGAAATCTCTTCAGAAACTCTTTGGCTTCTGCTTCTGTGTGTTTGTTGGGATACTTTATCATTGTTTACACTACAAAGTTAATACATTCTTGCTGATGGTGACAATAGATAAATTGCTTTATATCAAAATGTTTTTGGCAACACATTTTTAACAACAAATTAAGGGTATAAAAAAAGAACAATTATTTTAAGGAGATTAAAACAAAAGAAACATCACAGCCTGAAATTTTTGAAGAATTTTATATGCAAAAGAAATAAAAAGGAAAATGAATACAGAAAAGCATATCAATAAATAAGCTAATGAAAAATCCCCCTGCAAGATTGAATTAATGCTTGGACCGCAGCCTGCTGAGCGTTTCCTGTGTCAACCCTAAATATGATGCGACATACCTTAACGGTACACGATTCAATAAGTCAGGATGTTGATTTACAAACATCTGATATCTCTCCTCTGCTGACAGGAACATCACATCAAAAGAACGCTTCATGAAATTGGAAAAATAAGATTCCACCATTTTCCTGCCGAGGTGTTCCAGGGAGTGATATTTTTTATAATATGCTTCCAACTGCGCATATTTTATTTTCAATACGATACAATCTTCCAACGCTTCATAATTACTGAAATTCTGCTCACCGGACAATAATGAATAGGTAGCGGCAAACACCATATTTTCCTTGATGAACCAGGTAGTAATTTCTTTTTCTTCTTTTACATAATAAATCCTGACAATACCGATGCAAATGAAGTAAACGCAATCTCTAAAATCTCCCGCCTCCAGAATGATTTCCTTTTTATTAAACTTATCAATAGTAAAATCATCCACCAGTTCATTCAGTTCATCCAACGGTGTATTAGGACCTAGTGAGAGGAAATATTCCCTCAACTGATTCTTTGCTTCTTCAATTGTTAATTTGGGCTTTTGCATCTAAGAAACTTATTATTGTCAAAAAACAGCACATCAGGTTGCATGATTTTAATTTCAATTATGATTTAAATCATAATCAAATAAACAAAAATGCACTAATCGCTTATCAACAGCAAAATACTAAATTTCTTGATATAAATCAAACTTTTCAAGATAATCTGCAACTTTTTTTACAAAAAGTCCTCCCAGCATACCATCTACGACACGGTGGTCATAGGTATGTGACAGATACATCATGTGACGGATAGCTATTACATCCTGTCCGTCCACTTCCATCACTACAGGCTTTTTAGTGATACTGCCCACCGCCATAATGGCCACCTGAGGCTGGTTGATAATTGGTGTCCCGATTATATTCCCAAAAGTTCCGATATTGGAAATAGTATACGTGCCGTCCGAAACATCGTCCGCCTGCAAAGAATTGGTGCGTGCTTTCTGAATAATGGTATTCATCGTTTTTGCGATACCCAACAAACTTTTCTGGTCTGCATTCCGCACAACCGGAACAATCAGATTACCGCTGGGCAATGCTGTCGCCACTCCGATATTGATATCTTTCTTTTTAATAATCTTATCCCCGTCCACGCTGACGTTAATCATCGGAAAATCCTTAATCGCCTTCGCGATGGCTTCCACAAATACAGGCATAAAGGAAAGACTGAATCCTTCGCGTTTCTGAAATGCATTCTTGTGTTTCTCTCTCCACCTGACAACATTCGTCACATCGCATTCCACAAAAGATGAAACATGTGCAGAGGTTTTTTTTGAATTAATCATGTGCTGCGCAATCAGCTTTCGCATCCGATCCATTTCTATAATCTCTGTATTCGCCGAACCTGTCGATATGGATTCAACAGCCATGTCTACACTTGTTTTCTTTTCAACTTTCTGTTCAGCCGGAACATCTTTTATTTTTGCAGGCTGGACAACCAGACCTTTCTTCTTCCGGTCCACATAATCCAAAATATCTTCTTTGGTTACACGTCCATCCACTCCATTTCCGGATATTGTTTCCAGTTCCTGCATCGAAATATTTTCCACCTGCGCAATATTCAATACCAACGGAGAGTAGTACCTGCCTGCAGAGGATGCAACCGGTGTCTGTACGGTTTGTCTGGCTGTAGTAACTGTTTGTTCTACCTGCCTGACTGCTGTTTCCTCTTGCTTATTCGTTGTATGCTCAACAGGCGTTTGCTTCTTTTCAGTCTGCTGCTCTGATTGCTGAATTTGCTCCACCTCTTTTTTCTTCTCGGGAATATATTGCGCCGGCACATCTCCTTCCACTTCAATTATGGCCAATGGCTCTCCCACCGCCACAACGGCATCCACCTCATACAACAACTGTTTGATAACCCCACTGACCGGGCTCGGCACTTCGGAATCCACCTTATCGGTAGCGACTTCCAGTATCACATCCTGCTCATGAACCGTATCTCCCACTTTTTTATGCCAGGTAAGTATGGTGGCTTCAATCACACTCTCGCCCATCTTAGGCATTAACAATTTATATTCTGCCATATAACGTTATTATGAAATACTAAATTTAGGGTTTTAATTGATTCAATAAAAATTTTCGCAACATTACTAACGCAACAACTCCCGTTAAACGGATATTGCGTTCCCTGTTATTCGTAAAAGATAGTTTTTTAATCACTGACCTTTCTTTATCGGCGATACCAATAAAAACAGTTCCTACAGGTTTCTCCGGCGTACCACCAGTGGGCCCTGCTACACCTGAAACGGCAATAGCGATATCCACCTGAAGTTTTTGCAAGGCGCCTTGCAGCATTTCCCCTACCGTCTGCTCGCTCACCGCCCCGTGAGTGAATAAAGTATCCTTCTGAACTCCTAACAAATCTTGTTTGATTGAATTCGCATACGACACAATACTGCCTTTAAAATAAGCGGAACTACCTGATACAGACGTTATCAAATGGGCAATATACCCGCCGGTACAACTTTCTGCAGTACCTAAGGTCAATTTTTTATCCAGTAACAAAGTTCCTATATGCTGCTCCAGGCTGTCGTCATCAAAACCATAAACATGCTCCCCGATGGCAGACAAGACTTCTTTTTTAGCTGCCTCTAACAACTCTACTAATTCCTCTTTTTCATCTCCTTTGACCGTTAAGCGCAGCCGAACGGTACCTACATTAGGCAGATAGGCTAATTTGATTCGGGTATCTTTATTTTTTTCAAATTCCACCAAAGCATCCGCCAGTTGTGTCTCTCCAACTCCTGCAGTTAATATACTGAAATGAAAAATATAAGGCAGCGTATAGGTTGCTTTCAGATACGGAATAACACCTTCCGTGACCATCCCTTTCATTTCATAAGGAACTCCCGGCATGGAAACGATGGTTTTGCCTTCTTTAGTAAACAACATACCGGCAGCAGTTCCGTTTTTGTTGGGAATCACCTGACAAACGTCAGGAAGATAAGCCACACGCTTTGTCGCCTCATTGATCAAGCGCTTTCTGAGCGCGAAAATGCGTTCAATATTCTCGTAGGCGGCTGCATTGAAGACTAATTTTCCACCGAAATAGTCGCACAACACATCTTTGGTGATATCGTCCGATGTCGGGCCCAAGCCCCCTGTAATCAGGACAATGGTCGATGTGGAAAGCGCATTTTCCAGCGATTGTATGATATCCTCCTTATCATCACTCAGGGAAATGTGATGAATAACATCCACACCGATTTCATTCATTTTTTGCGATATCCACTGTGCATTCGTATTCAGGGTTTGTCCTATCAACAACTCATCGCCGATGCAAAGTATGGTAGCTTTCATTATTTGAGATTAATTTCCTAAATTGACAAAAAATTTACGGTAAAGTTTTTGATACAACAAATAAAAGCAATTATATGAAAAGATTTCTGAGTATTTTCCTCGTATCCATTTTACTCTTTGGATGTACCGCGCAACAAATTCAAAATACCGTTGACGCGGTTTTAGGCAATGCTTCTGCTGACCCTACCGAACAGGAAGCCGGCAGCGGCATTAAAGAAGCTCTCGGTATTGGTATCACCAATGGGATGGGACTATTATCCCAAACGGATGGATTCCTGGGCAATGACCTGGTAAAAATCCCATGGCCGGAGCAGGCAAAACCGGTAATGGACGCCATGCTGAAACTGGGTATGCAGAAACAGGTCGATAATGTAACCACCTCGCTGAACCGTGCCGCTGAAAAAGCATCAGGAGTTGCCATTGAAGTATTCATTCAGGCAATCAAACAAATGACCATACAGGATGCCTTACAAATTGTGCTGGGCGGCAATGGAACGGCAACTGCCTATCTGAAAAAAACAACCACTCCTATCCTGACTGAAAAATTCAGGCCGATTGTGGACCAGTCACTGGGACAAGTCAATGCCACTAAATACTGGTCAGATGCCACCTCTGTCTACAATAAAATACCATTTGTAAAACCTGTTAATACAGACCTGACCGGTTTTGTAACCGAAAAAGCGCTGGAAGGTGTTTTTAAAATGGTGGAAAAGGAAGAAAATAAAATCCGGGAAAATCCATTGGCACGAACTTCCGATTTATTGAAAAAAGTATTCAGCTTTGCCGACCGTAAGAAATAACAGCTCATTTCTATAAAAAAGAAAAGCAGAAATTTGTATAACAAGACACTCTTAATTCAACTGCATTAAAAATTACTTATCATTCGGAAATAAATCCTGCTTAAATAGTATATCATGTCACGCAAACCACAACAAGGCCCTTTACAAGGCATCCGCATATTAGATTTGAGCCGTTTGCTTCCCGGGCCGCTCGCCACACAAATGATGGCGGACTTAGGTGCCGAAGTCATCAAGATTGAAGATCCCAAAGCACCGGACTATACTCGCTTCTTTCCGCCACAGAAAGGATCGCTTTCATTGCACTACCTCAGTATCAACCGAAGCAAAAAATCCATTACTTTGGATTTGAAATCCGAAGCCGGCAGAACTAAATTTTTTGAACTGGTAAAAACGGCGGATATCGTCATCGATTCCTTCCGTCCGGGCGTTTTGCAAAAAATGGGCATCGACTATGAAGCCGCCAAACAGCATAATGAGAAAATTATTTATGTCGCGGTGACCGGATATGGCTACAACGGCCCCTACAAAGACAAGGCCGGTCACGACCTGAATTATATCGGCTATGCCGGTATATTAGGACTAACGGGCGATAAAGACAAACCGGTGATTCCTGCCTGCCAGACCGCAGATGTGGCGGGTGGCAGCTATCCGACCATTGTTGCCTGCCTGTCGGCACTTTGGGCGCGCGAACGCACCGGCAAAGGACAGTTCGTGGATGTGGCGATGACAGACTGCGTAATGCCGCTGCTGTCGATGCAATTCGGGGAAGCGCTGAATGCCAATGTACAGATGCGGCGCGGCGAGCCGATGCTGAGCGGCGGCATGGCCAACTACAACGTGTATAAATGTAAAGATGATAAATGGATAGCCCTCGGTTCGCTGGAGCCTAAATTCTGGCAAGGTGTCTGTGTAATGCTGGGCAAACCTGAATGGATGCCGCGCATGATGCCGGTACCCGAGATGGTAGAAGCCTTGAAAAAAGACCTGCAGGAATTGTTCCTGACCAAAACGCGCGATGAATGGGTGCAGGCAGCGGAAGGACACGATATCTGCCTTTCTCCTATTTTAGATTTGGAAGAAGTGGAACAAGACGCGCACATCCGGGAAAGAGACATGTTTTTTGAGGTTGAACACGCGGATTACGGCAAAGTAAAAGGAGTAAACCAGCCGTTTAAATTTTCTGAAACGCCTGCGAAGCCAAGTTGGGGCGCACCATTAATGGGCGAAGACAATGATCTGTTAAACGAATAAATTATGCGCTACTTACTTTTTATCTTTTGTACAATATTGCTGCTAAGTGCCTGCAAAAAAAAGAAAACAACCGTTGCCGACTTTACAGGCACACACTGGAGATTGCATTTCAAGAACAACCCGACCTTCAGTTTCTTCGCCGAATCTGAATTGTTTTTTAAAGACGCTACCAACGTTGATAATTACCGCAACTTCGACACCTTGTACGGCACTTGGGCCGTGGACGATGACAACAACCTGTCGGTTAAATTTGACAACGGCGACTTGTACACCGGCACACTCATCACAGATGACAGTTTATCGGGCACCTTGAAAGCGTCCGGCAACAACGGAGTCTGGAATGCACGCAAGCAGTGATAAAGAATGGAGAATGGAAATTTGAAAATTGAAAATTAAGAGTTCAGATTTCAGTTTTATGATGAACAATTAAGATTTGTACTCAGTCAGTTCACAGCACACGGTGTACTTTCGACGAGGCACGAGGAGAAAACGTGTTGTGTGTATCTAAACCTCACAGGTTTACACATTAAATCACATCCATCCATCCGCTCTCCTCTTAAAACACCGCTCTTAATTGCGCCCTGCCGGTATTCACCAATCTAGCCGTTCCGGTTTTACGGCCTTCGTAAGTCAGGCTCAATTCCAGGTTCTGGGAGATATTGCGGGTGTAGCTGGCCGCCCAAATATAATTGTTTCCGGGCTGCAAACCTTCCAGTATCGTATAGGATTTCGTGGTGCCATTCTCCCCGTTGAATTTTACCACTGCCAATGTAAATTTAGTCTCCAGCGTATTTTTGGTGGCTTTGCTGTACCGGAGTTCCAGTTCCATTTTATTCGACAATACTTTCTCATTGCCAAGGCTAGCCGCATTTTTCTTATAGGTAAACCCGTAACTGACGGAAGTGCGCAGCATGGTTCTGTAGTTGTAGGTGAACTTAGGCTCCAGGTAATAACCGTTGATATTGTAATTATTCGGTTCAAAATAATCCGATACCAGTGAAAGCTTCGACTGGATGAATTTTAAATTCAGGGTGAACTTCTGGCTCAGGTTATAATAGCCTTCTAAAATATTATCCATCCGCTTGCGGGTATCGAAACCGTTTATCAGCAGGACCTTGTCGTTGATTAATTGATTGGTGAACGAAAACGAATAGACCGGGTCTCCGGAATTGAAGATGATGGTATTCCGGATATTTGAGTTGAGTGTGATAGTATTGGAATCGCTGGTATTGAATACAAACGGATTAAACACTTTTGCGGCATTGCTCCGGTATGCCTTTCTACGCAACTGCATATAGGATTGTATCGTCAGTTTGGACATAAAATTTTTAAACCCTTTCTCATTATACCAGATGGCTTTCGGCTGTATCGTGATATTTTGTGTGTAAGAGGTGGAATTTGCCCGTACATATTCATTCAAATCCGTCTGCACCCTTACAAACTGGGCGCTGTCATTGAATTGGGAAGGTACAAATTCATTCAACTCACGTATGCCGTTCTGGTTTTGGTCTATCCATCTGAAATAACCTTTGCCCCGATGGAACCTGTACATACGTAAACTGACGAACGCGTTCTCTGCCGCCGCCCAGTTCATAAATAAAATTCAAACGAAGCGCTCCGCGTTTGATGCGGGCGCCGTACTCCACGCGTCCTAAAAATGTCCTCTCCGCCTGTGCCTGCACCGTGGAGTCTTTCACCAGTAAATCCCTGAAAGTAAACGTCCAGTTGAACGTCTGGTTTTTCAGCTTATTTGCACTCCCACGGAAATCAATGGTATGTGCGGTGGTGGAATCTTTGAAGGCGCCATTTTTCACCATCAGGTCGTTTCGGAATTTATACTCCAGCAAGAACGTCCATTGGGCAGAATCGGGCAGGAAAAACTGAGCGGATATATTGTTATTCCGGAAGGAATTGAGTTGCAGTTCGTTGGTGGCACGGCTTCTGAACACATTATTCTCCTGAAAGAATCCGATGCCAAATCCCAAACCGCGTGCTTTGGCAATGGAATAAGAAGCATACAAGGAAGGACGGAAAAAAGTGGATTGGTATAATGAATCTTTCGTCGTTAATATCCGTGCGTCCGCACTTACTTTTATGTTTTTGTAATCACTTGAAAAGCTCAGCCAGTTTTCATACCCCTGGTATTTTTGTTGACGGATAAAAGATGAAAATTTATAACCCGCCTGAATGTGATGTTTCAGGTCCGTCACAGAGGTTTGATAACGTGTGATATGTTCTGTGTAATTCGCCTGGTTGGTGATGTTCCAGTCTCTAGAAACTCCATATTCCGGTAGGTTTCTATCTGCTGAAAATTGCGTTCTTTAAATTCATAGTTCACGGAATTGGTAAAAACGATATTCCGTTTAAACGTATCCATCCTGTTCAACTGAAAATTAGCGGCATATCCGATATTCTCTTTGTTGCCGATAGAAGAAAACAAATTACGGTCAAAATTGGACAATCCCATTTCTGCCCGAATACTTGTTTTTTGATTAATGGCATAAGCAGCTCCAAATGTAAACAACAACTGATTTTTAGGCGTTACAATCAATATCAGCGGTTCATAGGAACCTTGCGGAACGCCATTCACCGGCGCCACCCACTGGTACACGCGCACATTATTGGAATTTTTATTGGGAATGTAATTTCCTTTATTCGGACCTAAATACGAAAAAGACAACACATATCGCGCATTGGCAGGATTGGTTTCATACACGAATACGGAATCATATACCACCGCATTCACCGTAGTATCGGTTATTCTGTATTGCACCCTGTTCGGGTCATATTCCGCTTCCCGTACACCGGAAACAAATGCATTGGAAATATCATTCCCGATTCCCGCGAGGTAATCTTTGATGGTATCGGAAAGCGTGTTGGTGATAGGCTTGTTCTTGGCATCCTGTTCAGAATAGACCTGTGTATAAATATTGAGTTTCTTCCATTGGAAATTGATGCCTTCATGTACGGTGGTTCTGAAATAATTCCGGTCAGCATATTCGAACTCCACCACGATCCGTGAGTCTTTGGTCACCAGAAATCTCGGCATAAATACCAATTCGCCACTGTTGTAATCCATCACATAATCGAGCAGCTCTCCTCTTTGCAGCCGGACGCCATCCACAAACACCTTTTCGCTTCCGGCCAGGATAATCGGGAATGTCTCATTATTATTTCCAATAAGACGATAAGGTCCCTGATTGCCTTCACCCCTGAAAGACATTGCGTGCAAATTTTCCGCGGCGACAGCAAAGGATGTGGACGTTTGCAAACGAATTCCTTTTTTGAATCGCAAATCGTTGACATAGCTGATACCTTGCAGCTGTTTGGAAAACTTCATGAAATAACTGTCAAAACTTTTCAGGTTGTAATCTCCGGCGATGATGGTATGCGGGTCTTTCTTCAATTGCACGTACACTTTATCAAAATCCTGCAGCTGCTGGGTGCTTCCGTCCGGCTGTAAGGGGATATTATTATCCGTCAGAGCCGCCGTTATTTCAATACCGTTTGCTATTTTTCCGCTTAGCCTTAAATCCAGATTGGAGTTCAACGTCAAATCCTGGTTGGAACCAAACTGGATGCCTCTGGCAAAATTACCGCTGTAATTTAATCCGCCGAAATCCAGAAAGGCCGCAGTTTGTTCCGTTTTGGGCTGATAAAAGAACCGGTCATAATAGAGCAAAGAATCCCCTTTCTTGATCAGTAACGGGCTTTTATGCTGCATGGATTTTGCCAGGTATAGCGGAAGCGAACGATACGTTACCATTACAGAATCCGGTTTATTGCCACTTTTAAAAATCAGTTTTGCGCCGGAAAAATCCAATTCATACGCATCTTTAGACATTACCGAGTTATCCTTTAAATTTCTGACAATCAGACTGGACGGAAAGATGCTCAAGGTGTCAACAGGCAGCGTATCACCTGAAACCGTAAAAATTTTGCTGCGCACATTGGAATAAACGGAATAGTCGGGCGGCAACGTCTGAGCCGTCAGGAAAAGTAAGCTAAAAACGAAGCTGAAGGACAGTATTATCTTCCTGAATTGCATTTATTCTATAAGGTAAAAATAAAGACATTATTGTATAGAACGACTGAAACCGCATCTTTTTACCGTTTTTATTTGCAACTATGTTTTCAGCATCGTTTATTTGTGAAAAAATTCCAATAATCATGAGTACCGTTAGCGCCCAACTAAAAGAACTGATAGCCGACAGAAGAACTATAAAACCGGAAGCGTTCAACGGAAAACAGGTACCCAAAGACATCGTAATGGACATGCTGGAAGCTGCGAACTGGGCCCCTACACATGGCATGACAGAACCCTGGCGTTTCATTGTATTTTCCGGCAAGGAAGGTGTACAGAAATTTGGACAACTGCATGCACGCATCTATCAGCAGGAAACACCTTCCGAACATTTTCTGGATAAAAAATACGACACCCTTTTACACAAACCGGACAATGCTTCTTATGTAATTGTAATAGTTATGAAGCGAGGAGACAACAAAAACATTCCTGAAAATGAGGAAATGGCAGCCACCGCCTGTGCCGTACAGAACATGCTGCTGACAGCCGCCGCACATGGGGTTGCCGCGTATTGGGGTACCGGCGGAATGTGCTATCATCCTGCCATGAGAAATGAACTGGGATTTGGCGACCAGGATAGAATCATGGGGTTTTTATTCCTCGGCCACACGGATGCAGAACATCCGAAAGGCAACAGAACTACTCCGATAGAAGCAAAAACTACCTGGAGGTAATCTGCGCGCATATCATCCTGTTTTTTCCGGCAAAGTCTTTTTTCAGTACAACCGGATAAAAGCCTCTTTTCGTAAGCAACTCTAACACCTGTTCCGCATTAAATTCATTTAGCTCCAGATACAGTCTGCCTTCTTTTTTCAGATGCTCCAGTGCAAAGTCTGCAATCTTATCATAAAACACCAAGGGGTTGACATCATATACGAATAATGCTAGGTGCGGTTCGTAGCGAATGGCAGAAGCAGACATCACTTCCAGTTCCTCCTGAGGAATATATGGCGGATTACTGACAATGATGTCCAGCATCAGCGGTTCCGTGTCAGGTGTTTCCATGTACAACTTCCGGTCCACGGACAAGTGTGTTGTCTCCAGAATATCTACCGGGAAAAATTCAATATCCGCTTCATATTTCAGCGCATTCACTTTTGCCACTTCCAGTGCATTCTCAGAAATGTCAATCGCAAAGATTACCCAATCCGGCCGGTGTTTCTTTAGAGTAACGGGAATACAACCGCTTCCGGTGCCTATGTCTAAGACACTAAGAACAGGACCGGTGTTTTCCTTCAGTATCCAATCCACCAGCTCTTCCGTTTCAGGACGCGGTATCAGCACATTTTCATCTACATACAATTCCAATCCGTAAAACGGCGCTTTATTGAATATGTACTGAATGGGATAATGATTGGTTATTTTCTCATAAATGAAATTCAATTCTTCCACTTCATCGTCATTCAGGTCATAATCCTTCACGTCAAAAAAACGTTTTTTGAAATAATCTTCGAGGGTATATTTAAATAAATTATCCGCTTCCCTTTCATCGAAAGACTCCTGAAGCATCGGCAGAATGATATTTTTATACTGTTGTACGTTCAATTTTGTATTTTTGAGTTTTCTTATTCCAACCGGTTATCGAAATTATTTCATCAACTAAAGATGCTGAAATAATTTCAGGAAGACAATAGTATGGCTGATTTTTCAACACACCACGAAAAATATATGCACAGGTGTTTTCAGCTGGCGAAAGCCGGTGAAAGCTATGTGGCACCCAATCCGATGGTGGGCGCCGTTCTTGTCTTTGAAGACCGTATTATCGGAGAAGGCTGTCATGAAGCATTCGGAATGCCACATGCGGAGGTGAATTGCATCAACTCCGTGAAAGAAACCGACCGGCATCTTATCAGTAAATCCACCTTGTATGTGAGCCTGGAACCCTGTTCCCATTTCGGAAAAACACCGCCGTGTACGGATTTAATTATTCAGCATAACATACCTGAAGTAGTTATTTCCGTTCAGGATATTTTTTCAGAAGTCAATGGAAAAGGAATTCAGCGATTGAAGGAAAACAATATCAAAGTGACGACAGGTATTCTGGAAAAAGAGGGTACTGCGCTGATTCATCAATTCCTCTATTTTCACAGGCATAAGTTGCCTTATGTTACTTTGAAATTCGCACAGAGCAGAGACGGTTTCATGGGAATACAAGGAAAAGAAATAGCGATTTCCGGACCATTATCCAAACGGTACACCCATCAGCTGCGGGCAGCACACCAGGCGATATTAGTCGGCAAAAATACGGCACTGACCGATCATCCGCAATTGAATGTCCGCTACTGGAATGGAAAGCATCCAATACGAATCATATTGGCTAAAAAAGAAGATATCCCGGTCGATTCTCCAGTCTTCAATACCGGGGAGCAACCATTATTCCTGACAGGAAGCATAAAAGAAATCCTGACTGCTATCGCCGAACAAACTATAATTTCCGTTTTAGTGGAAGGTGGTGCCGATGTACTGCAGCGTTTCATTGATGAAGGCTGCTGGAACGAAGCACATATTATTACCTCCAGCCAATCAATATCCAAAACAGCCTCGGATGTACCCATACCTTCCCCTTGCCTTAAAGGCATTACAGAAAAAACATTTTCATTAGAAAACGACACCGTACAAATTTTAAAAAATCCCGATGCTATATCTACTCCTTAGTATTCTTTTTTCCACCTCTTTAGTCGTTATCCTGCGCTCATTTTCCAAATGGAATATCCGGACAGAATACGGCATTGTATTCAATTATTTCTTTTGCTGCCTTACCGGATATATCGCGATGGACAACAGATCGCTGCTACAGCATATACCGCAATGGAACGGTTGGTGGATTTGCCTTTTGCTGGGATTGGGCTTCATCCTGATTTTTTTGTTAATCGGAAAATCCACCCAATTGCTTGGAGTAGCCACAACGAGCATCGCCTTTAAGTTGTCTTTTATTATTCCTGTTATCGTAGCCATCGCTTTTTACGGTGACCGGCTGACTGACAGTAAAATCATGGGTATTGTGGCGGCGGTGGCAGCAGTCTTTTTTATCACCTATCAGCCGGAGGAGAAAGAGGAGGAAGACATTTCAGAAGAAGGCAGGACTATGTGGTTTCTTCCCCTAATTATTTTTGTGGGCAGTGGCATCACCGATAGCACATTTAATTTTATACAGCGCAACTTCACGCCGGCAGGATTTGACCATATCGTTTCCATCATGATTTTCTTAGGTGCGTTCATTTCCGGTTTGGCTATTTATGGACGTCATAAAGAATTGTATCAGTGGAAGAATGTCGCAGGCGGCATTGTATTGGGCGTACCGAATTATTTTTCATTGTATTTCCTGATGCAGGCGCTGAAACACACCGGTTACAACCCATCCACCCTGTTCCCTATCAACAACCTGGGAATAGTAGGATTATCGGCGCTGATCGGGTTATTGGTTTTTAAAGAATCTTTTTCATTCCGAAAAATAATCGGATTTATTTTAGCGGTTTTCAGTATTGTCATCATCGGTTTTATGAATTAAGCTGTGTATGGATGCATATAAAACCATAGAGCCCGTCGAAGATTTTCTGTACAAAGAAAAATCCAGTAAATTTATCGGCTTTGCCTATCCTGTAAACAACGAGGAGGACATCAGGGAAAAGTTGTCGGCTGTTAAAAACCTCCACCCTAAAGCCACCCATCACTGCTATGCGTACCGGCTTGGACTGGACAAAAACAACTACCGCGCCAACGACGACGGAGAGCCCAACGGGACAGCAGGAAAGCCAATCATAGGACAAATAGATTCACTGGGATTGACCAATTGCCTGGTCATTGTCGTCCGTTATTTCGGCGGTACGAAGTTAGGGGTATCCGGTTTGATAGACGCTTACAAAGAAACGGCAAGAGAAACCCTTGCCTCCGCAACTATTGTAGAGCGCAAAATCCTGGATTATTATTCCATCACCTGCCACTATGCCGCCATTAACAAAGTGTTTCAGCTGATACACAAACTGAATGCCGTTATTGTCCATCAGGAGATTGACAACACCGTTTCGTTTCTCATTGGCATCGAACAAAACAAATCCCTGCATTTGGAAAAAGAATTAAAGGAACAGCAGTTCCCGTTTAATTTTGTGGAGCGGAAGTAAAAGTTATCCCGCCGTATAACTATTGAGGAAATCAATCAGCTGATGCGTGGCTTTTCCCCTATGGCTGATGCGTGATTTCTCTTCCAGCATCAACTCTGCCAGCGTACGGCCATCGTCCAGCACAAAAACCGGATCGTAGCCAAACCCGTACAGTCCTCTTTTTTCAAAACCAATTTTTCCTTTGAGTATGCCGGTAAACTGATACTGTTTTCCATCCAGCATCAGGGTAATGACCGTCTTGAACTGAGCCGTACGGTTTTCAACACCATCCAACTCTTTGAGCAATTTGTCCATGTTTTTAACGTCATTTTTTTCCTCTCCGGCGTAGCGGGCGCTATACACCCCCGGTTCGCCGTTCAGCGCCTCCACTTCCAGTCCTGTATCTTCTGCAAAACAATTTACCTGATAACTCTGACAGACATACTCCGCTTTCTCCGCCGAGTTTTCCTCTATCGTTTCATGTGTTTCCGGCAATTCTTCCAGACAGCCTATCTCCTCCAGCTTTTTCAGCCGGAATTTCCCTTTCAACAGAATATCAATCTCTTTGATTTTATTGGAATTATTCGTCGCAAAAACTAATGCACTCATCAGGCCAGTTTAAAAGAAATTTGTAATTGTTTCCATAATTTACTCTTCAGCGCGCTGTTTTTCTCCAGTATTTCCGGAGCATCGGATTTCAAAATATCCATAGACGCGAGTTGGACTAACTGATAAAGCGGAATGGATGCATTCAGCCCCACTTCATTTTCCAGCACTCCGAATAAAAAACATCTCGTCAGGTTGGCATGTTTTCTTAACGCAGTAATTCTGACAGGGTGTTCCAAAATATCTATAAACAGAAAATTTTCCATACTCAACTTTAGTCCGTTCTCAATCAGCTTTTGCATCAGGCCCATCTGTGCTTCTGCAACTGCAGGCTCTTTACTTTTTTTATAAAAAATTACAGCACCCGAAAATGATTCCGGAATAAACGGGATGGCGGTTGAATTCAAAACAAAGAAACTACTCATGGTTATTTTTTCGTTTGCTGACGATTTCCAAACCTACACATTTTTTACCATTTGAAAAAAGGCTGAATATATATCATCATTAATTAACCTCATTTTACCCTAAATAATCCTGCTTTTTCGTTATTTTGCAACGTAAATATTCAGTTATGTCAGCTCATCTATTGGAAACGGAAAACCTGCCTATCGAGGTGGAAAAAACAACTCAGAGTAAACTGCCTTCCATAGACTTTAACAATATTCCATTTGGAAAAACCTTTTCCGACCACATGCTGGTCGCTGAATATTATGACGGCAAATGGCAGCATGCTAAAATCATGCCTTATCAAAACTTCTCCCTGAGTCCCGCCTGCAATGTCTTTCATTACGGCCAAGCCATCTTTGAAGGCATGAAAGCGTATTACAAACAGGATGACAGCGGTATCGTATTATTTCGCCCGGAAAAAAACTGGGAACGCTTCAATAAATCTGCCATCAGGATGTCCATGCCGGAAGTGCCGAAAGAGCTATTCATGGACGGCATCCATAAACTGATTGAGCTGGATAAGGAGTTTATTCCGAAAGCAGCAGGCAGTTCTTTATACATCCGCCCTTTCCTGATTGGCACGGAACCTTTTATCGGTGTCAAAACTTCCGACCGCTATATATTTTCCATCATCATCGGCCCGACAGGCCCCTATTACGGAGAACCAATCTCTGTTTTGGTATACGACACTTTCATACGCGCCACCAAAGGCGGTTATGGCAATGCAAAGGCTGCCGGAAACTACGCGGGGACACTGTACCCTGTTGAATTAGCTCGCAAAATGGGCTATAAGGACGTTTTGTGGCTGGACGGAGAACATAAAAAATACGCCAACGAAGTGGGTACCATGAATATCTTTTTTGTGGTAGACGGAAAACTGATTACACCGGAAACCGATGGATCCATTCTCGAAGGCATCACCAGAGACAGCATCATCACCATTGCCAAAGATTTGGGTTATACCGTGGAAGAACGGCAGATTCCATTCGATGAAATCGTGGAAGCGCATCAAAGCGGAAAACTGACGGAAATGTTTGGAACGGGAACAGCAGCGGTGGTAAATCCGGTGAACCGTTTTGGGTATAAAGGCAAAGACTATTCGCTCGACGAGAAAACTTTTGTGGTTGCCAACCGGCTCAAAGAGGTACTGGTGGGCATCCAAAAATGCACCACAGAAGACAAATTCGGCTGGGTAGTGGATGTTTTATAGAAACAGAGCGCCTCATTTTGCGCGTGTTTTCCTGCAAAAGTGCTATCAAAATGATAACTTGTGGTATTAAAAAACCATACATTGAAACACATCAGAACAATTCCATTTTTCTTCATACTGTTGTTTATTTGTGGTAAACCTATCCTGGCGGAAGAATTACCATGTGCCAATGAACGTTTTCAGGATTTATTGTTTAACGACCCGAAATATAAGGCTGATTTCGAAGCAGTCAATCAGGCTGTTAAAGTAAACAGCTCCCATCAAAAGATGAACGGCGCTATACTGGAAATTCCGGTGGTGGTACATGTATTGCATTTAGGCGAACCTGTCGGTACCGGAACGAATATTTCCGATGAGCAGATAACAGAAGCCATTCGCGGTGCGAATGAGCGGTGGAGACAACGCAACACGACGGAAGGAGTCGACATGGAAGTGCAGTTTTGTCTGGCACAGACCGACCCGAACGGAAACCCTACCAATGGCATTGTCCGTAAAGATGCCAGCGGCATTGCGCAATACAAAGATTATGGTATCAGCTATATCGGTGCGCTGGGGCAACCCGGCTCCGACGAAGCCTATACCAAGAACTTCAGCAACTGGCCGCATACCTATGTCTACAACATCTGGGTGGTGAACAAGATTGCCGGCGGATGGGGCGGATATGCGTTTTTTCCCTTCTCCTTCAATTACCCGACAGACGGCGTGGTGATTGTATCCAACTCCATCAAATACAGCAGCTCCACACTCGCCCACGAACTGGGGCATGGCATGGGGTTGTTTCATACTTTTCAGGGAGACGACAACGGCTGCCCGGTGGATGTGTTGTGTGCCTTATTTGGCGACTGGGTATGTGATACGCCTCCGCACCGACAAACGGACTGCTCTACCAGCACTTGCAATAATGGTACAAACGCCACTAATTCCTATAGAAACATCATGAGCTATTGCAGCAACCGTGTGCTGTTCACGCAGGGCCAAAAAACACGGTCAAGGGATATTATCGTCACAACGACCCGAAATGCCTTATTGAGTTCAGCAGCCTGCTCTCCGCCTCCCTGTGTATCCACGTTCTCCGTAATGGATCGGCTCACCTGCGAGGAAACAGAAGCAGGTGTAAAGAATGACACTGTGCCGAATGCCAGAGGCTGCGATAGCATTATCACCACTACAACGACACTTATACCTCCACCGATAGCTGATTTTTCCTTTTCCGTAGCAGGACAGGATGTAACATTCACCAATCTGTCTGAAAATTATGATACCCTTCTATGGGATTTCGGAGATGATTCATCGTCAACAACAACATCCCCCTCCCATTCGTATCTATCTTCCGGAACTTATACCGTATCCTTAACCGCTATCAATAGCTGTACATCAGATACAATGCGGCAATCGGTGGAGATAGCTATTTCAACCGGTATCCTCCACCAGTCCAATACCCATTTTTCAGTGTATCCCAATCCCAATGATGGCAGATTTACCGTACAGGCAGAGATAACACCCAATGCAACCACCTATATCCGGGTGCTCAATCAGCTCGGCCAGCCTGTTTTTCTCCGTCAGCTGCTCACCGCAAAGCGGAACGATATACAGCTAGATGCCGGTATACCCAAAGGCATCTACCATGTACAGTTCCTGCAAAACGGAATCGTAACCGCCCGGTCGATTTTAAGTATCTTTTAAGCATAAAAAATCCCGAACCATAAGTTCGGGATGTTACTTTTATTGAAAAGGTGGAAGTAATTACATCAACCAGCCTATCAGTTTTTTAATCAGATTGGTACCGCTTTCCGTATAAGGCGGGAATCGTTGCTTCAAATCGCTCAATGTTGATTTTTTGAGAATACCTTTCAAATGGCTGAAGGTATCGAAGCTTAATTTACCGTGGTAAGCGCCAATTCCACTCTCACCCACACCGCCGAACGGCAATTCAAACTGCCCGACGTGCATCAGGCATTCATTGATGGAAGCATTTCCGGAGGAAGTTTCTGCCAGGATACGCTCCTGATATACCTTATCATCGGAAAAGATATAGAGCGCAAGCGGTTTATTGCGGGAATTGACAAACTTAATCGCTTCGTCCAGAGAGCTGTATTCGATAATCGGCAGGATAGGCCCGAAGATTTCTCCCTGCATAATCGGATCGTCCGGCGTAATGCCGTCTATCAGTGTCGGTTCAATGTATAAATCGTTTATATCCGTTCTGCCGCCCATCAGGATATTGCCTTTCTTCAGCAGTTCTGACAAACGTAAAAAATGTTTCTCGTTAATGATTCTTCCAAGGTCCGGGCTTTTCTGCGGGTCTTCTCCAAAAAACTCTTTCGTCGTTTTGGCAAACAGTTCCACAAATTTCTGTTTCACTTTTTTATCCACCAATGCGTAATCCGGGGCAACACAGGTTTGTCCGGCATTGGTAAATTTACCCCACACCATACGCTTGATACCCCAGTTCGTGTTAAAGGTCTCATCCACGAAAAGCGGGCTTTTACCGCCCAGTTCAAGGGTGACAGGTGTCAGGTGCTTGGCGGCTGCCTGATAAATCTGACGGCCCACATCCGGACTACCGGTAAAGAAGATATAGTCAAACTTCTGTTCCAGCAAGGCATTGCTTTGCTCGATGTTAGACAAGACGACTTTCAGGTAAGCTTCGTCAAAATTTTCATTGATAATTTTCTCCAGGATTCTGGCGGTGTTATCCGACATTCTGGAAGGGCGAAGAATACAGGTATTGCCTGCGGAAATGGATCCGATGACCGGCGACAAGGCCAGCTGGAAAGGAGAATTCCAGGGAGCTATGATATACGTGACGCCATACGGTTCTGCCTGTATCCACGAAGAACCCAGCTGATGGAACAGCGGCGTTTTTACCTTTCTCGGTTTGGCGAGTGTGCGGATATCTTTCAGGGTATGGTCGATATCTGCCAGCAAGAATCCGATTTCCGTACCGTAGGCTTCCATGGGAGATTTATTCAAATCTTTCTTTAAGGCATCCATGATAGCCTGCTCATTATCAGCTATTAACTGTCTTAATTTTTTCAGTTGCTGAATCCTAAACTCAATGTCTTTGGTTTTTCCGGTATTGAAAAACGCACGTTGTTTGTTTACCAAAGCGGCTGCATCAAAAGCCGCGTACGTTTGGTTTTGAATATTTATTGTCATAATAAGCGTATTATCGTTGAAATGATAGAGTAAACTTACAAAAATTATTTATAGTCCACACCAATTTTTTTGTAAATAAAATGCAACAGCCATGCCGGTCCGATTAACAAAAACTGAAGGTCTTCGAAAAAAGAAGGCTTTTGCCCTTCTATCTTATGACCGATAAACTGACCTATCCAGGCTACGACGAATACAACAGCGAGGATAACCGAATAGTTCAATCTTCCGAAATATATAAACAATGCGGAGTTGAATGCCAGGCACAAAGCACCGGTAATCAGAAATCCGGCAAACAAGGGAATGGATAACCTGAGATAAAAGAGCAGCGACAAAATGTACACAATGATACCGAAGTTGACTTTACCCATAAACGCCGGCACCGGTATGCACCAGAACAAGCCAAGCACAGTAAAGAAAATAACCGGAACACATATCCAGTGTATCAGTTTGTTGGTGGGGTGCTGATGGTCCCGTCCATATAAGCTCAGCCATTCGTCGATTGTCTTCATTCTAATTTTATTTAATTCTAAAGTACGAAAATTATTCCTGCCTTCGCCTCCTCTTAATTAACATAAGAACAGTAAATTAACATTAAGGAAATTTAAGAGCGTCGATTTTTGTTTTATCATTAATTAATCTTAACTTTGGATTCATTCATTCACTAAAAAACAAAACAAAAATGAAATTCAAATTACTTATTTTTTCGTTCATTGCGGTGGTTATCGCATCTTTTTCTGTAGGTTGTGGTAAAACAGACTCCGTTAACGAGTGTACTGATTTCCCAAGAAACGACACTGGCAGTCACGCTATAAAAGCTGGTCTTTTATTAATACCTGGAGTAAGCATACACGATTCACTTCAATCTACACAAGTTGGTAACAGAATTGCTATCAAATCGCTTGCTTTAAACATGACAATATACGGTACTCAAGATGCCACAGATTGTAATCTAATTAAAATGGATACTTTCAGAATTGGTTCAGGACCTGCAGATACTATAAAATTATTTACAAGTACATTACCAATTCCAGATGATACTGTCAGAATATGGGATGTGGAAGCTATTGGTTCCGGTACAGTAACTCCTACAGGTGTTACAACAGACTTAAAAGTAATAAAAGCTAAATCAAACATTACTGTCGGTACGTTTGACTTAACTACTATTAATGCTTCACTTGATTTACATTTAATTGGAACATTAAAAAGAGAAATTTTACCATAAATCAAAAGAATATTGATTTAAGTATAAGAAAGTCAGGTCTCAGTACCTGACTTTTTCATTTTATATCCTTTTAATAATTGGCTTGTTATTAACTGATACAATTGTTATTGCATTCAAAAACAAAAGACAAGGGATGAATTTAGTATTTGATATTTCTCAAAAAAAAAGATTCCTTCATAATGTCTTACTTACATTAATTTAACATAAATTAGCAACCAAAATAAAAAAAATGAAGAAACTCTCGCTTATTCTTATTGTTTGCTCCTGTTTATCATCGTTTGCCCAAGAGGCGGTGCTGAAAGGAATCCTGAAGGATTCCAAGTCTTATGAAACTTTAATCGGTGTAAATATCGCTGTCGAAAACAGTACTGTCGGCGCCGTTTCAGACGTGGATGGTAAATATGAATTAAGACTGGCTCCCGGAAAATACAATGTGACCTACAGTTATGTCGGATACGACAATATCGTGAAAAACATTACTTTAAAAGCGAACCAGGTGGAAAATCTGGATGTGTTTATGGGCGAATTGCAAAGTATGTTAGACGAGGTGGTGGTAACCACCAGTAAGTTTGAGCGCAAGATCGGGGAAGAAAGTGTTTCCATCGATGTGATCAAACCGGCAGCCCTGGAAAAACAAAACCTGAACAACGTGAGCGATGCCTTGCAACGCAGTTCGGGCGTGACCGTGGTGGATGGACAAGCCAATATCCGTGGTGGTTCCGGTTATTCTTATGGAGCGGGTTCACGTGTGATGCTGTTGCTAGACGACCTTCCTATCCTGCAGGCAGATGCCGGTTTCCCGAGCTGGGACGGTTTGCCGGTCGAAAATATCGGACAGATTGAAGTCATCAAAGGAGCAGCTTCCGCATTATACGGTTCTTCTGCCATGAACGGTATCGTGAACGTACGTAGCGCCTACCCTACTTCTAAACCCTATGCTAAAATTTCCATATTCGGTTCTGTCATTAACAACCCGAACACCAACGACTATACCTACGATCCCAACACGGAAGTGTTGACGAGAATCAAAGTGGACAAGCAGTGGTGGAAACAGGACAGCATCACCCTGCTGGCAAGCACTAATCCATTACTGGCTGGCGAAGACACCACCATCAAAAATGATTTCCGCGACCGTCCATATCAGACCGGTATTTCTTTTGCGTTCCGCGAAAAAATCAATAAGCTGGATGTAGTGGCCGGCGGTATGTTTCTGAAAGAGATCAAGCACAACTGGGGTGCATCCACCACCCGAGGCAGAGTAAACGTAAACCTGCGCTACCGCATCAACGATAAGATGAGTGTGGGCGTCAATACCAATATTCAGGCGGCTAAAAGCCAGACCTTTTTCTTGTGGGGCGGCGATGGCATCAACAAATACCTGCCGAGTGCCGTTACCGGTATCCCGACCGAATCCAGAAGTTTCCGTGTGAGTGTGGACCCGTTTTTCCGCTATGCGGATGATAAAGGCAATTCCCACAAAGTGTTGCTGCGCTATATCCGCACAGCTATCGACAACTCCAATGACCAGGACAATTCCAATGACTATATCTATGGTGAATACCAATACCAACGAAAAATAGATAAGTGGAACTTTACGGTGACTGCAGGAGCGGTAGGCTCTTATGTGCGCTCCACTGCCCAGTTGTTTGGTGACACCATCCACACCGGCAACAATATTTCCGGCTATTTCCAGTTGGACAAAAAATTCTTCAAACGCCTGAACCTCACGTATGGCTTCCGTTTTGAGACCAACCGCATCGACAAAGGCAAATGGGAAGTCAAGCCGGTATCGCGTGTGGGTGTAAGCGTACAAGCTGCCAAATACACGTTCATCCGTGCATCTTTCGGACAAGGCTACCGCTTCCCAACGATTGCAGAGAAATTCACTCAAACACAGTTGGGCGAATCATTCTCCATCTTTCCGAACCGCAACCTGACCTCTGAGACGGGATTGAGTGCAGAACTCGGTATCAAACAAGGCATCAAACTCGGCAAATACCTGAGGGCCTTTGTGGATGTTGCCGGCTTCTATACAGAATATAAAAACATGATGGAATTCAACCTGGTATTTTCACCGGGCATTGGCTTCCAGGCGAACAACGTAAAAAGCAAAACGCGCATCTACGGGGTAGAAGCTTCCATCGGGGGCGAGGGCAAATTGTTTGGCAAATTCCCTTCCACCCTGAATCTGGGCTACACCTATATCATGCCGCAATACGCGAAATACGACGAGAACAGCGACGAATACAAGGATATCGCCAATTACAATATCCTGAAATACCGAATTCAACACCAGTTTGTCGGTGTATGGGATGTGGATTTCAAAGGCTTTACTTTTGGAGTTACCGCACAATACTTCAGCTTTATGGAAAACGTAGACCAGATCTTCCCAACCGTTTTACCAAGTTATTTAGCGTACATGGCTTCACACCTGAAGAAAGGCTCCTCGTTGAGCGACAAACGTCCTAAATTCAACGGCGACTTTGTAGCGGACCTGCGTGCAGGATATCACTTCATGAGAGACAACCGCGACTTCAGCTTCTCCTTCACGGTAAAGAATGTTGCGAACCGGGAATATTCCATTCGTCCAACTTTGCTGGAAGCACCACGTACCTACGGATTCCGTATAGATATGACGTTTAACTAAAAAATTATTGAATATAATCTATAAAAAATCCTCTCCTTTCGGGAGGATTTTTTACTTTTAGGATATGACAATGCCATCTTACACATATTACAATTCGCTTTTTAAAAACCTGCCACTCCCGCTTGCCTATTGCGACCTTGATTTACTGGATAAAAACATTCAGTCTATCGCACAGCGCGCAGCCGGTAAAAATAAAACGATTCGCGTTGCCTCCAAGTCCGTGCGGTGCACATATGTGTTAAAAAGAATACTGGACTCCGACCCGATTTATCAGGGTATCATGTGTTATTCCGGAAGGGAAGCGCTTTTTTTATCCGGACAGGGTTTTGATAATTTATTGCTGGGATACCCCATTGTCAACAAGGCAGAAATACAGGATATCTGCATGG
>JAXLTW010000020.1:0-64995 GCA_046329865.1 Chitinophagales bacterium | reverse complement strand
GGTAACAATGACCAGAGAGGTGTCAGCTAATCCCAGGCTGTCGACAACCCTGTATTTAAAACTAACCGTACCAGTAAATGTTCCGCTAGGAGTAAAGATGATATTGCTGCCGGAAACATTGGCTGTGCCTCCGCTTACAGCGCCTACTATACTTACCGTCATGCGGGTGCTGTCCGGTTCATGGTCATTCGCTAAAACGTTGATTGAAACAGCCTGATCAGATGCGGTAACAGCGGTATCCGGGTTAGCCAATGGTGTACGGTTGGGAATCAGTTCGCAGGTTTTAGGAAGCACATACGTGATGGAAAACAGCGGTTGATTAGTTGAGGTTCCGTTTTCTGAAGTTCCTACCACAAACTTTTTATCTATCTGATTTCCGGATATGGTTTGTGCTAAGATGATACCTCGGTTGGTGCTGGTATCTGCCTGCCAGATATTGACAGCACTTAGAATATTGAAAGTGAGCTTGTCTCCATTATCGGCGGTTCCCGGGCGAGTCACTGTTTGTGTGGCAATAGGTGTAGATATAAAATCAGCGCCGGGGTTTGACCAGGCCAATCCTGTACGACGGTCTCTGTAAGTCATGCTTGCTTCATCCCAATTGGGAGAACCGGTCACTCTGTAGGTTGACAAGGATAATGTTGTATTATCTCCGCCGGTAACAGTATACCGAATCGTAGCGGATTGTATAATTGCATTCGAAGGAATCTGCCCCCTGAAACTGTTGGCGGAGTTGTTGTTGGGTATTTCTATCAGGAAACGGCGCCTGTTGTTTGTTTTTTTTCCTACTTCTGCCGTTGCATTTCCTCCGTAATTTTTGGTGTAGTTTGCACCATCCTCTCTAATCTGTCCGTCATAGGTTAATATCGTTCCGCTGAATGTTTTGGTAACCGGTGCCGTAAAGTCCAGCGGCTTGTAATATTTTGCCGGACAGCCGTCATTGGATATGGTCAGGTATACCTTTGCCGTACTGCACATATTTTGGGTGTTGCAGATTTGATATTGAAATGAATCTACCCCGTAAACATCCGTTCTGTTTATGTAGGTAATGCTTGAATCCAGATTCAGGCTCAGGTTTCCCAGTTTGGGATATTGAAGTATAGTTAAGGTAAGCGGCAAATCACCGGGGCTGAGATCATTATTGCGCACATCAAAAGTGACCGGAAGGTCTTGAGTGACGTTGATATTATCATCCACGGCAGTAACCGTTGCCGGGGTACAACTGTAATAGTTCAGCACGGCCCCGTCCAGGCGCATGTCAACAGTACCGGCAGTGCGGTAAATCACCAGATAGCGAAAGCCGGAAGCCGGCATGGAATACTCCTGTATGGTAGTGGAGTTAGGATCAGCACAGGTAATGGTGCCGACAGATGTCCGTGTTCCACCTGCCATAGATGTCCTGGCCCAAATGGTACCCGTAACGGAGGATGCGGCGGTTCCGGATGCAATGGTAACTTCAATTTTGTTGTCAGCGTTGTATGATTTTAATGTGCCAAAATCTAAGACCAAAGAGTCAGCGGCGGCATTAAAGGTGGCGTAGGTAGTTACGTCAGCAGGGGCATAATCGTCATTTAATGCACCGGCTGCGTTTCCAACAGAGTTATTGGTTTGTGAAATTGCCGTATCTATTTGCGTTACATCCCATACCGTTCCCGGGTAGCATCCGTGACTGTCCGGTGTGCCAACCGCAACCGCTACAGTTGCGCTCGTACACAATGACTTGGTATTGCATACCGTATACTGGGCAGAGGCCAAACCGAAAAAGTTGGCAGTTGGTGTATAGATTACAGTATACCCATCGGTGGTCCATGTTCCGCCGGACCCAACGGATATAGCGGATACAGACAGCGGGTTATAGCCCACAGGGTCATAATCATTGGCCAGCACATTTATCGTTTTACTGGCTGTTAACTGATAACAACCGGTTTGGATATAGTCCAGGTCATTTTGTGCAACGGGAGGCTGCGGAGTCGGGTTGACAGTGATTGGAATTGCAACAAATGCTTTACGGCCGCAATTATCCGTTACCACACACTTCACCACACAGGAGGTTGTAGACAGAACACTGGGAGGAACAAATGTAGTGCTTGCCGCTGTCGGATTGGTAAAAGTGCCGCCGCAACTGCTCGACCATTGATAGGTGAAGGTAATTCCCGATAATGGGGAAGTAGCGGTAACGCTGAGCGGTATGGCAACGCCTCCCTGAATAATTTGTCCGGATGTCAGCCCTAAAAAAGTCAACGACGGGCTTTTGGGAATAGTTTGGAAAAAGCTGAAATTAAAAAATGCACGTTGTGCCGGAATATCGGCGGCTGTTCCTTTGTTGAGCGAGTGTCCGGATTCGTAAATCACATAATTCCGGGAGTTGTCGCCAAAAGCCCTTCCATATACAATCGTGGCTGCGACATTTCCATTATTAATATTTGGTGCCGGCACATTTGCCTGAGAAGGATCGTAGGCGATAATTTTTGTGGTCGCTCTCCAGCGGGTAGCGCCACCCGGGTCTGAAGCCTGCTTAGGAATATAAATATTTTCAGAGCCATTGTTTTGTGCGAGATCGGTGGTGCCAATATATTGTGCTATGGGATCGTCGAACAAACGGGCTACATAAGGAATAGAACCACCTGCATGGGTAGTCCATAACTTCAGACTGTTATTCGGATAGGGTAGCGGGGTAGTGGCCGAGGTTCTTGTAGTCAGAAAATTTAGTTGCTGGGAAGAATCCGCCGGGTTAATGGAGTTTTCCAATGCACTTGCGGCATGGCACCCTGCCCAGATGGCGCCGAGGCAATCTTTGTTCCAGCTGTACAAACGGTTGTGGGTTTGCCAAGTCGGGTCTGCATGAGGCATTACGAAAAAGTCATCACAGCAATCTAACTGTGAGACCGGCTTCCAGTTGTAAGCGCCCGGGAATGCCGTATTGTTGATGCCCGCGTTGAGAAGAAATTCTTCAGCAATGGAGCCGTTCGCGGCATCCAGTGTCCAGCGGGGCGGCAGTTTTATCGTGTTGGTGACATTGACGGTAAGTGCGGTGGTTGTAGTATCAAAATCAACGCCCTGTCCCTGCCAGTAAGTGATACGGGACAGTACAGAAGAAGATAAAAATTCATTCTGTATAATGAAGGTGCCGCCACGGTAAGCAATTCCTTTATAAATAAAATCATTACCGTCTTTTGCTTTGCCTTGCCCGATGACAATTTTAATCGGTACCTGATAGTTCTGAATGAGGTCATAAATACATCCATAAGGTTTTAAGGCATTACCAATAGTTTGAGGCGTTTTTCCCATATTGATGATTAATGAGCCGGTTGTCATCGTTTCATTGGCTGCATGCACATATATTGGCAGTAAATACAGTAAAAATGTACCTAACAACCAATTTTTCACTCGTACAATTGCAGTCATTGCTTTCATTATAGTTTAGTTCGTTTTATAGTTGTAAAAAATAATTCAATAGTTTTGTTATTACAGTTTATTTTTAAGTGAAAAAAAGCGTACTATAAGATAGCGGATATTTTCTGTGCAAACTTTATTTCGGGATACTGTCTCAGTAATTCATGAAAGTGTTTAAGCATAATTTTGAACAGGTTATATGAATCACCAAGGTTTTTAACTGATTTCTTTAACTGAAAATCATAGCAAATTTACTCAAATCTGAGACCAACATCAATATAAAAATGGTTAACAAAAAACAAAATAACTGTAAACTGTATGTGGCTTTAGTTAAATTCAATATTTTATTTAAACGTTGTTGATTTATATTTAAAGCAATAACTGAAACTTACAAACAAAAGTGAATAATCTATCTTTTTTTACATATCGAAATTATTTCAACTTTAGATTGGAATAATTTTTGATTTTATTCGTTATCATTCATAATTAAAAAGTCTTTATGCGGAAAATAGTGATGGTTTCTTTGATTTCTTTTATAGGGGTATTGCAGTGTTATGCGCAGGCTACTTACAAACAGATTGATATCCTGAAATCTTATAAAGAAGCGGAGGAACTTATTAACCTTGGGAAATATACAGTTGCCCAACCACTCCTCCATGATTTTATTCAAAAGTACGAACATAAAACACTCGACAAATCCAATCTTATCTATGCGGATGCCATTTATCTGAAAGCCTTGTGTGAAAAAGAAACAGCATCACCTGAAGCAGAAATGGATTTGCAGTATTTCGCGGATAATTTTAAAGGCCATCCAAAGACAAACAATGCCTATTTTCATCTCGGTGATTTAGCGTACGCAAAAGCCAATTATACGGATGCCATCTCCTTTTTTGATAAAGTGGATGAGAAGGCGCTGACTGGAAGAGATGTTACGGAATTTCAGTACAAAAGAGCCTTTGCTTATTTCGCCCTTAAAAAATTCAGCCAGGCACGTATGTATTTCAACCTGATTGCCAATGATAAAAAACATCCGTATAACGAGGAAGGTTATTACTATTCCGGATTGTCCAGTTATTACCTGAAAGATTATAATGCAGCCTATAAAAGTTTCCAGCAGCTGGAACTGTCTAAGAAATATGGAAAAATCGTACCTTATTACATTGCTTCTATAAAATTTATCAATATGGATTATAAGGGGGTGGTGGAATACGCAGAACCGAAGCTAAAGGAAAATATAAGCTATCAGAATGAAATCCACCATTTGCTGGGCAGTTCCTATTACGAACTCAAAGATTATGACAAAGCGCTGTTTTATTTAGAGAAATATACACAGAATGCTGTTAAGGTAACACCCGAAGATTATTACGCTTTAGGGTATGTGCAGGCACAGAAGGGTAAATGTGATAAAGCTATTGCCAACCTGGTGCAACTGTCTCCGTTGCAAAATGCATTAGGGCAAAATGCGATGTTCCTCTTGGGACAATGCTATGAGAAGTCAGGCAAAAAAGCCGATGCTCGGACTGCTTTCCTGCAGGCGGCCAGAATGACCTTTGATAAGAGTATACAGGAAGAAGCCTGGTTTCAATATGCCAAGTTATCGTACGAACTGGAATATACAAATGATGCGCTGGTGTCGTTAAAGAATTTTATTCAGGCTTATCCTAAGTCAAAATACATAGTCGAAGCAAATGAATTGCTGGCGGATTTATTCCTCATGACACGCAATTACGAAGATGCGATGAGTATCATCGATAATTTGCCGACTAAAAGTACCAAGCTGCTGGATGCCTATCAGAAGATGGCATATTACAGAGGCGTGGAGAATTACAACGATTACAAGTTTGACAATGCTGACCAGTTTTTTGATAAGTCGCTAAAATATCCCAACAGCAAAAGTATTGAAGCATTGTGCTATTACTGGAAGGCGGATATGGCCCATCAGAAAGGCGAACTGGATAAATCCATCGGATGGCTGAATAAATTTCTTCCGATTGCATCTGCAGTTAAAACGGAACATTCGGATAAGGTCAATGATGGTACGGGAAATTACCTGCAGGGGTATAATTATTTTAAAAAGAAAGATTATACCAACTCCAACGGATATTTTTCAAAAGCGATTACGACACTTAAAGTTGATAACAACAGTTCCAATAAACAGCAGATTTATCCGGATGCAGTAATCCGGCTGGCGGATGGTTATTTTATGCTCAAACAATACAAGTCCTCAGCGCAGTATTATGATGAGATTATTAGAGCCAATGCCCAGGGTGCGGACTATGCGCTGTATCAAAAATCCATCATTGACGGTTTGGGTGGAAAATATACGGATAAGATAGCCGGAATGAAGGCGCTGGTAGTGCGTTTCCCTAATTCCGCATTTGCCGATGATGCCATTATCCAGACGGGAAATACCTATCTGGCGCTGGATAATGATAATGACGCAATAGAAACCTATAAATCACTCATGCAGAAAAATCCAAAATCGGATCTGATACCGGAAGCCTACCTGAAATTGGGTTTGATTTATTTCAACAGAGATAGTTATGATGAATCGCTCGCGTGGTATCAGAAAGTAGTACAGAGCTATCCGGCCACTCCCGCGTCTAATGAAGCGATGCTGGCAATAAAGGAAATTTATATCGCCAAAGGCGACCCTTCGGGTTATGTAACTTTTGCCAACAAATATCCGGGCTCCAAAGTGACGGCGACCGAACAGGATTCCATCATGTATCTGGCGGCAGAGAATCAGTTTTTTAAAGGTATTATGGATAAGGCATTGCAGGGTTTTACCGATTATATCACACAGTTCCCGAAAGGTTTTTTCGCACTGCAGGCCAATTTCTACAGATCGGAATGTTTGTTTACCAAACAGGATTTTCCGAATGCGCTGAAAGGTTATGAGTATGTCATCAGTCAGTCTCAAAATCGTTTTTCAGAACGGGCGACGGCACGAGCCGCCAATATCAACTATTATGATTTAAGAAATTACGTACGATCTTACGAGTTGTACCTTAAACTGCAGTCGTTAGCAACGCTGGATGAAAATAAGCGGGAATGTCAGATTGGGCTGATGAGGACTTCTTTTTTTCTGAAAAAATACCAGGAGTGTCTGGATAATATCACGAAAGTAGCTGCGTTACAGGGCCTTCCGGAATTTTATAAAGCAGAGATGGCGTACTATAAAGGAATGAGTTTGTTTAACCTGAAAGATTATGATAAGGCGCAGAAAGAGCTGGAATATGTGACTAAAAATGCTAATAACGAACAGGCTGCCGAATCAAAATATTCATTGGCGAAGCTCTATTATTTGAAGAAAAACAATAAACAGGCGGAAAAGGAATGCAACGATTATCTGGATAAATTTCCTTCTTATGAGTACTACCTGGGCAAGACATTTATCTTGCTGAGTGATATCTATTTGGAGGATAAAAAAATACTGCAGGCAAAGGCAACCTTGCAGAATTTACTGGATAATTATTCTCAGGAAGATGATGTAACGGCGGAAGCCAAACAGAAACTGGATGCCATTCAGCAAAAGGAAATGGAAGGCAGCAACCTGAAGTTAAAAGATAACGGTACAGAGCTGCAGTTTGAAAATGGAAAATAATTAAAGAACAGGCAAAAGAAAAATGATGAAGAATTTAAAAAATATATTTTCGACTTTTTGTTGCACCGTGCTGGCGTTTGGCAGCACAAAGGCTCAAAGCAATGTGGATACACTTCCTCAATTGGATGAAGTTTCGATAGTAAAGGCCTACGAGCCGATCCTGATTTCATCCAACAAGGTACCATTTGCGCCAAATTTGCCTAATATCGTAAAGGCAAAGCCCGATGCACAACAATATCAGTACTCGGATGTCAAAGGCAAGATTGACTACCAGCCGGAAGAAATCAAACCCATTAAATCTGCCGGAAAAAAGCCGGAAAAAAATCAGTTCTTTTATGCTAAAATCGGATTTGGATATCCGGTGGCCCCGTTGTTGAAATTGATTCTGACAAATCCCGTTCAGAATAACTATCGTGCCGGACTGGATGTCGATTTTATGATGACCATCCACAACAAGCCTAAGTTCCAGAATTATACCGATTTGAAAATAAGAGGATTTGGAGAATACTTCATAAAGAAAAAAGCAGCCATCGGTGGCGACTTCTTCTATAGGCTGAATCAGCATAATTTTTACGGATACTCGGATATCGTATTTACTAAAGATTCACTGAAAACGAATTACAATCGATTCGGCGGTTCCGTCAAATTGAGGGGAATTGAAGATGCTGCCTATTATTACAGCGGCGAGTTGAATTTTAATACCGTTAAAAATAAGAACATCTTTCATGCTCCTAAAGAATTTACCATTAATGTGAATGCAGACGGTGGATATACGATTAAATCAAATTACACGATTGGGGGTAAAATCAATCTCACTAATGTGTCTTATAAAGATGACACCGTGTTTTTAGGCAATCAGAACCATTTTACCTTTCAGGCGATACCGTATGCTAAAATTAAATTCAAGATATGGCAGCTGACCGCAGGACCTAATATATTCAGTACCAACAGAAGGTTTTATGTGTTGCCGGAAATCATCAATCAATTGCAGATTTACAAAGATTACCTGGTTATGTACAACGAATGGAGAACGCAGGTGAAAATTAACAGCATGTACAACCTGTCGTTGGAAAATCCGTTTATCGTAACCTCCAATTACAATAATTCGATTGATGAAACTCGGACAATCATCGGTCTGCGCGGCAGTATCAAAGGTTTCGGCTACGATTTTCGTTTCAGTCATTTAAGATCGAGAATGAATGCCCAGTTTGTAAATACCACTCAGTTCATCACCGGCGAGGATATGGCAATGGATGTCCAAAGTGTTGCCAGCCTGAGTGCCTGGAATCCGCATTTTGGTATCTCGTACAACAAAGGCAATCAGTTTGGCGCCAAGGCCTGGTTTGATTACTTTGTCTATAATAAAAACACGGCTACGGAATTATCCTATATCCCTACATTCAAATATGGTTTTTCAGCTTTCTATAACTGGAAGGATAAGCTGTATGTGAACATGGATATTTCAGGACAAAGCAAGGTGAAGGGTGTTCAAATCAATAATAACGAATTTCCTCCTTTTGTAACAACTACTCTGCATCCATTGAAAGGGCTGATAGATGTGAATTTATCCGCTAATTACTTTATCACCAAAAATATTGGAGTATTTGTGGATGTTAACAATCTCGGCTTTCAGAAATGGCCGCGTTTTTATAAATACCCTACCTATCAGTTTCAGGTTATCGGAGGGGTGAAACTCGCATTCTGACGCTTGTTTGGATAAAGGAAGGGCGTCAGGGGCAATTTTATCCGGTAAAAAACAGAAAAAAATAGTAGCTTTGCCCGTATGGTAGAGTTAATACAGGAGTTACTATTATCTCATAATTGCGTTATTATCCCCGGTTTTGGGGCATTCATCGGGAATTATCACCCGGCGGAACTGCGATTGTATGAAAACAAAATCTACCCCCCGAATAAAGATATTGCATTTAACAGGATGCTGGTGGTCAATGACGGATTGCTTACGAATGCGGTTGCCAATCATTACGCATTGTCCTACAACGATGCGGAAGAGAAGGTAATGGCGTTCAGCAGGGAATGTTCCACCACGCTGGCGCAAAATAAAAGCATATTGTTTAAAGATATTGGAAAATTATTTCTAGACGAAAATCAGCATACGCAGTTTCAGCCATTTTTTACCAAAAACTACCTGCTGGAGAGTTTTGCATTGGAAAGTTTGCCAATTCAGCCGGTACAGCGTTTAAAAGACGCTGAAATGGCGATTCAGGAAAACTATCAGCGCATCATGCATCCCGAAAAAATGGGGGATGCCGTTCATCCGCGCAAAAAAACGTATGTTTCTTACTGGTTGACGGCTGTATTGGCCGTTACGTTTTTGGTATCTTCTTTAGGATGGAATATTCATAAAAGCAATCAATACCAAAGCCATTCTTCCATGCTTCCGGCAATTACAGAAGTACCTCAACAGCCGGTTGAGCAAAATAAGGAGGCAGCTATCATTAATCCCGAAATGTCGGATGCGGAGGCATTGCAAAATGCGCTGCCGGAACAACAGGCTGCCAATGCAGTTGCTGCAACTCAACCTGTTCAGGAGCAGGTATCCATTGTTGCGGAAAGTTTGGTGCTGAATACTTCTAAAACGTATGTGGTGGTTGGCGCCTTTTTTGATGAAATTCATGCAAGAAAAATGAAAGATCAGGCGGAAAGCAAAGGATATCGGGCAGTCATCTCCACGGATTATAACAATCAGATTTACCGGGTGAGTGTGGAATTGGATAACGAACAGGTTCAGTTGTCTTTGCCTAAAATCAAGGCGTGATATTAACCAGCGGGCTTAGTGTACTATGCACCAATTGCAACCTTTAATCTTCATACAATGATAGTATAACCAGTGATTTCCTGTCAAAATATTTATAAATCATACGAGCAGCTTCAGGTTTTAAAAGGGGTGTCTCTGGATATTCAAAAAGGTGAATTGGTTTGCATTGTCGGGCCTTCCGGTGCCGGAAAGTCTACGCTTCTGCATATTATTGGCTACGTTGATAAGGCTGATAAAGGAACTGTCATGATTAACGGCCAGGATATAGCAACTTTAAAAGATGCTGCATTGTCCGACTTCAGGAATAAACATTTAGGTTTCGTTTTCCAGTTTCATCATTTATTGCCGGAGTTTTCTGCATTGAAAAATGTATGCATACCTGCCTTTATAGCTAAAATGAATGAATCTGAGGCGAAAAAAGAGCAGAAACCTTACTGGATTTCATGGGTTTAAAAGATAGAATGCGGCATAAACCCAACGAATTATCCGGTGGAGAACAACAGAGGGTTTCTGTTGCAAGGGCGCTCATGAACCAGCCTTTGGTGATATTGGCTGATGAGCCAACAGGAAATCTGGATACGGAAAGAAGTGAGGAAATGAATCAGTTGTTCTTCGATTTAAAGAATGAGCTAACCAAACCTTTGTCATTGTGACACATAATGACCTGTTGGCGGCCAAGAAGCTGATAAGAAATTGATGATGAAAGACGGATTGATAATTAATTAGTTAGATTGATTTTTTGGATATCACCACTTTTTTACGGACATACATTAACATAACATCATTTTCAAATTCCATCCTTTAAATCTTCAAATTTAGTGTTATCTTTGCACTCCAAATTTATTGGACCTGTAGCTTAACTGGATAGAGCATCTCACTACGGATGAGAAGGTTAGGGGTTCGACTCCCTTCAGGTTCACAAATAGTTCATTAACAATGTATTTTGTATATGTTCTAAAAGCAGTAACACGGCTAAATTATACAAGGGGCAAACTTGTAATCTGGCAGCGAGGCTCAAGGAACACAACTCCGGCAGGGTAAGTCTACGAAGGCTTACATTCCATGGGAAATTGTTTATTTTGAACAATTATCAACAAGGGAAGAAGCAGTAAGCAGAGAGAAATATTTGAAATCCGGAGTTGGGCGATCTTTTATAAACGAAATTAGGTGAAGGTTAGGTTCCTGCTGCCGACAGGCAGAGATTCCTTCAGGTTCGTATTTTTTTGAAGAATAAACATTTGTGAACAAGGTGTTTTGTATTATCGGATTTATTTCCGATATTTGCACTTTAAATAGAAAAAATATGGCAAGGTTTTGTGATTTATCGAAAAAGGTCCAATGACAGGTAATAGCGTTCCCTCACTCTAACATCAAGACGAAGAGAAAATTTTACTCCTAATTTACAAAAAGACTTTTTATCCCTGAAGTAGACAGATGGATAGAGTTAAAGGTATCAACTTCCGCGATTCGCACCAATTCAACAAGAAAGGCATTTATTCATACCTGAAAGAATTAGAGAAAAAAGGCGAAATTCAACAGATTTTAATTAATACACAATGGCAAAGAAGAAAGGCAATAGAATTCAGGTCATTTTAGAATGTACCGAACATAAAACTTCCGGATTAGGTGGTATTTCCCGTTACATTACAACAAAAAACAGAAAAAATACCCCGGAAAGAATCGAATTGAAAAAATTCAATCCGATCATGAAGAAAGTAACTGTTCATAAAGAAATAAAATAATAAGTCATGGCAAAAGTATCCAAAAACGCGAAAGTTGACAGAGGTAAGAATGTGGGTGAATCCAAAAATATGGTGAAAATCATTAAAGCCGTTAAGTCAACAAAATCAGGTGCTTATACTTTCAGAGAGAAAGTGGTTCACAAAGATTTACTGCAACAAACCTTAAAAGATTTATAATCTGATTATAAACTGATTTATAAAGCTTCTCATCTAATGAGAGGCTTTTTTGTTTATATTTGTCTACTTATTATAAACTCATTTTAACCAATCATCTTTAATTCAGCATAATTTAAAACGGTGGGTATTTTTGATAAAATATTTGGCAAAACAAAATCCGAAGAGGAATTACAGGCGGAAGAAAACCAGTTGAACGAAGGTTTGCAAAAGACCAAACAAGGTTTCTTTTCTAAAAATTTCTAAAGCCGTCGCCGGTAAATCAACAGTGGATGAGGCATTTTTGGATGAACTGGAGGAAATTCTGATTTCATCAGACGTGGGACTGCCTACCACCATTAAAATTATTGACAGATTGGAGGCGCGCGTGTCAAGGGATAAATACTTGAACACAAATGAGTTGAATCAGATTCTGAAAGATGAAATCGGTAATATCCTTGCCGAAAACAATACAAAGGATTTAACGGATTTTATTCCAGCAACAGATAAAAAACCTCACGTCATCATGGTGGTAGGGGGTAAATGGTGTAGGCAAAACGACCACGATTGGTAAATTAGCCTATCAAGAAAAAGGCGGGAAAGGAAGTGCTGTTGGGGGCGGGTGATACCCCAGGGCTGCTGCAGTGGACCAACTTGTTATTTGGAGTGAACGGGTAGGAGTTCAGATTGTCAAACAAAGTATGGGCAGCGACCCGGCTGCTGTGGCATTTGACACTGTACAATCCGGTGGCCAAAAGGTGTCGATGTTATCATCTTGGATACCGCCGGTCGTTTGCACAACAAACAAGGACTGATGGATGAATTGTCCAAAATAAAAAAGGTGATGTCAAAAGTTATACCGGATGCTCCTCATGAAGTTTTATTAGTACTAGATGCTTCTACCGGACAGAATGCCATTGAGCAAGTCAAACATTTTTCTGCGGCCACACACAGGTCACCGCTTTAGCGCTGACAAAGTTAGACGGTACGGCCAAAGGGGAGTTGTATCGAGTATCGCCGATGAATTTAAGATTCCTATCAAATACATAGTCGGCGAAAAAAATGGAACAAACTGCAGGTCTTCAATCGTCAGGCTTTTATCGAAACCCTATTTGGTGGCAATATCTATCGCTGTCGTTGAAACAAAATCACATACCAAAGATAAAATACAATGTCAATCACGCTGGGTTGTCTTCCAAAATCTGGTGGATCTGAGGTGCTGGTGGCACAGCTCAAACACAACGACTTTGGAAGTGGAGCATCAATCCGAAAAAGAAAGATGCCAATATCATCATTGTCAATACCTGCGGTTTTATTGACAGAGCTAAAGAAGAATCCATCAATACAATTTTGTCTTATGCCAAACAAAAAGAAAAAGGCAAGATTGATAACTGTATGTAACGGGTTGCTTGTCTCAGCTATAAAGATGATCTGGAGGTGGAAATTCCAGCAGGTAGATGCCTTTTTCGGAACACTGGAATTACCTCAATTGCTTGAAAAATTAAATGCAGACTATAAACATGAGCTGGTAGGGGAACGTTTTTTAACCACACCGCAGCATTATGCTTATTTGAAAATAGCTGAAGGGTGCAACAGAACCTGCACGTTCTGTGCCATCCCGCTGATGCGGGGAAAGCATATTTCAAAAACAATTGAAGAGGTGGTTGCAGAAGCGCAACATCTTGCAAAGCAAGGTGTCAGAGAAATTATGCTCATTGCCCAGGAACTGACCTATTATGGACTAGATATCTACAAAGAACGCGCATTGGCAAAACTCTTATACCAACTGAATAAGGTGAAAGGTATCGAGTGGATCAGGTTGCATTATGCATATCCGAGCAAATTTCCATTAGATGTCTTGGATGCGATTCGTGATTGCGACAAAATATGTAACTACCTGGATATTCCACTTCAGCATGCGAATAATGATGTGTTGAAGCGAATGCAGCGACAGATTACACAGGAAGAAACCAGAGAACTTATTCAGCAGATTCGGGCTAAAGTACCGGGAATAGCCATACGCACCACCATGCTAGTGGGATTTCCGGGGGAAACGGAAGCGGAATTTCAGGATTTATGTGATTTTGTTCAGGAAATGCAGTTCGAGCGTCTGGGTGTTTTCCAATACTCGCATGAAGATGACACTGCTGCATATAATTTGAAAGACGATGTTCCGCAGGATATTAAAGAAGAACGTGCCGGAAGATTGATGCAGCTACAACAGGAAATTTCCTTTCAAAAGAACGAAGCGAAAATAGATCAGGTTTTTAAGGTATTGGTGGACAGAAAGGAAGGCGGCTATTTCGTTGGTAGAACTGAATATGATTCTCCGGAAGTGGATAACGAAGTGTTGGTGGATGCAAAGAAACATTATTGCCGTGTCGGTGATTTTTGCAATGTGAAAATTTACGATGTCACTGATTTTGATTTATACGGTGAAGTGGTGTGACAGGTATATATCCTCAACAATTAATATGCTCTTCATACCATAAAGAAAGGAATTGTGTAAATTAGTAAATCTAAAATTACCACTGTGTCTGCTTCACTCATCCTGTCCTTTTCTGACATCCATAACAAAGATATTGCTATCGTAGGAGGTAAAAATGCTTCCTTGGGAGAAATGCTCAGCACCTTGGGTGATCAGGGTATTCGCATTCCGGATGGTTTCGCTACAACAGCTCATGCATTTCAGTTTTTTCTGAAGGATAACCATTTGGAAAATGCGCTTCGGGATTTACTTCAAAGCCTGGACACAGTTTCTTTCGTCAACCTGAATGAAATTGGCGCAGCATGTAAACAGCTTGTCATGGAGGCTAAGATACCGGATGAACTGCAGGCAAGTATCAGTGCTGCATATCGAGGATTATGTGAAAAATATGGACGCGAACTGGATGTTGCCGTACGCAGCAGTGCAACCGCCGAAGATTTACCCAACGCCAGTTTTGCCGGCCAGCACGATTCTTTTTTGAACAGAAAAGGAGAGACGGATGTCATAAATGCCGTACAGCAGTGTTATGCTTCCTTATTCAACAGCCGTGCCATCAAATATCGCCATGATAATGGATTTGAACACATGAAGGTTTATTTGTCTGTGGGCATTCAGGTGATGGTGCGTTCCGATTTAGCTTCTGCCGGTGTTTGTTTTACAATCGACCCTGAATCCGGATTTAATAATGTTATTTCAATTACAGGGTGTTGGGGATTGGGAGAAAATATTGTACAGGGAGCCGTGAATCCTGATGAGTTTTATGTTTTCAAACCTACGCTTGCTTCCGGTAAACTGGCCATCCTGTCTAAGAAGCTAGGAGCAAAAGCGAATACGATGGTTTATTCTAATGTCAAAGATACAGGACCGGCAATCGTAAATATCGAAACACCTTCAGAAAAAAGAAAACAGTGGGTGTTGAATGATGATGAGATACAAACCATCGCCCGTTGGTCAGCTGTCATAGAACAGCATTATAAATGTCCGATGGATATCGAATGGGCAAAAGACGGTCTTACCAATGAACTGTTTATAGTTCAGGCCAGACCAGAGACCGTACATTCTTTGAACAAACAACAGCATATCACAGCATATAAATTGAAATCCAAAGGCACTGTGTTGGTAAAAGGCAGTGCGGTAGGTTCCGGTATTGCCGCTGGCCGTGCAAGAATGATCCTATCTCCTAAAGATGCCGATAAACTTCAGCCGGGCGAGGTGTTGATTACCGATATCACTAACCCGGATTGGGATCCGATACTAAAGAAGGCTGCGGCCATTGTTACAAATAAAGGCGGACGCACCAGTCATGCTGCTATCGTTGCCAGAGAGGTGGGCGCAGTCGCCGTTGTGGGAACAGTGAATGCCACACAACATATTAAGGACGGACAACTGGTAACCGTGAGTTGCGCCAGCGGAAAAACAGGCGAAGTATATGACGGACAAATCGAATGGACTCAGACTGAGATTGATTTCGATAAAATTAAAATGCCTGCCACTTCACCTATGCTGATTTTAGGAGATCCGGACAAAGCATTCCGCTTATCATTTTATCCGAATAAAGGAGTTGGTTTGATGCGCCTGGAATTTATCATCAACAGTTCTATCAAAGTGCATCCGATGGCATTGGTAAAATTTGAGGAGTTGGAAGATGAAAATGTAAAAGCGGAAATTGAAATGTTGACTTACGGATATCCGGATAAAAAACACTACTTCGTCGATAAGCTGGCACAGGCTGTGGCGACCATTGCTGCTGCATTCTATCCGAAAGATGTTATTGTCCGTATGAGTGATTTTAAAACCAATGAATATGCCAACTTGCTCGGCGGGCGTCAGTTTGAACCGAAAGAAGAAAATCCAATGATAGGATTCAGGGGGGCTTCCAGGTATTACAATGTCCGTTATAAAGAAGGGTTTCAACTGGAATGCGCTGCCATGAAACGTGTGCGGGAAGATATGGGGCTGATGAATGTAAAACTGATGATTCCGTTTTGCCGGACAGTAGAAGAAGGTAAGAAAGTAGTGCAACTCATGGAGGAAAATGGGTTGAAAAGAGGGGATAACGGATTGGAAATATATGTAATGGCGGAAATTCCAAGCAATGTGATTTTAGCGAAGGAATTTGCACAGGTGTTTGACGGATTTTCTATCGGCTCCAATGATTTGACACAATTGACATTAGGTCTGGACAGAGATTCTGCCATCATCAGTGAGTTGTTTGATGAAAATAATCAGGCAGTAAAAACGATGATTGCCAATGTCATCCGGGCAGCAAAAGAAAATAAAGTGAAGATAGGTTTGTGCGGGCAGGCGCCAAGTGATGATCCATCCTTTGCTGCCTTTTTAGTGGAACAAGGCATTGACAGCATTTCATATAATCCGGATGCTTTGTTAAAGGGAATGGAAAACATGGTCAAAGCTGAAGAAAAATTAAACCAATAAAATAAATAGATTATGGAAAAGATCTTTGAAGGTAAAGTAGCTATCGTCACAGGAGGTAGTTTTGGAATCGGCCGGGCAACTGCGATTGCTTTCGCTCAAAGGGGAGCCAGGGTGGTGGTAGCGGATTATGTTGAAAATGAAGAGACGGTCAATTTGATTAAAGCAGCAGGAGGAGAGGCCTTGTTTGTAAAATGTGATGTCTCGAAAAGTACGGATGTAAAAGAAATGGTGGATAAAACCATCGTTGCTTTTGGACGATTGGATTACGCGTTTAATAATGCAGGAATTGAGGGTACTATGGGCGCAATTGCTGATTGTACAGAGGAAAACTGGGACAGAACGATCAATGTCAATCTGAAAGGAATTTTTCTTTGTATGAAATATGAGATACCTTATATGCTGAAAGGTGGAAAGGGAGCGATTGTCAATTGCGCTTCAGTGGCAGGATTAGTTGGATTTCCAGGATTGCCGGCATATGTCGCCACCAAACATGGTGTGGTGGGATTGACAAAAACTGCTGCATTGGAATATGTAAAAGCAGGCATCCGGGTGAATGCCGTTTGTCCGGGCGTGATTAAAACAGATATGATTGATCGTATAACAGGCGGTCAACAGGAAACTGAAGCGCAGTTCATAATGGGTGAACCAATAGGCAGAATGGGTACACCCGGGGAAATAGCGGAGGCGGTGGTTTGGTTGTGTTCTGACGGTGCTTCTTTTACTACCGGTCAGGCTATTGCAGTCGATGGCGGCTGGGTAGCTCAATAATCGTTTGTGCTATTTGTATATTCGAGCGATTTAAACATGACAACAGAGGATATTTCTTTCCAGCAAAACCAACTTATTTTCCAATCTGGTTTGGACTATGTATCACAACAGGATAAGGTGAAGGAGTTTTATCAGTATCCACACCGACTTCTGGATGTAATAGAAACGATAATAGAGATAAAAACGGAGAGCCTATTGACAGGAACTCATTAGCAGAAACGATTCGACACCAGTATGAAGGTTTTACTACATTCTCAGCCGTTCTTGAAAATATAACATCTTTTCAAAAATGAAAATACGTTTTGCATCGTAACGGCACATCAGCTGAATATATTTACCGGCCCGCTCTATTATATTTATAAGATTGCACAAACAATATCTACCTGCAGGCAACTCAAGCAAAAATATCCGGCTTATCATTTTATTCCGGTTTACTGGATGGGTAGTGAAGATCACGACTTTGAAGAAATAAACCATATCCATCTATATAATAAAAAGATAGAATGGACAGATAAACAAGGAGGGGCTACGGGAAATTACAACACGGCGTCTCTTTTGCCGGTCGTCGATGAACTAAAGAATTTGTTAGGCACGGCACAATATACAGATGAATTGACAGAGCATTTCAGGAAAGCCTATTTAATGGAGGATTTGTCAAAGGCAACCAGGTACCTGGTGGATGTATTATTCGGACGATATGGATTATTGGTGGTGGATGGAAATGACAAAAAGTTAAAACAACTTTTTGCAGGAATCATAAAAGATGAATTGCTGGAGAGAAATTCATTCCGTCTTGTAAAAGAACAATTGCACAAACTGGAGGCAAAAGGGTATAAACAACAAGCCACACCAAGAGCGATAAATTTATTTTATTTGAACAAGAACAGCAGAGAGCGCATAGAGTGGGATGAAGCAGCTGCAAGCTATAAGGTGGTGAATACTTCCGTTGTTTTTACAAAAGAGGAGATGATGAATGAGGTGGAAAATTTCCCCGAACGATTTTCTCCGAATGTTATTCTGCGTCCATTATATCAACAGATGGTATTGCCATCTTTGGCGTATATCGGCGGTGGTGGAGAAGTTGCCTACTGGCTGCAGCTGAAACCGGTATTTGAGTATTATAAGGTTAATTACCCGCAACTATTACTGAGGAACTCCGCATTGCTGGTAAATGAACAAACGCTTAAAAGAATAGAAAAGTTGGATTTCAGCCTTTCAGATTTCTTCAAAGATTTGGAAGTACTCAGAAAAGAATATATCGCGGCACACACGGAAGAAAATATCGATGTGAGTATGTATAAAACAGCCGTTTCTGCAGAGTTTGAAAAACTTAAAGAGTTGGCTAAAAATATTGATGCTACGTTGGTGAATACGGTGGGAGCGGAATTGCAGAAATCCCTGCAAAGTATCGATGCGATTGAAAAACGACTGATGAAATCACTGAAGCAGAAAAATGAAACGGCATTGAATCAGATGGAGAAGATAAAGGGGCAATTGTTTCCCGATAATTCTCTGCAGGAACGCAAAGAAAATTTCTCTGTCTATTACAGCACTCAGGGCCAAAAATTTATTGATAATCTGATAGAGATTTTCGATGTGTATGGTAAGCAATTTTTGCTTATTCAGCATTCTTAACACTTATTTTTGATGGTTCGGTATGTTTTTTGCGTTTTGACAAGTATGAAACCTTTCGGCGTTTTTATTCTGATATTAGCATCCGGATTCATATCCAAAGCGCTGCCACCGGCAGGTGCAGATGCTTATAAGGAATTTTACATCTGGAATGACAATAAGAAACTAACATGGACGGATTTCAAAGGGAAACCCTTTCCTAATGCGTCAGAGGCCGCTATGACGGCTTCTTCTGTAGAGTTTTCCTATGCTGCTAAAGATAATTTGCTGGAATGGAAAGTGACCGCAAAATATTATCCTCAATTATCCTGGAGTTATAAAAGCAAACAATCTGATTACATCTTACAACATGAGCAGCTGCACTTTGATATTACAGAACTGTATGCCCGTTTATTCAGAAAACGGTTGTCGGATGAAGTAAAATCAGTTAAGGATATTAAGAAGATTAATGGCATTGGAAAACAGATACTCAGTGACTGGGATAAAGAGCAGAAGGATTATGACAGGGAAACCAACCACAGCATGAACCCCAAGATACAGGCGGAATGGACGGCGAATGTGCATGAACGCATGGAAGCGCTGAGTGAGTTTGCCAGTAAATAAATACTTATCCGGCAAATATGGGATAGGTAAGGTCCGGAATGATATTGTTTTCCTGTGCAATTTTATAAAGTGTGTTGACCGCAAGTTCTCCATCAAATCCCAGTTGAATGCTGTATTTGTTGACATATAATTCAATGTGTTGTCTGCAGACATCTACACTCATTTCCTGTGAGTGTGCCTGAACAAAATCCGATGAAGACTGCGGATGGGCAAACGCAAACTCGATACTTCTGCGAATGATACGTTCTACAGCCAGTTGCAATTCTTTCGAAGCTGTCCTTCTCATGGCAATACCGCCCAACGGAATAGGAACTTTATAGGTTTGTTCCCAATATTCTCCCAGGTCAATGATTTTTTTCAATCCTTTGGCTGCATATGTAAATCGATTTTCATGGATAATAACACCTGCATCGAATGTGGCATTGAGCAAACCATCCTCAATTTCTGAGAAGAGCACCGCCGTTTTGTGAAGGGCGAAAGGATATTTTAACGAGAATAAAAAATTAGCGGTCGTATATTTTCCCGGAATGGCAATGCTCGCATTTTTTAGGCTGTCTTCAGATAGTTCCTTTTTACTGATCAGTAACGGTCCGCAATTAGTACCCAAAGCGCTCCCCGAACGCAACAGGATATATTTATCGGAAACATAAGCGTATGCATGGTAGCTGAGTTTGGTGATGTCATATTCTTCTTTAAAGGCAGCTTGGTTCAGTTGCTCCACATCTGCAAAAACGAGTTTAAAATCCAGTCCTTCTGTGTCAATTTTATGATGCAGCAGAGCATCAAAAATAAAGGTGTCGTTGGGGCAGGGGGATATGGCAAGTGTCAGCGGTTGCATGTTGTAAATATAATCTGAAATATTCATGTAGCCAACTGAGCCGGAAACAGGTGATTTCAGGTTGTTCCGGATGCAATTAAAAAACAATACATTAATCCCTAAAAGTGTTATTTTTGAAGGTGGCACGAAATCAACCTGCATTCATTTACCTTGTGGCATTGCTGCTCGCGCTTGCAGTGAATGTATATTCCTGGCACCTGCCATTTTTTTGGGATACCCTCCTTACCTCTACCATTACACAATATTTTTATGACAGTGGATTACATACATGTATTGCACCATCCCGATGGGATGTGGGGCATCCGCCTCTTTTTTACCTGTACCTGACTGCTTTCTATCATCTGTTTGGAAAAACACTCTTTTCGGCACATATAGCGCTCTTGCCCTTTACGATAACGAGTATTATTTCCTTCATCCGTTTGTTGAGCCATTTTTCATTTTCACCAAAACAGCAATGGATAGGGATGTTTTTGTTTTTAGCAATTCCGGCTGTGATGACGCAAAATCTGCTCGTTAGTTACGATGCAGTATTATTAAGTATGTATTTGCTGGCACTTGTTTCCATAATTGAAGACAAAAAGCGGCTTTTTGTGTTTGCATCCGTAATTATAGCAGGGGTTTCCATCAGAGGGTTATTTTGCCTGACAGCGCTGTCCATCACCATTTACTTTCTAGTCAACAGAGATCTGAAAAAATGGATGCAATGGAATATTTTATTCTTACCGGCATGTTTAATGGCACTTATGTGGTATTACTATCATTTTAACATGACCGGTTGGGTTTTTGCTACGCATTCACAGGAATGGACGGCTCAAAGAGGAATCGTTGGATTAGGAGGAATAATACGGAATGTATTTTCTGTAGGACGTGCAATGTTTGATTACGGAGTAATCATCGTATCTATACTCAGCATGTTTTATTGGATTAAAGTCCGGAAGCCAGATAAATACTGGATGTTATCGGTAATTCCATTTGCTGTTTTTTCTTTGCTTTTATTGCCATTTTCCAATCCTGTCAATCACCGCTATTTTCTCATTGTGTATGTTTTGATGCTGCCATCGGTCATATTGTTTTTGTCGGACAAAAAAATAATTTTTACCATCCTGACATTTCTTTTGCTGCTCATTGGTAATTTTCAGATTTACCCTTCATCCATATCCAATGGATGGGATTGTACATTGGCACATTTGTCTTATCACCGCTGTATGGATAAATTTATTAATGATTGTGACAGGAATAAATTTACAGATAAGAAACAAATCGGAACAGTATTTCCGATGAATGTCAGTACCTACCAGTACAGAATGGATGATAACAGAGACAGGCTGATAAATGTAAATGGACTTGCGATAGATACAGTAACGTATGTGCTGTATTCTAATGTTGGAAACGATTTTTCAGATGAACAATTGCAGTTGCTGAAAAGCTGGGAAGCCGTATGGCGGTGTAAAAATGGACTGGTGGAATTTGAGTTATTAAAAAACCCTCAAAAATAGTGACACAAATAAGCTAATGATTACCTCAAATTTGTAAATTTACTCTGTGGATATTTCAGTTGTCGTACCGGTTTATAATGAAGAGAACAATTTAGCAGTATTGCTGGACAGGATTGTTAATACGGTTACATCGATAAGCAATGATTACGAAATTATTTTTATCAACGACGGAAGTAAGGATAACTCATTAGCGGTCATTAAAAAATTTGCCGAATCCAACCGTCAAATACGATATATTGATTTTAGTAAAAATTTTGGCCATCAGTTAGCGGTTTTTGCAGGTTTGGAAAATGCGACGGGAGATGCCATCGTCATCATCGATGCGGATTTGCAGGATCCTCCGGAACTGATTACAGATTTATATTCCAAAATGAAAGAGGGCTATGATGTGGTGTTTGCCCAACGCGAACATAGGGAAGGGGAATCGTGGCATAAACTAATAACCGCCAAACTTTTTTACCGGTTTATCAATCGGTTGTCGGAAGTGAAAATTCCATTGGATACCGGCGACTACCGGATTATATCGAAAAAAATTAAGGATATTATTGTTGCCATGCCGGAGCGCAACAAGTTTCTGCGCGGACAGATTGCGTGGGCGGGATTCAATCAGACTTCCATCGCTTACAAACGGGATGAACGGTATTCCGGCAATACCAATTATTCCTATCCCAAGATGTTTGCCTTTGCATTTGACGGTATAACGGCGTTTTCCAACCTGCCGTTGCGATTGGCAACCTATCTTGGTTTTGTGGTTTCGCTGATTTCGTTTTTTGTGATTTTATACACCCTGTATCAAAAGTATGTCAATAACAATACGGTTCAGGGTTGGTCTTCATTGATGATTAGCGTATTGTTTCTTGGCGGTGTTCAGTTGATTTGCCTGGGAATTATCGGAGAGTATCTTTCTCGGATTATGGATAATGTGAAGCAGCGTCCGCTGTATATTGTCAGAGAGTCTAATATCCCGAACTAAGAACACTTTTTGATGATTTTATCAAGTTCTGCATTCAGATTTTTCACTGCTTTCTGAATATCCCAGTTTTCTTTATTTCTCTTTTCTACATAATTTGAAACAGCCCGAATTTCAATTCCGGGTTTTCCCATCAGCCTTAAAACATAATAAAAGGCAATGCCCTCCATGTTTTCGGTATCTGCATTGTATTTGTCCTGAATGATTTTTATGGTTTTCTCATTTCCGTTTACTTTATTGACGGTTATCGAAGTAGCCTTTGGTAAATGGATGTGCTGATGTAATTCATTTTCTATAGGAGTACATAATCCATACTGAAACGCATCTTCTTTATCTATAAAACCGGGTCAAAAAAGTCCTGGAACTCTTCATCATTTTCCACTCCAAAATCGCCGTACGTTTCTGAAGCGATTTGAACCACATCACCTATATTCAAGTGCCTGTTGAATGCTCCGCATACGCCGGCGTCGATATAAAAATCACGCTCGAATTTAGAAGCATACAGCGCCAGATGGGCAGCCGTATTCATCATACCCATTCCGGTTATCAGAAAGTGGAGCGATTCGCCGGCAATATATAAGCCGGTAAAATCCGCCTTGCCCGGCTGATAGATTTCAAATAGTGGTTTTACTTCCAGTAAGGTGGCGGAAACAATCGTGATTTTTGGTTGCATAGTTCCAAATTTAATAAAAAAAATACAAGACTTATTGCGAATCACTACTCCTGATTGCCTAATTTTAGGATGTGTTATATTTAACCAGAAGGGAAACATTTAATGCAGCGCACAGGCTGTACAACCATCATTGGTCGGAAGAACAGAATGATGCTGTTTTTGGTAAATGTGCCAATAAAAACTGGCATGGACATAACTATGTGTTATATGTAACCGTAAAAGGAGAGCCGGACCCGGATACGGGTTTTATTATCAATGTAAAGGAACTAAGCCAGCTGATTAAAGAAAAAGTGGTGGACAGACTGGATCATACCAATTTGAATCTGGATGTTACCTTTATTCCAGAAAACATCCATCCCACTACAGAGAATCTGGCACGCATTATCTGGAATCAATTGAGTCCATACATCAAAGGCTGCCAGCTGCACTGCATTAAGTTGCAGGAAACTGAAAATATTTATGCTGAATATTTCGGAGAAGAATAATGCATTTCGTGTTTACATATTTCGATGATTTGACTCCTACTCAGTTGTACGATTTGTTGCAGTTGCGGGAAGAGGTTTTTCAAATAGAACAAAATTGCATTTATAAAGACATTGATGACAAAGACCGCAAATGCTGGCATTTGTTACTGTATAAGGAATCACAATTGGCTGCTTATGCGCGCTTGGTACCGGAAGGGATTTCCTATCAGGGATATACCTCCATCGGGCGCGTAGTCAGTAAAACAGCATGGCGGAAAGAAGGCTACGGCAAACTGCTGATGAAAGAAGCAATAAAAAAATTGGTACAGCTTTTTCCGGATAAAGACATTAAAATTTCAGCACAGGCATATTTGCAAAAATTTTACGAAGATTTTGGATTTATAAAAGTGAGTGAACCCTATCTGGAAGACTATATTCCGCATATCGCGATGGTGAAATCTGCTGACTTATAACTCCACCGCATTTCTTACATCCTGTACATCTTTCTCTATCTGTACTTTCAGTAACTCCCAATTGTCATATTTTATTTGCGGACGCAGATAAGCTACAAAAATCATGTCTAATGGTTTATTATACAAATCGCCTTCAAAGTCCAGAATAAATACCTCAATGGTTAATTTACTGTTGTCAAATACGGTCTCCCTGTAGCCGATACTTAGTGCGCCTTTATAAAATTGTCCATCCACTTTAATTTTTACGGCATATACCCCCGAAGCGGGAATAAGCTTATGCGGGTTGGATATTTCAATGTTGGCGGTTGGGAAACCAAGTACCCTGCCTATCTTATCGCCATGCACCACCTTTCCTTTTATCGTAAAAGGATGTGCCAGCAGCTGATTGGCTGTCAGAATATCGCCATCAAGAAGGGCATTGCGCACCTTGGTAGAACTTACAGAAATTTCGTGTATGGTTTGTGCGGGAATTTCTTCCACTTCGAAATGGTAGGTGTGAAGCAAGCGAACGCAGTAAATGAATATCTATGCCGGTTTTTACCAAAACGATGGTATATCCGATTACTATTTTTTTTGGATGAAAATTCATTTGGTAAATTTTTCTACGTAATATCGAACATCTTGAAAGGAGGCAAACTCTTTTGACTCGGCAATAACAGGAGATAGTCATCCGAAAGAAGCAAGGAGTTCTTCTTTCATCAATTGTCGAGAATCAATTTCGTTTTTCATCATCGGATAGAATCAGGCGGATAAGATAAAAGTTAAGTAAAACCGTTGCAATATTTCCAAGGGCAATATCTTTCAATCTCTTGAAGTGATTTACTGATGACCGTCGACTTGTATCATAGTACCGATAGTGAGAACTGTATTTTTTAAATACGGGTAATTGGTCTAACCTTTATGGATTTGCATACTATTGCGGAAAAGTGGGCAATTTATAATCTTTAAAGCCTTATAGCTGGGCAGTGTAGCGCTGAACAAAGTCTTTGATTTCAACGCGTTCTCAATGGTATAAGAACGATTTTGTTCGTCTCAAATTACATAAGAATACATTGTTTAATCATTTCTTCCAAAATCGTGCGCAAGGCGGATATACGTGCTGCTTTGTTTTACCTAAATATATGAGCAGTAAATTATTCCGGTAGTTGAAGGTTGATAATGGTGCTGGCTTTACAACCTTCTGCTATACGGCAAGAACGTACATTTGCCTTGTTTTAACAGCAGAATGTATGATTTGAAGTGTCACTGTTCGCCCAAAAGCTCTCGGCATTTTAATGCTATCTTCATTGGATGTGGCTGATATCAAACGTCTGATTCACGGTTTTCGAATCCTTAGCATTCCGTAATGTATAAAAGAATGTTCCCGTATATTCTTTCTCCGCGTCCTGTATCTGCTAATGTCTTTGGTCTTCTTTCAGTGCAAGTATGTGTCCCGTTGCTTTCGGGTCCAGTGTTCCAACATGACCGATTTTAAGGTTGCCGTATTTTTTTCAAAACATTTAATTTATTGACCACATCAAAACTGGTCAGTCTAAAGTTTGTCAATCAGAATTACTTCACCTTCAAGTAATTATAATTTGATGCAGTATAAATTAGTTAAACCGGATAATACATTTGTAAAAGAATTAAAACGATTGCACCCAGTACAATCCGGTACCATCCGAAAAGTTTTAAGCCTTGTTCTTTTCTTGCGAAACGGATTGAAAATTTTGTAACGTCATGGCAACAATTAAGGCGGCATAATACTGTACCAGCATCATACGATTATGCTTGTCTCTAATTATTTCCGGATGTGTAGAGAAGGTTTTAAGCAGCTTTATATCGGTTGCCGCAGCCATGGTAAGAACTGCTAAGAGGAGAACTCGGCAGCCTATGTTTGCTCAGATTTTGCTGCATGCCACCGATGATGCTCGCGGCACTTCTGCTCCCTCCCCGGATCTGCCCGTTTGCCATCGATAATAAATCTTTTGGTGATGATATCTTTTCGCTTTATGGTTCTGAAACAGTTGTCGCCAACAGCAAGATTACCACCTGGCAAATAAACTGATAGCGACTGTTGTCGAGCTTTCGAGTAACGCATCAATTTTTTCAGAAAACAATTTTCCAAAAATAAGCGCCGGTATCACTGCTACGATGATTTCAGATAAATTATATTTAGCAAAAAAAAAAAAAAAAGGGGGGGGGGGGGGGGGGGGGGGGGGGGGGGGGGGGGGGGGGGGGGGGGGGGGGGGGGGGGGGGGGGGGTCGAAAAATTTTCCGGTATATTGATACGATTGATTGCTTTGCTTCTGCAATTTCAAAAGTTTGGTAATTCATCTTTCTCAATGCCCATCACAAGAACTTGTCAGAATCGTATAATATACGGCGAGAGATGGAAGAATTCGATGAAGGTCGCTTCAACAATGGCAAATACAGCGGCATGAATAATATCGCGTCGTTAAACGAGGGATGGATACATGAAGAAATATTTTGGATGAAGAAAGGCATCATGGAATGGCTAAGTGGTTAACCTTCGCTTGAGCTGAGGCTTGGTTTTTAATGTGCAACTATGATAGCGATGAAACCCAGGATGACGGCTGTAATGGGAGCGAGGGTGATTCTCGGAAGGAATAGATTTCAGCTTTCATTGAAAACTTTTGGATCGTGTGCCGCCGCTCATTAGATAAAACCTAAGATAATCAGGCTGTAATACTCATGATGATGTAATTAACTTTGTCAAACAGTAAAACTTCATTCTGGCTTTTGGGGATTTTCAACCAACCACACGAACTATTACGTGATATTACGCTTTTTACAGCGGGTTGGGAGTTGCTTTGCCTGTGGAATCGGTTTTTGAACCGGTTTGTTTTTTGCCATTTTTTAAAGTTTAATAGAGTTCGTCCAGTTTAATCGCTTCAAGTATTTATTGAGCCCGCTAAAAGAAAGGTACTCATCAATAGAAATTAAAATACCAAAAACGATTAATCCAAGAGCGATGAAGAGCAAAGTTACAAAATCCTGACCTTCTATTTGTACTGAAAACTTATAAATTGATGGACAAGATGATGCCGCCTAAAGAAGATAGCAGTAGCAGAACTGATTAAAGCAGAATAATGGATTTTAAAATATAGAGGTTTGATGATAAAACACTCATTGAAGCCAGATCGGCTGCATGCTGCGGATGGTGAAGCGCTGGGAATACATCATCAAGCGGATAGTATTGTCTGCAATCATGAATACTTCTCGGCATGACAGACTTGAGATAACTACACCAATGGTGACGGGACGAAGCGTACGCAGCAGTGCTGACCGCCAGATCGGAATAAAACACTTCCTGCACGCCTCGCAAACCTGTAGGCAGTTTTGTCCATAACAAAGTCGGGATTCGAAAATTCAGCTTTCAGATTTATGATATAGAGGCGTCATACAGCGGATTTTTTGCCTAACAACTGCTGAAATTCTGTCAGTTCCCGCTCGGGTATTTAACGCTTCATCTTTACTCTGAGTAATTTTGGAAATGTAATTTTATTTTTTGACCAATCGGAGACCAGCTTTCTTTTGGTCTTCGGTGATGTCTGTTTCGATTAAGGTCTATCTGAACACTTTCTTTATCTTATTGATTTCTTTCTGAACGACAAAAACACCAGAGGAGAAAATAATCAATCGTAACATCTATCATGGCAATACTGATGATGGCATGGCAAAAGCACAGACACGTTTTGCATTTCTTGCTGCAATCTTCGTATGTGACGAAAATGAGATTTTTTAATTACTTAACCTCGTTTATTTCGCTAACGATTTTTGTACTTTTGTGCCATGAATAATGTGTCACTGGGAATTTTATTTGTATTTGCAGCCTATACTTTATTGATAGCGAGCAGCCCGACGTTAAACGTTTACTAAAAAATACCATTGGCAACGGTGGTAAAACAAAAAATGCCGGTAAAACCATTATGCAGTCCGTGACGGATGGCGTTACAATCCTTACAATATCGATTTACGCCATGTGGCGGTAAACCAGTTGCTTTTCAACGAGAAACTGAAACCCGGGTATTGCATCGAAAAGCGTATCTCACTAAATGCGTGTTTACGCGCAGCAGGTATTCCAAGCCGGTTGTTTTTGATGTGAAAAATCTGTTGGCGTGGAAAAACTCATGGAAACCTTAAAGACGGATGTATTGGTTTTTCACGCCTGTTGCGATATACCACAATGGTAAATGGGTAAAGACCCTCCGGCATTTTAATGTAGAATTTCTATCCTCCTCTGGAGTTGTAGCGCCACTGGAATTTGACGGGGAGTGAATGATTCGATTTTCCAGCAATGCGTTCTTTGCTAATTGGCGTATTTATGGAATACGCTCCGTGACTTACGGCACATTTCACGACGTTCCCCACGACATGTTCGTCATGCTTCTGAAGAAAAACTATCTGACTTTTTCCAGACTCTCAGGAAGAAAAAGCTATGTTGCGATAGTTTAAGCACCAAGGCTTATAAAATCACTTAACGGTATGATTTTTATCATACTATTTTAGCAGGTTTATTGGCAATTTCGTAGTAAATAAAATGATTATGACGACACAAAAGTATTTATCTGAACTCCACCATGACCATAGAGAATGGAAAAACCTGCTTTCTTTTTATGAAGAGGATTTAAAAATCATGAAAAAGCGATTGGAGAAATATTTGAAAAATTCGGACAGGGAGATGCATGGATGGGTGGAACGCTTTCAAAATAAATTTATTATTCAAGGAAGAACAAATTAATTGCTTATAAAACACGAAATCAATGTGTGTGAAGGAGATTTGGTAAAACCTGAAGGCAATCCAACGGCCAGCGATCGCGAAAGATTGACGATCATACAGATTTAAGAAGAAGTGCAGACATTCAGTTATTATTTAACAAGCTGAAAATAGTTTGAATACTTTATGAAAGTGGATGTAACTAGTTTTTCATTATTTTTATTTACGGCTTGTATAAGGTTTTTGTTTAATCTATTTAATGCGAAGCCGAAACAATCAGATTATTGGTATTTTGTCATTACATACTTTATTTTGGAAACATCAAGGATAACAGTTATGCGAGTATTTTAGCTTTTCGAAATTGAAGAAATTGGCAGAAAAAAATGGGATGACCAAAAAGTGTACAAAGTCACCAATGACACTTCTAAACCTAAGTATTATGTGTTGGACATGTTTCCATACCCAAGTGGCGCCGGGTTGCATGTAGGACATCCGCTCGGTTATATATTCTCCGATATTTATGCTCACTACAAACGTATGCAGGGCTTTAATGTTCTGCATCCCATGGGTTTTGATGCATTCGGGTTGCCGGCTGAACAGTATGCCATACAGACCGGCCAGCATCCAGAAATCACCACGAAAAAAAATATTGAAACCTATATCAGCCAGTTGAAGAAAATCGGTTTTTCTTATGATTGGGACAGACAGGTTTCTACCTGCGAACCCGGATATTATAAGTGGACACAATGGATTTTTCTTCAGTTGTTTAATTCCTATTATGACAGAAATCTGGACAAAGCACAGCCTGTTCAGTATCTGGTGGAGATATTTGAGAAAGACGGCAATCATTCAATAAATGCTGCCTGCGACGATCAGGTGTTGAAATTTTCCGCGGCAGATTGGAGGTCTTTTTCCCCCAAACAACGACAGGATATCCTGATGGACTACCGACTGGCATATCAGAAAGATTCTTTCGTGAACTGGTGCCCGGCGCTTGGTACCGTGCTGGCGAATGACGAGATTGTAAATGGTGTCTCCGAACGAGGCGGACATCCGGTAGAAAAGAAAAAAATGTCACAGTGGTTTCTGCGCATCACGGCTTATGCAGAAAGGCTGTTAAGGGGTCTGGATACACTCGACTGGACAGAAAGCATGAAAGACATGCAGCGCAACTGGATTGGTAAATCCACCGGAGCTATGGTTTCCTTTCCCATCAAAGGACATGATGGAAATATCGATGTGTTCACAACAAGGGTGGATACCATTTTTGGGGTTACCTTTTTAGTAATTGCACCGGAACATGAACTGGTAAAACAAATCACTACACCTGAATTTGCGACCGATGTAGAAGCCTACATTAAAATGTGCGCCTCCAAGTCAGACATAGAACGCCAGGCGGAAAAAGTCGTTTCAGGTCAATTTACGGGCGCTTATGTGCTGCATCCTTTTACGCAGGCGGAAGTTCCCGTTTACATCGCCGACTATGTGTTGGCCGGTTACGGAACGGGTGCTGTCATGGCGGTTCCCAGCGGTGACCAGCGCGATTATTTGTTTGCTGAAAAATTCGGACTGCCTAAACCTGCCATCCTCGATGCCCAGAAAAATTTGGAAACGGAAGCTGACCCGACGAAAGAAGGAAGGTATATCAATTCCGGTTTTATCAATGGACTGGAATACAAGGAGGCAACGGCACTGCTGATACAAAAACTCGAATCACAAAAACTCGGTTATGGCAAAGTGAATTTCCGTATGCGGGATGCCGGCTATAGCCGGCAACGCTATTGGGGCGAGCCGTTCCCGATTTATTACGACAAAGATGGCATTATCCATACGGTAAGTGAAAACGAATTGCCGGTCACATTGCCTAAAGTGGATTCTTACAAACCTACCGGTACCGGCGAAAGCCCTTTGGCTACAGCAAAGGACTGGGTGGAAAGAATGGGGAAAGGCACCCGCATGGAAACCGATACCATGCCCGGATATGCAGGCAGCTCCTGGTATTTCCTGCGTTATATGGATCCGCACAATGAGCAGGATTTTTGTAGTAAAGAGGCGCAGGAATACTGGCAAAATGTAGATTTTTATGTCGGTGGCAGCGAACATGCCGTAGGACATTTACTCTATTCCCGGTTTTGGCACAAATTCCTCAAAGATATGGGGAAAGTCAGCACGGAAGAACCGTTCAAAAAAATGGTGAACCAGGGGATGATACAAGGAGTGAGTAGAAAAATTTTCAGATTCCAAGTTAAAGATAGAATTTGGGAACTGAGTTTGTTGGTAATTCTGAAACTTTTAGTACTAAAGATTCTAAATAATGATTTTTGCGATAATTTTTTATACGGAAAAAGATTACAAAATTTATCCATGTATTTATTTGACTCTAATCATATTTTCGATTTTTCACTGAAAAAATGTTGTATTATGAGTTAAATATTCCTATTGAGATGTTAATATTAATGGAGAAGTTGAGATAGATAAATTAAGAGAGCTTAATGATGATTTTAATAATGGAATATTTTTGATGTCGAAAAATATTTTCAAAGAGGAAATACCTTCGATTACAGTTTTTATTCTGAAAAAGGTTTTGATTTAAATTCTTTGTCGGACAAATTTACGCACTTCCTGAGGTGGAAAAAATGTCTAAGTCAAAGTGGAATGTCGTCAATCCGGACCAAATCATTGAACAATATGGTGCAGATACCTTCCGCATGTATGAAATGTTTCTCGGGCCGATAGATACCGCCAAACCCTGGGACACCAATGGCATTTCCGGTTCGGCCAATTTCCTGCGCAAATTCTGGCGCCTGTTTTTTGACGATTTTGGAAAGGCTAAATACTCCGAAAATGAACCGACAGAGGAGGAGTTGAAAATTTTGCACAAGACCATCAAAAAAGTGAATCAGGATATCGAAAACCTCAGTCTCAATACATGTGTGTCCACATTTATGATTGCGGTCAATGAGTTGTCCAAATTCAAAGCTGTTTCCAGTGTTGTTTTGCAGGACTTGGTCAGATTAATTGCTCCTTTTGCACCGCATACCGCTGAAGTCTTATGGACGCAGTTAGGCAATGGTAGTTCTGTTACCAATGCAACTTATCCTGTTCATAATGCAACTTATCTGGTTGAATCTGCCTTTAATTATCCGATTCAGATAAACGGCAAACACCGGGCTAATCTGGAAATTCCGCTGGATATGTCAACAGATGCCATACAAAAAATGGTACTTACCGACGAGAAAGTGTTAAAATTCACAGAAGGAAAAGAACCAAAGAAGTTTATAGTCGTTTCGGGAAGGATTATCAATGTAGTGGTCTGAAATTCGTAAACTGCTAGTAGTCATTTATTTATGCCGTTTGAAACAAATCCAGTTTAATTTGCATAAAATATAATTCATTAATTATCAGTAATTTCTAAATATTTCTGAATAATTAATTTTTATCCACAGTGCCAATTTTCATTGGTTAATGTTTATTAATTAGTAAATTTACATTAATAAAGCCAACTAAGATGATAAAGAGAATTACGCTAACTCCAATGTTAGTTTCCCTTGTATTTTGCCTTTTCGCAGGCAGTGTCAAAAATGACGCTATCAAATACATCCAATCCCAAAAATCGGAATTTGCACTGTCTGACAATGACATTGCTAATTTGCGCGTATCAGATGAATACGCGGATGTCACCACTGGAATTACACATATCTGGTTTCAGCAATGTGTAAATGGCATCGGCCTGAAGAACAGTTCCATAGCGCTTCACTACAAAGACGGTAAATTAATCCACAACACATCGAATGGTGTGATGGATTTAGCTACTAAGGTGAATACGGTGGATGCCTCTTTAAAACCGGAAGATGCCTTGAGAAGGGTGGCGTCGTTGATGAATTCAACGGCAATTGGTGCGTTCAAACTGGAAAAAATGAACAATGCCAATGACATGGTATTTAAGCCTGTCAATAGCCTGACAGACGATCCCATTTATGTAAAGAAACTTTTCTATACAGATGATAAAGATAAAATCAGACTGGCCTGGGAAGTCTATATTGAAGAATTGGGGCATAACCATATCTGGACATATGCCATTGATGCTAACTCCGGTGAGTTGATTAAAAAAGTGGATGAAGTGGTGCACTGTAAAGTGGTGCCGGGTATGTTTGGATCTTCCTCCGCCGTATATGATAATATCCCGAATCCCAATGCATCAAACGACAGACTGAGCAATGGACCGGATGACCAGCAACTGGCAGCGGCACAATACAGGGTATATCCTTATTATGTGGAGGCTCCGACTTTTGGTTCCCGACTGTTATTGTCAGACCCTAATGATCTTACCGCCTCGCCCTATGGCTGGCATGATACGAATGGTTCCACAGGTGCGGAGTATACTTTTACCAGAGGTAACAACGTAAGTGCCTATCAGGATGTGGACGCTAACGATGTTATTGATGCAGGTTCACAGCCGAATGCAGGCGCCTCCTTGGTTTTTGATTATCCAATCAATTTTGGTTTGAGAATGGAAACTGATACGAATGCAAAAGCGGCAGTTACTCAGTTGTTCTATATGAATAACATGATGCACGATATTTTCTATAAATATGGTTTTACGGAAGCAGCAGGAAATTTTCAGTCAAACAACTATTCCAGAGGAGGATCAGGAGCTGACTTTGTACAGGCAGAAGCTCACGATGGAAGTGGAACGGATAACGCGAATTTCAGTACACCAGTTGACGGTCAAAAACCAAGAATGCAGATGTATTTATGGAGTAACGGAACCAGACCTACATTTACGGTAAATCAGCCTCCGGCCATTGCAGGACCGTATGATGCGACTCCGGCAAACTTCGGACCTTGCTCTTATAATGTTACCGGTTCAATTGTTAATGCCATCAGTAATGGTTCTACTCCGACTTCTTACGTTTGCAGTACTGTATCAAATGCTTCTTCAGTTTCCGGCAAGATTGCTTTAATTGATAGAGGGACCTGTAACTTTTCAGCAAAGGTCTATTACGCTCAACAGGCAGGTGCGATTGGTGCAATTATTATTAACAGACAATCAGCAGGTGATACCTTGGTTACAATGGCATCCGGAACGAATGGAGCATTAGTGACAATTCCTGCAGTGTTCGTTTCCTATGCTACGGGTCAAATATTAAGGAATAACATCGCGACTGCTATTGTAAATATGTCAGCAAACAATTGTATTAAACTGGACGGTGATTTAGATAATGGAATTGTGGCGCATGAATATGGTCACGGTATATCTACCAGATTAGCGGGTGGACCATCTAACAGTTCTTGCCTTGGAAATGCGGAACAAGCAGGTGAAGGATGGAGTGATTTCTTTGCATTGGCGGTTACTCACAAAGCTTCAGATACAAAAAATACAGCTCGTGGAATGGGTACTTATGTTTTCGGACAACCAACCACAGGAGACGGAATCAGAGTATATCCGTACTCCTATGATATGTCGATAAATCCATGGACATACGCTGATATGGCCTCTATACCGGATGCCTTAGGTACATTGGTAGGCGCTCCTGAAGTACACACCTTAGGAGAAATCTGGTGTGCAACCTTATGGGATATGTACTGGATTTTGATAGATAAATACGGATACAGTTCAGATTTATATAATGGTACTAAAGGAAATAACAGAGCTATAAAACTTGTTTTGGAAGGGTTGAAACTGCAAACTTGCAGCGGCGGTTTCCTTGATTTCAGAAATGCTATCTTGAAAGCAGATTCAACATTATATGGATATGCAGATAAATGTGATATATGGTCGGCATTCGCACGAAGAGGTATGGGATACACCGCCTTACAAGGTTCTGCAAATAATGGACGCGACCAAACAGCAAAATTTGATATGCCGCCTTCATGTAATGTTACACCTACCGCTACCGCATCCTTCACTGCGAGTGATACGACGGTATGTATAGGCGGCAGTTTAACGTTTACCAATACTTCAACAGCATCGAGTGGCTCACCCGATTCAGTTCGCTGGACGATAAACGGCGGCACTCCGTCTACATCATCCTCCACGACCACGGTTTCTCCTGTTTTCAATACGGCAGGCACGTATATCATCAGCCTGGTGGCCTATAAAGGCGGCACGGCGAGTACTCCGGCCACCAAATCCATCCGCGTCAAATCAAAACCGACAGTGACGGTGAACTCCCCGACGATATGCTCCGGAGCTACTGCTACGTTAACAGCAGGTGGCGCAACGACCTACACCTGGACAGGTGGACTGGTGGCAACCTGCGACGACTCCTGCTTTAACAGGAACGACAACTTATACGGTAACAGGAACAGCAGATGGTTGTAGCAATACAGCCGTATCCACAGTAACGGTAACACCATTGCCAAACGTGACGGTGAACTCTCCGGCAATATGCTCTGGTCAAACAGCAACGCTGACAGCGAATGGAGCTACGACTTACACCTGGACAGGCGGACTGAGCGGCAACCCTGCGACAACGCCAGCTTTAACAGGAACGACGACTTATACAGTAACAGGAACGGCAAGCGGTTGCAGCAAGACAGCAGTAGCCACGGTAACAGTGACTGCATTACCAAACGTGACGGTAAACTCTCCGGCAATATGCTCCGGTCAAACAGCGACACTGACAGCGAATGGTGCTACCACCTATACGTGGACAGGCGGACTGAGCGGTAACCCTGCGACGACACCTGCATTGACCACGACGACGACTTATACGGTAACAGGAACCACAAGCGGCTGCAGCAAGACAACGGTAGCCACGATTACTGTAACACCATCCTTAAACGTGACGGTGAACTCTCCGGCGATATGTTCGGGACAAACAGCGACACTGACAGCGAATGGTGCTACCACGTACACCTGGACAGGTGGTCTGAGCGGTAACCCTGCTACGACTCCTGCTTTAACAGGCACGACCACTTATACAGTAACAGGAACATCAAGTGGTTGTACGGGAACAGCGATAGCGACGGTAACAGTAACACCATTGCCAAACGTGACGGTGAACTCTCCGGCGATATGTTCGGGACAAACGGCTACGCTGACAGCGAATGGCGCTTCGACCTACACCTGGACAGGTGGCCTGAGCGGCAACCCTGCGACAACACCGGCTTTAACAGGAACAACAACCTATACGGTAACAGGAACTACAAGCGGCTGCAGCAAGACAGCAGTAGCGACGGTAACAGTGACACCAACACCGAATGTGACGGTGAACTCTCCGGGTATCTGTACAGGCAATACAGCGACACTGACAGCGAATGGAGCAACGACCTATACCTGGACAGGCGGTCTGAGCGGTAACCCTGCTACGACACCGGCATTGAGTACGACGACGACCTATACGGTAACAGGAACCATGCAAGTGGCTGTACAGGTACAGCGGTAGCGACAGTGACGGTCGCACCATCCTTAAACGTGACGGTGAACTCTCCGGCAATATGTACCAGGTCTACAGCGACACTGACAGCGAATGGAGCTTCGACCTATACATGGACAGGCGGACTGAGCGGTAACCCTGCGACGACACCGGCTTTAACAGGTACGACAACTTATACGGTAACAGGAACATCAGGAGCTTGTAGTGGAACGGCGATAGCGACGGTAACGGTAACACCATTACCGAACGTGACGGTGAACTCTCCGGCGATATGTTCGGGACAAACGGCTACGCTGACAGCGAATGGTGCTTCGACCTATACCTGGACAGGTGGATTGAGCGGCAACCCTGCGACAACACCGGCTTTAACAGGCACGACGACATATACAGTAACGGGAACTGCAAGTGGCTGTAGCAAGACGGCAGTAGCGACGGTGACGGTGACTGCACTACCGAACGTTACGGTGAACTCTCCGGCAATATGCTCCGGTAATTCGGCGACACTGACAGCGAATGGAGCTTCGACCTACACCTGGACAGGCGGACTGAGCGGTAACCCTGCGACCACGCCGGCATTGAACAGCACAACTACCTATACGGTAACAGGAACCACAAGTGGCTGTACAGGAACAGCGGTAGCTACAGTGACGGTATCGCCATCCTTAAACGTGACGGTGAACTCTCCGGCAATATGTACCGGGTCTACAGCGACACTGACAGCGAATGGCGCTACGACCTACACATGGACAGGCGGACTGAGTGGTAACCCTGCTACGACTCCTGCTTTAACAGGTACGACGACCTATCACGGTAACGGGAACATCGGGATCATGCAGCGGAACGGCGATAGCGACGGTAACGGTAACACCATTACCAAATGTCACGGTGAACTCTCCGGCGATATGCTCGGGTCAAACGGCTACGCTGACAGCGAATGGTGCCTCGACCTACACCTGGACAGGTGGCCTGAGCGGCAACCCTGCGACAACACCGGCTTTAACAGGCACGACGACGTATACGGTAACTGGAACTGCAAGCGGCTGTAGCAAGACGGCAGTAGCGACGGTAACGGTAACACCATTACCAAATGTCACGGTGAACTCTCCGGCGATATGCTCGGGTCAAACGGCTACGCTGACAGCGAATGGTGCCTCGACCTACACCTGGACAGGTGGCCTGAGCGGCAACCCTGCGACAACACCGGCTTTAACAGGCACGACGACGTATACGGTAACTGGAACTGCAAGCGGCTGTAGCAAGACGGCAGTAGCGACGGTGACGGTAACGCCATTGCCAAACGTGACGGTGAACTCTCCGGCAATATGTTCCGGTAGTACGGCAACACTGACAGCGAATGGCGCTTCGACCTATACATGGACAGGCGGACTGAGTGGCAACCCTGCGACGACACCGGCATTGAACAGTACGACTACCTATACGGTATCAGGAACTACAAGTGGCTGTACAGGAACAGCTGTGGCAACAGTGACGGTATCACCATCGTTAAATGTAACAGTCAATTCACCTTCAATATGTGCAGGTGGAACAGCAACGTTAACTGGAAATGGTGCCACAACGTATACTTGGACTGGCGGACTGAGTGGTAATCCAGCGACCACGCCTGCATTGAATGCTACTACTACTTATACTGTTACAGGAACAACCAACAGTTGCTCCAATACTGCAGTAGCAACGGTGACCGTGACTACTACACCTGCTACACCTTCAATTACACAAAGTGATGATACACTTTATAGCAGCACTATTGTAGCCGGCGCATCCTATGAGTGGTATAAAGGTGGTATATTGATTGCTACTACATCCACCCCTTTCCTGGAGATTACGGCTGAAGGTGTTTATACACTAAAAGTGAAAAGCGGAGACTGTACTTCAGATATATCATCAAATTTTTCAGCTATATATACAGGTATTAAAAATGCGACAAACGCAATTAGCCTATTTGAGGTATATCCGAATCCAACGGACGGAAGATTGGTGCTTAATTTGAACTTAATTAAAAATTCCACCGTAAAATGGACCATATTCAGTTCTGATGGAAGGGAGATGCTCCAAAAATCATATACAACAGCCAAAACTGTTTTTGAAGAGTTGAATATTAATGAATTTGCCAGTGGCGTTTACATTATCAGATTAAATGTTGACAGCGAAGTTCACTATCATAAACTGATAAAAGAGTAAGTATTCCTAAGTGATACGAATAATCCCCGGTAAATGCCGGGGATTTTTTATTTGGATAACTTTTTATTATTTTCATGCATAAAATCAGTTTGTGGCATCCGTAAAAATTATAGAATGTCCCCGCGATGCGATGCAGGGAATTAAAGAGTTTATCCCAACCTCTAAAAAGATAGAATATTTGAATGCATTGTTAAAGGTCGGGTTTCATACGCTGGATTGCGGCAGTTTTGTTTCTACTGCGTCCATTCCCCAGATGGCAGATACTAAAATTGTCATTCCGCATCTGAAGCTGGATGAAACGGAAACAAATTTGTCGGTGATTGTAGGAAATAAAAGAGGAGCAGAGGATGCCTGTGAATTTGACGAGATTACTTATTTAGGTTATCCGTTTTCCATTTCAGAAACATTTCAGCAACGAAACACCAATTGCAGTATTGAAGACTCCCTGCTCAGGGTGGATGAAATTATGAATATCACAGAATGTGCAGGCAAGACGTTTGTTTGCTATATATCTATGGCATTTGGAAATCCATATGGTGATTTTTATGATGCTGCATTAGTGGAACATTGGGTGGACAGGCTGCTGGAAATGGGGGTGACTAAATTTTCAGTTTCTGATACAATAGGCGTGGCTACTCCTGAATTGATCACCAATGTGTTTTCAGTTCTCTCCAATGATTTCCCGGAAATCGGATTCGGCGCACATTTTCATACTACTCCCGCTACCTGGAGGGAAAAGGTAGAAGCTGCCTGGGAAGGTGGATGCAGCAGATTTGACGGGGCGATTAAAGGATACGGAGGTTGCCCAATGGCTAAAGATGACCTGACAGGAAATATGCCTACAGAAAATCTGCTCGCATATTTCGATGAGAAAAATATTGAACATGGCTTGAATAAGGATGCCTTTATTGAAGCGATGAGTATAGCCAATACTATTTTTAAATAGGAATAGTCGGATTTCGTTTGATTTCTCTTTCCCCGAATATGGCGGAGCCTACTCTTATCATGGTAGAACCGGCTTCCAGTGCGATTTTATAATCCCCGCTCATGCCCATAGAAAGCACGTTAAAAGATGGTGAATGCTTAAAATATGTTGTTTTTATTTCTTCAAAGAAATCTTTTAACCGATTGAATTCATTTTTTATCAGAACCTGGCTTTTGGTATTGGTAGCCATACCCATTAATCCGACAATTCGAACACTTTTCAGTGCGTCAAATGCTTTGATGTCTAAATGATCTACCAACTCGTCTTCAGAAAATCCTGATTTATTGGTTTCCGCGGCGATATGTATTTCCAGAAGCACATCGATGATGCGGTTGTTTTTTATCGCCTGTTTGTTGATTTCAATGGCAAGTTTTAAGCTGTCAACGGAATGAATGAGACTGATAAATGGTGCGATGTATTTAACTTTATTCGTCTGCAGGTTTCCCACCATGTGCCATTGTATATCTTTGGGCAGCGCTTCCTGTTTTGCAACGAGCTCTTGTACTTTGTTTTCACCAAATACTCTTTGTCCGGCATCATATACCAATTTAATCTCTTCTACCGGTTTGGTTTTGGAAATGGCAACCAATACGGCATTTTTATCTTTAGCAATTTTTGTTATATCTTGTAAGGCGGAAATATTAGCCATGAGGAGAGATTATTTTTTTTATAAATATAAGGCATTTTTTTTAGTGTCCATACTAACCTGTTTGTTAATTCTGTCTTGTTTTAGAAACCCCTACTCAAATGCCGATTCCATAAAATTAACAGATGCTAAATTTATTAAAATCCTGATAGATGTGTTGTTGATGGAATCATATGTTTCCGAGAAACTGCCTATCAGCCAGGATTCGGTAGTTGCCGTCAAGTTAAGCTTATATGATTCTGTCTTTTTATACCATAAGATTGATAGTGCTGCCTTTTATTCTACTTTGCGTTATTATCAGTCACATCCCCGGAAATTTTCTGCGATTCTTCACAAGGTGGACTCAACATTAAATACCATCAAACCACGTGATACTACTAATGTAATCCCTTCCATTGTTCCACCTCCTAATATCAATCAATTTCAAAGTTTTAAGGAACAGGAGAAGTTGATGGGACAGGAATATTTAAAGAACCAAAAACGTTTACAAAAAGATAAGAGAACACAGGATAATAACTAATTTTATTTTATTAATTTACCGAACAAACGTTTGTTATGATAAAGAATAATTGGACAATTCAGGAACTAAAGGAAATTTATAACCAACCATTATTAGAACTTGTTTATCAGGCTGCAACGGTACACAGGAAATACAACGAAAGCAGTGAAGTCCAGGTTTGCACACTTTTATCCGTTAAAACGGGCGGTTGTCCGGAAGACTGCGCCTATTGTCCACAGGCCGCACGTTACCAAACAGGAGTTAAAGTCCATAAATTAATGGATTATGATGATGTATTGTCAAAAGCAAACGAGGCGAAACAGAGTGGTTCTACTCGTTTTTGCATGGGAGCAGCCTGGAGAGAGGTAAGGGATAACAAGGATTTTGACAAGGTCATTGAAATGGTGAAAGGGGTCAACAGTTTGGGGTTGGAGGTATGCTGTACAATGGGTATGCTGACAGCCGACCAGGCAAAAAGACTGAAAGAAGCCGGCTTATCCGCCTATAATCACAACCTGGATACGTCCGAAGAGCATTATGACAAGATCATCACTACCAGAACATACGAAGACAGATTACATACAATCGGCAATGTACGGGAGGCAGGTATCAGTGTCTGCAGTGGCGGCATTATTGGCTTAGGAGAGAGTCATGAAGCCAGAATAGGCATGATTCATACCCTGGCCACCTTGCCTGAACATCCGGAATCGGTACCGGTAAATGCTTTGGTAGCGGTAGAAGGAACGCCTTTGGAAGATATGAAACGGGTACCTGTTTTTGATATGGTGAGGATGATTGCCACCGTGCGCATCGCTATGCCTAAAACAATGGTGCGACTCAGTGCCGGCCGTTTGGACATGCCGATGGCAGAACAGGCACTTTGCTTCATGGCGGGTGCCAACTCCATTTTTGCCGGTGATAAGCTTTTAACCACCCCTAATCCGAGCTTTACAGATGATATGCTTATGTTTGATTTATTAGGACTGAAACCGAGAGCATCCTTTAAAAACGAAGAGGAAGTTGTAGCTGCCAACTAATTGGAATCCACATAAATGGAACTGGATGAACGGATACAAGGCTATTTGCAATCACGTAAAGAAAATCACCTTTACAGACAACTGACTCATTCAGCACATCGAGTCGATTTTTCTTCCAATGATTATTTAGGGCTGGCTCGTTCCGCTTTTATACGACAACAGGTTGAAAATGAACTGAATAATAATCTATTTGCTAAGTCCGGAGCTACCGGATCGAGGTTATTGAACGGAAATTCTGTCTTATATACGGATATAGAGAAAATGTTAGCCGGAATTCATCACGCAGAAGCTGCTTTGATGTATAATTCCGGGTTTGATGCTAATGTCGGGCTGATATCCACTGTTGCTCAGGCGCAGGATATTATTTTCTTTGATGAACTGGTACATGCATCCCTGCATCAGGGGATGAAGTTAAGTGGTGCCCGTATGATGGCATTTCGACATAATGATATGCTGGATTTGGAGGAGAAACTACAATCCAATACAAAATTTGACGTCCGGTTTATCGTAACAGAATCTATGTTTTCCATGGAAGGGGACAGGGCAAAATTGAAAGAATTAGCCACGTTGGCTGAGCAATATAATGCTAAATTGATTATTGATGAGGCACATGCAACCGGACTTTTTGGCATAAATGGAAGCGGGTTGTGCAATGAAGCGGGTATAGAAAAATCCTGTTTTGCACGGGTGTATACTTTTGGAAAAGCTATTGGAAGCCATGGTGCCGTGGTGGCAGGAAGCGAATTATTGAAGAACTACCTCATTAATTTTTCAAAGAATTTTATCTATTCGACAGCTTTGGAAACAAGTAATTTACTGCGCGTGAAACATAGTTATTTATTTGTTCAATCAAATAATAATCAATTAATTAAGTTAAATAATTTAATTAATTACTTTAATAATAAAGTTTTTTCATTAAAAGGTGTAATTAGGCTATGTGGTGAAGGTCCGGTTTTTGGAATTTTAATCAGGGATAACTTGAAATGCAGAGAAACAGCCGCATATCTGCAAAGTAAAGGGTTTGATGTCAGAGCCATCTTATCGCCAACAGTTCCCAAAAGAACCGAGCGGATTAGAATAATTTTGCATAGCTTTAATACAGTGAAGCAAATTGATGACTTTTTTGGTTATTTAATTGATTATCAAAATATTGATAAATAATGAAAGGTTTTTTTGTTACCGGAATTGGTACAGATATTGGCAAAACGGTTATAGCTGCCATACTGGTGGAGGCGCTAAAGGCCGACTATTGGAAACCTGTTCAAACTGGAAGCCGTGACTTTACAGATGCTGATTTTATCCGGGAATACACCTTACATCATCAAACCATTCATCCGGAGGAATATTTATTTAAAGAACCTGTTTCTCCGCATCTCGCGGCAGCATTAGAAGATAAAAATATTGATATTCAAAATATTACACTACCTAAGTCAAGTAATAGCTTAATAGTGGAAGGTGCAGGAGGGGTATTGGTGCCTTTAAATGAAAAATATTTAATTAAAGATTTAATTATTAAGTTTCAACTTCCTGTTATTCTTGTTTCTATGAATTATTTAGGAAGTATAAATCACACTCTTTTATCCATCAATGCGTTGACACAGGCGGGCGTTAATATAGCAGGTATAATTTTTAATGGAGTGGCTAATCCTGATTCGGAGCGATATATTCTAAATTACTCTGGATTAAAGTTGCTGGGCAAAATTCCGAAAGCTGACATAATGTCTAAAGGATTTATTGTTCAGCAGGCAGAGGCTATCAGGGGAAAATTGCTGGAAGTGCTCGCTACTTATCCTGACCAAACTCATGACGATACTCAACTTCAAGTAGACTATGAATCTTTCTGACCGAGACAGACAATCCATTTGGCATCCGTTCACCCAGCACCATGTGGCTAAAAATTCAATCGCTATTGTAAACGGGAAGGGCGTTTATTTAACCGATGAGCCGGGCAACAGGTATATCGACGCCATTTCCAGCTGGTGGACAAATTTATTCGGACATGCACATCCATTTATCTCGCAACAGATTAAAAACCAATTAGATAGTTTAGAGCATGTAATCTTTTCCGGTTTTACTCATCAACCGGCTATAGATTTGGCAGAAACATTAATCCGGATGCTGGGAGATGGTCAGTCAAAGGTCTTTTTTTCTGACAATGGCTCCACATCGGTGGAGGTGGCTTTAAAAATGGCCATCCAGTATTGGTCAAACCTTGGAGTGGAGAGGAATACAATCATCGCCTTTAAGAATGCCTATCACGGGGATACATTTGGTGCGATGTCTGTGGGGGCAAGAGGGGTTTTCAACCAGCCATTTGAGCCATTCCTCTTTGATGTTTCCTTTGTCGATTTGCCGGATGAGGCTAATTTTAGTCAGGTAATGAATGACTTTGAGGACGTTCTGCGCAAGAAAAAAGTTGCAGCATTCATTTTTGAACCATTGGTTCAGGGGTCTGCAGGCATGTTGATGTATGAAGCAGGCTATTTAGATAAGATGATTGCCGCCGCCCGAGAGCGTGAGGTCATTTGTATCGCAGACGAAGTCATGACGGGATTTGGCAGAACCGGAAAAGTTTTTGCATCGGATTATTTATCACACCAACCTGACATCTATTGTCTTTCGAAAGGTATTACAGGCGGTTTTATGCCATTGGGTGTGACTACCTGTACCCAGAAAATCTATGATGCATTTCTGAGTGATGACAAGTTGAAAACATTCTTTCACGGTCATTCCTATACCGGCAATCCGCTTGCCTGTGCAGCGGCCAATGCAAGCATGGAAGTATTGGTTCACTCCTTGCCGGCTATTCAAGCATTGGAGGCGTGGCAGCGGGAATACAGTCAGAAGTTAAAAAATCATCCAAAAGTGGAGCATCTGCGGCAAACAGGTACAATTGTGGCTTTTGAAGTTAAATCGGGTGCTGCAGCCGGCTATTTTAACAATTTACGGGATTTCTTGTATGATAATTTCATCCAACGTGGTGTTTTGTTGCGCCCCCTGGGGAATACAGTATATGTGATGCCGCCTTATGTAATTACCAAAGAGGAGCTTGAAAACGTTTATGTTGTCATCGATGAAGTACTGGATTTACTGAATAACCAGCGCTTGCTCTGATACATCCTTGAATTGGAGCTGTTGTTCGTTTAAAAGTCTTCGGTAAATCCTCAAATGCCTGTTATCATTATCTCCGAAAATGAGCAGTTGCTTATAATCGAAGTCAGTTTTTAGCTTTCCGGTATCCAGGTAACAGTTATCGCTCAATACCAAAAAGTCCGTTTTCAGGGGCGGAGCGAAGTGTCGTCTGGAGTTCTCTTTGGTAATGAAATAAAATGATTTTCCATTTACAACCAATAGATCTTTTTTAAAATACAGATGGTTCAATTGACCGGTATCTTTCTTAGTGATATTTTGATACTGCCGGATTCGGAATATCCTGTGTGAGTTTTTAACGGCATATTGTAATTCCTTTTGTTCAATGCTGTCTTTTGAGAACAACACCTGCTTATCTTTCTCGTTGATTCCAATCACCCAGTTTTTGCGGATAGCATAGACGATTGTTTCCGGCTGTTTTACCTGTTGTATCTCGTAAATATAAGACAAGAGGATGGTTATGAGAAACAGTACCAGACAAACAAACAGATATTTTGACCTTTTAAGGATGACAAAAAAGGAAAGCGAGGTAATGGCTATCAACAGTATAACCAGTTGTATTTTGGAAATATATAAATTATACAATTTGCCCATCGGCAAGTTGGAAATAAAATAGGTGAAGGCTATAAACAGCCGGATAGCGATAGAATCTATCCAGCCGATTAACGCGGCGGCAGCTGGAAAAAAACTAAACATGACGATGAAAACACTCAGCCATAAGATGACCGCCGACAGTGGTATGGCAAAGATATTGGCGAGTAAGAAATAGGTGGGGAAGTTGCCAAAATAATAGATACTCAGCGGTACGGTAAAAAGCTGGGCAGCAATAGAGGCAGACCATAATTTCCAGGTCCAGTCGATGAATTTGTTGGAATGGTAAAAAAGGGAATAGATGGGATTAGTGAAAATAAACAAACCCAGCATCGCCAGATAGGATAGCTGGAACCCGATATCAAACAGGTTATTGGGATCTATTAATAACTGAAGGATAGCCGCACCGGATAATAAGTTGATTCCATTCGTGTTTTCATTCATAAGCCTTCCGAAATTTAACAGGGAAAACAAGAGGGCTGCACGAACGCAGGCAGGGGATAATCCGGTGACAAAAGCGAACGTCCAGATGAAAATAAATACAAAAACAAACTTGCCGATTTTTATTCTCTTGTTTTTGTCTTTGATAAAACTTAAAAAGAACAAGAGCATTCCATAAATAATCCCAACGTGCAATCCTGATACGGATAAAATATGCATGATGCCCGTATAGGCGAAGGCATTGTACAATTCTTCATCAATTTCCGCCCTGTGTCCTAATAAGATACCATCTGCAAGTGCAAAATTTTCTTTGTCAGGAATATACTTTCTTAGTACGGATTGAATGATAATACTAATGGAATGGCTCCATCTTTTAATATGCAGACTTTTATGTTTTTGGACAAGGGTGATATGGTATGGACTGACAAACTGCTGATGATAGATGTCTTTGTAAGACAGGTATTGGCGATAATCAAATTGTCCAGGATTTTTTGCCTTGTCTATTGGTTTGTAATTCAGGTACAATAGCACTTCATCGCCTGTTTCATACTGTGGCTGGGTGCTGTCCTTTCGGATATAGACGAGCAGATTCCCATCTGTATTTATTGCATTCCCGTTCGAGTCAATAACCTGTTCTATTTTTATAAAGGTCTTGTAATTTTTATCTTTCTCTTCCGGTGGTTTGGATACGATTCCCTTTGCCCAGACAGCGGGATAATGGCTGAAATGATTTTTATGATTGTTTATTTTTCCGGTAGAAATCAGTAACCCGCCAACGAACAGTAATAAAATAAAAATTATTACGCCATTTGACTTTCTGGAAAACGAACTGTGAATGGTGAAATGTTGTACAATGCTGATTATAATTGCAATGCATGTTAAACTCAATAACAGGTATAAAGGAATGTTCCAATAATCGAACAGCAATATGCCGGATACGAATGGTACAGCGATTTTAAATAATGGAGTATGCGATAACTTATATTGCATACTCTAATATAAAATAATAATAGAAAAAAATGAAAAGAGAAGATATATTTATATCTTCTCAAATACTAAACGAATAAAAAACCATTAGATGGCAACTTGTGATTTTTTTCCTGCAAATATCTTGATGGGTTAATGATTCCCAAATCGTATAAAAATTAATAGGCAACTGCCGTTATCCGAACATCCGTAATACCTGTATTGGATTCAAAGGAAAAGGTTAAATTTCCCGTAGAGGTAATCGTCTGAGCAGGAAAGACTTTGGTTTGAACGGTTTCCCAACCACCGGGGACAACAACTTCAATTTCACCAAAATAACCATTGCCATATATCTTGGTTGCATTTGAGTAACCACTGTTTTTCTTAGTGTCATTGTCAAACATCACTTCTGCATAAAACATGATCTTTTGTCCCGCATATAAATTATTTACGGTGAACGTATAAATGTTTCCATACGAACCACCCCAACCACTACATGAGTTACACCCTGTCCCCTGATAATTTTCATCATTCTGGTCACGGACCGTGACTCGTTGCACGGTTGGTGCTCCCATGCATATCCAATAAGTTCCGTTCCAGTATTCCATACATTGACGAGTTGTATTATACCTTAATGTTCCTGCGGGTGGGTTGGTGGCAGTAGCATTCGCTTGTGTCCCTACTGTCAGGTAACCATTTACTCTCATGTAATCCCATACTTGTACCTGTCTGTTTTGCCCCAGGTTTCCGGCAACGTTATTACCCACTATCATCAATGACTTATAGCCATTATTGTCAACTGCTATTCCTGCACCCGTTGTACCGGGATCTGCCCATCCATTTGTTTCCATCCACAAATTACCTTGTGAGCCTGTCATTTGTAAATCGCCGTTATTCTTCATGCGCATCCGTTCAGTTACCGCCCCTGAACCGCTTCCGGGTACCGATGTTTCGAAAAGCATATCGCCGGACCAGTTATTGTCCACAGTTCTTATTCTTGTTTGAGTTGGAGTACCTGTTCCATTGCTGGTAAAGGATATCGCAGCATCATTGTTATTATTTGCTTGAATATGTAATTTAGTTAAAGGATTGGTGGTGCCGATACCAACACCGGTCGCCGTAATGCTCATGCCGTGTAAAGTTCCGGTAGTGGGAGCTGATGAACCAGCCGCTGTAGTACTATTATTAAGATAAATGTCTATGGCATTTTGATTGGAACTAACAGCGCCGTTGTGTCGGGTACTTAACCAATGTCTATACCCACCGGTTCTGTATTGGAAAGCCATTGCAAAAGGGTCATTAGTTCCTGTATTATCCGCTCCGGCTTGAATATCTAATTTGGCAGCTGGTGTAGTAGTATTGATTCCGACTAAACCGGTAGAGGTGATTCGTACTCGTTCAGAAGGGGTATTTGCATTGTTAGAAGTTCCAAAGGTCAAGTACCCGTTTGTAAACCCGGCACTTGTTCCCTGTGTGCCACCGTTCAGTATATTGGCGGAGTAGCCCTGGCCACCTCCAAATGAATTATGCCAGAATTCAATTTGATTTCCCCCGTTACCGCCTCCAATCGTATTATTATTGCCTAGTATAAATCGTGTATTGGCACCTGCTGCGCCAGAGGTATGCTCCAATAGGCCAACAATGTTATTGGCAGCGGCAATACCCAAAAGGGAGCCTCCCTGGTTATTTTTTATATGCAGCATACCTACCGGAGCAGCGCCTGAAAAGTCGCCTATACCGACTTTTCCTGTTACATATTGATCATCAGTATTAACTGCAGGTTCATCAGATGTTGCTGCCTTTGTCCAGTCTGTAACCGTAGCGCCTGAAGCGTTGGTTACATACCATCTGCCGGCTGTTGAGGAATATTGCAATGTAAACGAACCATTTGGCGCAATAACGGTAGTTGCCCCACCGCTCGTCAGAATACCATTGGCAACATTATTATTAGAAATCTTTAGTTTTATAGTCGTTGCATTTACAATTGTAATCATTTGACCATCTACACCATTGGCAATGGAGTTTATCGTCATGGCACCCGTAGGGGAGCCGGTAATGCGGTAGAAACTATTTTCCGGATTGGTAGATGATAAAGTTAACGTTATAGCAGGGTTATTGCCAGAGGCAGCAATAGCCGTACCTTCCCGAAGTGCCAGGTCACCCGCTACATCCAGTTTGGCAACCGGTGCGTTATTTCCTATACCCACATTTCCGGTTTGAGCGAAACTTATTGAAATGCTCAACAGGTAAAAGACAAGGATTAATAAGTAGTTTTTCATTTTTTATTTTTTTGATTACTGTACGATTAGCTTTTGTGTGTTGAATACATCATCATGTACTATAAATGAAATGAAGTAACTACCCTTAGGCAGGCTGTTCATATCCAGTGATAGCGTATTATTACCTTTTAATAAGAGCGTATTGACATGTCTTATCTCTTGGCCTAATGTATTAAGTATGGTATAATTTATCTTCTCCGCTTCTGGAGTGTAGATATTTACTGATGACGCTGAAAATGATGGGTTAGGATAAATATCGCTGATGAATAATTTATTGTCGGCTTCCAGTTCTGCATATACCATCTTGCTGTAGTGGTGATTATCATCAACATCAATTTGTTTCAGACGGTAGTAATATCTGATGTCTTTCTGAACAGTTTTGTCATCATAAGTGTAGTGATGTGGTTGAGCGGTGGTACCATACCCTTCGGCAAAAAATATTTTATTGAAATTAATACCGTCTGTACTGCGTTCCAACTCAAACCCTTTATTCTGATATTCTGAGGCTGTCTGCCAATTGATATTGATGTAGGTATTATTGACGGGTATGGCTTGTAATTGAGTCAATTCAACAGGCAAAGTCGTATTAGATGCCAGATTGGTTCCATGAATCCGGAAAGAGGAAAAAGAAGTCTGTCCATTAAGGCTGATATCAAGATCAGCATTATCAAACTGACACCAAATAAAAGAAGTCAGGTGCATCCATGGTGCCCAATTTCCCGGTCCCGACTGCAGATTGCCACCCACAATCCCATCTTTAGCAATAATTCTTAATCGTTTATTTTGATATGGATTTCCGCAGGATGACGGTATAGTATAATAGTTGGATGCATTATTGACATCTAGAATGTTACCGGGATGCAGGGTAATTCCATAATTATAACCGGTTTTTGAGCCACTGGGACTAACCACCCATTCATGCGTGAGGTCTAATCCCGGTTCAAGGTAATACCAATCAAATATCCCATCTGGTGTTCCACTACACTGTGGAAACTGTTGCCCACCTGCTCCAGGGTCTTTTCCAACATCACATAAGACATTCCTGGTTACAGGTGTCTGCGTAGAGGGTTTAAGATAACTTATGAAATCCATATTCGGATTAGCGGTGAAATTTAATTCAAACGCTTCCATGCCGTCTAAGGCAGTTGGAGATACACCGATGGGAAAATAATATGTACCAGTTGCATTAATTTTTCGTCGAAACTTTCCCTCAATATATTTGTCGGTTGCGCCATTTCCAGTGCTATATCCGGCTAGTGCAGTTGCTGAGCCATTTTTAAGATAAAGTTCATAACTGTAAGCGCTGCCGTCATTTCCGTGAGGCACAATATCTTTTCTGATTCTGCCACTGTTGTTAAATAGTATATTATTCCCAATTTCGACATTACTGGCAATTTCCAGATATTGGCTGTTGTTTTTTTGCAGAATCAGGTTGTAAATACTATTGCTGCCGGTAAATGAACCGGTAATGCGTTGTTGTATACTTGTGGTAATTGTTACATTAGGAGCAGATACAAATGTAAGGTCACCTGAAGTAAGATAAGTACCTGAATTAGATATGTTACCAGTCAGTTGTATCTCGCATGTCTGCTCATCAAAAGTACCGTCGTTAGTGAAATTTCCATCAATAAAGAGAGCAATATCATTACTATTATTATCATATGCACCCAATGTGCCGCCACTAGAATTTCGTATATAAATACTTCCGTTTGTCCCATCATCAATAAATAATTGAGCATTGACAAATGAACACTGCACAGTGGAAAATAAAAAGAATAAAAAAGGGTAAAACTTTCCCATTTATATAAAATGTCTTCAATGATACGCATTAATATAAAATTGCTTAATGTCAAATCGTGCATTTGTTTTAGCAGATTGCGCAGAATTGTATTTTACGTCAGAAAATAGTTAAAAACTGATTATCTTAATCCATCTATTTTAGTACGTACTCTATAAACCAATGTCCATAATAGATGAAGATTAATATTTCTATCATCAAAGGCATCCTTAAGTCGTTGCAAAATAACGGTTATGATGTCAGCAAATATTCGTTCCTTGATATAGAGGATCTGAATATACCCAAAAAGGCCAATGAACAGTTGGTTGATGCATTATTGTTGTTTCGATTAATATCGGAGATAAGGAAGGAATACCCTACTTCCGAACAGTTTTATCCTTTGTTCAGGAATATGCACGTACTGGATATGGGCTTGTTAGGGCATTATTTATTAACGTGTAAAAATATTTTCACCTCTTATGAAAAGTTGATTGAGTACCAGCTGCTTTTTTCAAATTTTATTGAGTTTAAATATAAAAGAGTGCAGGATGAGATAAAATGGAGCGTTCAGATGCCTTATCAGGTCTATGGAGACAAATACAACATGGAAAGTCTTTCTGATTTTGAATTGTTTTTCAGGCTGAGAATAGTAGAGACATTGTCATCTAATATCATTTATCCTAACAGATTGGAGTTGTTTTACAATAATAACAATTCGAAAGAACGATTAGACTTTTTTAAGAGACAGTTCAAGTGTGATGTAGTGTACACAAAATACTATAATGTGATGTATTATAATGCCAATGACCTGAATCAATCCATCCATTATCAAAATTATGAGTTGTATAAAAACATGGTACCTGTACTTAAAAAGAATATGTCATCATTATACGAAAATAAGACGTATAACAGTACGATAAGGAGTATACTGTTGAATAATATTGAAAATTTCCCTTTGTCAATTGAGTTTGTTGCCAGGAAGTTACATATGTCGGTCCGAAAATTGCAAAGTATTCTAAAGGAGGAAAATACCAGTTTTTCAGAAATTGTGTCCGAAGTAATCGTTATCCTCGGAATTGAATATATGAATAGGGGAAAGAAAATAAAAGAAGTTGCTATGCGTTTGGGATACAAGGAACAGGGGTCTTTTACGAGAATCTTTAAGCAAGTCACCCAATTAAATCCTGCAGAATACATGGGATTAGACAACGAACAAAAAAGACAGTTATTGTTAAAGTACTCTGGTTCTGATTATACTAATCTGATCTAATATATGCATTCAGGCAACTGCATCAGTGTGCTCCACATGGCTGCCATACCATGAAAAATAGGGTACTTACAGTATGAAAATATAGACGATTGGTTATTTACCTGATAATTACCGAATTGCAACAATGTAGTTTCCAGATTTTATCGAAATGATTCCTGCTGGTTTTTGTTCAACATTGTGTTGGTGGCTCTTTCACTTAGTACTGAGAAGAAATTTTGAGGAACTTATTTTCCTTTTTTCAATTCCTGTTGTTGTTTCATCATCTCTTGCATACGCTGCTGGAAAGCTCCCTGTTTTTTCGGTTTCTTTCTGTTTTCCTGAATCTGAAGATGAATTTTGGCTTCATCTACAAAGAACTTTTGGATAATCCAGTTTTGACCGATAGTCAGTATGTTAAAGAGGAAGTAGTAATAACTCAATGCAGCTGGCTGTTTGTTGAAGATAAACAACAACATTATAGGCATCACATATTGCATAATTTTCATCTGCTGAGCCATCATATCATCTGCTCCGGCACTCGGCTGAGACATACTTGTAAGCTTTGTTACTGCTATCGAAGAAACCGCCATCAGGATGGTGAATAAACTTAAATGATTTCCAATCAGGGGTATTTCCGTACCCCATTTAACAATCGCATCAAAACTGGATAAATCCGTAGCCCATAGGAAAGGCTGTTGTCTCAGTTCAATGGATGCAGGGAAGAAACGGTACATCGCAATCAATATCGGCATTTGCAGCAACATCGGAAGGCATCCTCCAAAGGGACTTACACCGGTCTGACTGTACAATTCCATTTGTTTTTGTCCGTATTCTGCCTGGTTAGGGTACTTCTTTTTCAACTCATCCAGTTCCGGCTTCAGCACTTTCATTTTTATCATCGAAAGCGTTGATTTATAGGTGAACGGAAAAGTGACCAGTTTGATGACTAAAGCCAGAATGAAAATGATGACGCCGAAGTTGGATATGAACTTGCTCAAAAAGTGAAAAATAGGAATGATAAAGTATTTATTTATCAAGCCTAAAATACTTCCACCCAATGGGATGATGGGCGTGAGGGTTGCTTTAGTCGCTTTCAGTTCATTGAATTTATTCGGCCCCATGTACATTTGCATCGGGTAGCTGAATTGGTTGCTCCCGTCAAAAGGAATCTGTAACTGGGCTGCCACTATTTTTACGGTAGTTTTATCCTCTTCCTTCGGTAGGGTAGATTTTAATGCCGCATCCTTATTAAACGGTTTTTCAATTGCAATGATGGACGTATTGAAAAACTTCTGTTTAAAAGAAACCCATTTCAGCGGTTGTTCTATTTTTTTATCGACATTTTTACCCATCGATAAATTGTCCGATTCTTTGATGTCATTTTCATAGTAAACACCGGAATTGGAACGCTGGTCATCTATGCCGCCTTCCTGTGAAGGCATTGCCTGGCTCCAGTTTAATGTAAAATAGGATGTATTCTTCGGGATGATAGTGCCAAAGTTGGCAGCTTTCAGGACAAAATCAACCATAAATCCTTTTCCATTCAAAGTATACTGATGTTCATAAGTGCGTCCGTTTCCCGCATCTATTTTGTAGATGACAGATAAGCTTTGGTCGCCCGATATTTTTTGGGAAGTAGCCGTGGACGTAAAGAATAAATACTCCGTTTCCACCGGATTTTTACTGTCATTGCTGTAAAAGAGAAGATTGAAATTATTGCCCCTGTCTTCAAATAAGATGAGAGGTGTTTTGTTGAATGTTTTGTATTTTTTCAATTCCACTTTTTTGATGACGCCTCCTTTGTTGGAGAAAGTATAGATGCAATCATCATTTTCTATTGTGATAAGCTCTTCTTTTCCTGCTGCAGCACCGGCAAAAACTCCGAATTCAGCGATACTGGCAGAATCATTTTTTACAGCCGCCGCAGGAGTCGCGCTGTCTGTAGTGGCAGTCGTTTTATTGGTTTCCGCGGATGGATACGCCGTAGTCTTTTTCGTTTCCGCCGGATGTTCTTTTTTGTACTTCGCTTCCTGCTGACTTGTATAAATGAAAACCGAAAAAAATAAGTATTATGAGTGTAATACCAATGACCGTGTTTTTATCAAAATTCATTTTTTACAAAATTCAATCAAAGGTAGCAAAAATACATTCATCCTGACCAAATCCTGTGAATAACAATAGATTAATTAATTAATTTTTAGATTTAAAAGTCTACATTTTCAATAATCAATCTTTCAATTATCTTTGCAGCATGAGCAATACAACTTTAGTAATTACGGCTGTCATACCGGCAGCAGATACGGTGTGGAGTGAAGCAGGCAGACAGCTTCGGACCGAGCGGAATGGCTGATGGATTACGCCATTTATGATGCACAACAGGCTGGTTTTAATGATGTTGTGATTATTACCAGAAAGGATTTATTAGAAGATATGCAGGCACATGTCAGCAAAATATGGGGAGATAAAATACCTGTTCGTTTTGCTTTGCAGCAGCCTCCTGCGAAGAGTGAACTGGGAGCGCACCAAACCTGGGGAACCGGCCAGGCGATTTTGGCGACCAAAGAACTGGTAAAAAATCCTTTCGTAGTGATTAATGCGGATGACTTTTATGGAAGAGAAGCTTACAAGCTCATCCATCGATTTTTGAAAAGCGACAGCGCACAACGCTCCGATATTCGCCTTAGTTGATATCCGCTGGGCGAGCACTATCTGATATTGGTACGGTTTCCCGGGGCGTTTGCACACTGAATGAAAATAATGAGCTGGTAGCCATCATCGAAATGACGAAGACGATTTGAAGAGGAGAGTTGCGCAATGAAAATGATGACCACTGCTTCACAGCTATTCCGTTTAACAGTTTCGCCTCCATGAATTTCTGGGGTTTTACCTGTTTCCTTTTTGAGGAGCTGAAAAACAATGGAATGATTTCTATTCCATTCATCGGAATGAACTGAAAGCGGAGTTTGATTCCAACTGTATGTGTTCAAAATGATGGGTGAAGGAAAAATAAAAGTGCAATTGTTGCCGGACGGCAAAGACTGGTGTGGGGTAACCTACTCGGAAGAGAAAGATTTGGTGATTGGTGCCACTGTAAAGTAAAATTGCTCAGGCGGATACCTATCCCGGAAAATTCATCCTGTTAACCGAAGGTGATAACTTTGCGCATTAGCCGGAGTTGTTTAACCTTCTCAATCTGTGTAACTCAATGCTCGATATTCAGCTTTTAAAGGATGAATTCATTCACCGGTACGGCAGTGGGGAAGTGGAATGTTATTTTTCACCCGGAAGAGTAAATCTTATCGGAGAACATATCGATTACAACGGCGGGTTGGTGCTCCCAGCCACTATTTCACTGGGCATCTCAGCGGTGGTAAGAAGGCGGGACGATGCTATTGTCCGTATTTATGCGAAAGCGTACGAACAGGAGGTCTCGATTCATATTGCTGAACTAAACCCCTCAGAAAAGGAGAATTACGCCGGCCACTGGTCAGCATATATTGCGGCTACCATTAAAGTTTTACTGGACAATGGGGAGGACATCAACGGCGCCGATATTTTAATCGGAAGCGATTTACCATTAGGTTCCGGGTTGTCGTCGTCTGCCGCGCTGGAATGTCTGATGGCCTATCTGTTTAATGAACATTATTACCGGCAAAACAGAGTGTCTCTGGCGCTGGATGCGCAAAGGGCGGAGCGGGAATATGTAGGCGTACAATGTGGTATCATGGATCAGTTTGCGGTGGCGAATGGCAAAAGAAATAATGCTATCCTGCTGAATTGCGCTACGCTGGAATTCGAATACATACCTGCGGACTTTAAAGACTATCAGCTGGTCATAATTAATTCTAATAAACAGCGTGCGCTGGCAGAGTCAAAATATAATGAGCGGCGTAAAGAATGTGAGGATGCATTTGCGTTCCTGCGTACCATTGATCCTGCGCAGGATTTGTGTCATGTACACGAGATTTCATTATCTAGCCTGGAGGATGATATATTGTACAAAAGGGCAAAGCATGCGGTGTTGGAAAATAAAAGAGTGGAATATGCCGTTCATTGTTTGAAACAAGGAGCGATAGAAGCGTTCGGACAATTACTGACCGAATCGCACAGGTCGTTGGATGCGGATTATGATGTATCCGGAAAAGAATTGAATACCATTGTACATTACAGCACGCATTTTGAAGGATGTATCGGTGCACGTATGACGGGTGCCGGTTTTGGCGGTTGTTGTATTGCACTGGTTGAAAAAGATAAAGTCAACCGGTTTGTGGTATATGTAGGAAAAAAATATACCGAAAAAACGGGATTAACAGCTTCCTTTTATTTTACCGATATTGTGGACGGAGTCGGAAAGCAGTAGCTGGATCATCAAACATTTTTTAATGGAATTTCGGACAACAAGATTTATCCGATTTTCTATAACCAAGAAACGAAAATGGATAGCGTAGACAGTTTAGTATTGGAAGAAAAGAATTTGCCACACGGCAAAAAAAATGAGTTTATCATTGTTTTTCTGATGGCATTCATTTGCTATCTGTCATCGCTGGATTCCATGCTGCTGATGCCGTTGGGCAATATTATCATGAAGACATTTCATGTTTCTCCCGTTGAGTCAACGGCTGTCGTTTCTGTATATTCCATTGTGGCCGGTATTTCCGGATTTTTATCTGCATCCATCATGGATCAGTTCGACCGCAAAAAATTATTGGTCGGTACCTTTATCGGTTTTATTATCGGTACTGCCCTGTGCGGGTTCGCTTATAATTTTTATTTGTTGATTCTCTACAGAGGTATTACCGGTATTTTTGGTGGCATAGTAGGGGGTGTTTGTGTTGCCATTGTAAGTGATATCATTCCTTTTGAGCGCAGGGCAACCGCCATGAGCATCATCTCCCTTTCTTTTGCGGTAGCAGCTATCACAGGGGTGCCGGTCGGATTGTTTCTCGCGAAACAATTTAACATACAGATGCCTTTCAAGGTGTTGTCTGTTATTTCTGCCCTGGCACTGATTGCTATAATAATATGGATACCCGCCATACGGGAACATTTGAATAATAAGATGCCTATTAAAAACCCTATTTCCACCATTCAGCATATATTCAAGGATTTTAATCAGGTGATGGCCCTGAATCTGGCGTTTTTGCTGGTTTTCAGCCATTATGTCGTTATACAGTTTATCGTTCCCTATATGGTGAATAACGTTGGTTTTGATGAGCACCTTGTTCCGGTTATGTATGCCATCGGAGGTATCTGTACGATAGCCACATCGCCTTTTATTGGTAAGTTGTCCGATAAAAAAGGGAATTTTCCGTCAATGGTAATCCTTGTTGTTTTGTCTTTTATCCCGATTATTTTAAGCACACATATCAGCAGAGTGAGTGTACCACTGGCAATTTTTGTCTGCGCCTTATTTTTCATTTTGGCTGCCGGAAGAATGATTCCGGCATATACGTTGATGAGTGCAGCCACCACTCCGGAAAAACGAGGAGCATTTATGAGCATGCGGTCTGCGTGCATGGAATTAGGAACGGGAATTGCTTCAATCGTTAGTGGATTTATTGTAAAATTGGGTGCAGGCGGCCGGATTGAAAATTTTCATTATGTCGGTTATGTTTCCGTACTTGCCGGTTTGGTAGCAATTTTTGTAGCATCTAAAGTAAAGATAGTGAGTAAGATATAAGGTATGTTATTTTAATTTTATGTTGATAATTTAGATGCACAATTAATTTTCTTTCATTATTTTTGTAGAAATAATTAATTCAATGGCAAAATTAACTAAAGTTTTCGGCGCTATATTGTGTATACTGGGTGGTATCTATTTTACTGTTTCTGTCTTCTTGTATTTAAACAGTTCAGCACATTTAGATTACAATACAGGTAAGTTTCTAACCTTATCACAGGCTGGAGTTTTCTATTTTTTTATGTTTTCAGTTATCCTTCTTGTATTTGGAATATTATTGGCTAAAGACAAAGTACTCGACAATCATCACTAAAATATATTGAATTGTCTTTGTTTTCATGGTTATAAGTTTTTGTCCCCGATTTTTTCGGGGATTTCTTTTTATATAGACTCTAGTATTGAAAAAATTAATGGGTGATAACGCCTGACCCAATCAGTTCATCTTGCTGATACCATGCTGCAAATTGTCCGGGAGTAACACCTCTCTGCAGATTTTTAAAAATAATATACAGTCCGTTTTCTTTTTTGTACAGACAGCATTCTTCCAGTGGCTGACGATAACGTATACGCGCCTGATAAGTCCTTTTTTCATTTTCTTTCAGGGCGATATCTTCCCGTATCCAATGGACGTCTTCGTTTTTAATAAATAATCCTGGGCGGTTCAGACCTCTGTGTTCTTCTCCTTCACCCAAATACACGATATTCTCTTTCGTATCTGTGGCAATGACAAATAAGCCCGTTTTAAACCCACCGATGCCCAGCCCTTTGCGTTGGCCAATTGTGTAATAATGAGCACCATTGTGTTCCCCGATAATTTTGCCATCAGCTACTGAATAGGCATGGGCCTGTGTCAGTGCAATCAGGTTGGCATCGGAGCAGTTTTCAAAGTCGTAGTCTTGTTTTACTGGCAGCGCTTCATTGGGTATCAGAACGACGTTTCCTTTCTTAGGTAAAAGTTGTTGTTGTAAGAAGTCCGGCAACCTGACTTTTCCGATAAAACACAATCCCTGAGAGTCTTTCTTGTCAGCCGTAGTCAATCCCAGGGATTTGGCAATTTTTCTGACTTCCGGTTTTGTGAGTTCACCGATAGGAAAGAGGGCTTTGCTTAATTGCTCCTGATTCAGCTGGCATAAAAAGTAACTCTGATCTTTGTTCGTATCTTTTCCTGCCAGTAAGCGATAATGGGTAGTTCCGTTTTCAGAAAAGGATGATTTTCTGCAATAATGACCTGTAGCCACATATTCCGCACCGATATTCAGGGCATGTTTCAGGAAAATATCAAATTTTATTTCACGGTTGCAAAGTATATCCGGATTGGGAGTTCTTCCGGCCTCATATTCAGCGAACATATAATCAACTATTCGCGTCTTGTAATCATCACTTAAATCCAGCGTTTGAAAGGGGATGCCTAATTTTTGCGCCACCAGCAGAGCGTCATTACTGTCATCCAGCCAGGGGCAGTCTCCTTGAATCGTGACGCTTCCGTCATGCCAGTTTTTCATGAACAAACCGATCACCTCATACCCCTGCTGCTGCATGAGGTAGGCAGCCACACTGGAGTCTACACCGCCCGACATTCCGACTACCACCCGTTTTTTCATCTTGCAAAATTAGCCAAAACCTGAGCAATACAGAAATTATGAAATAATAAATAAAAAACCCGCAGCTGACGCTGCGGGCGAACATAACAATAAAGAAAATCCCAAAGGTTTTTTATCTGTTGATTACGATTTTTCTGAACGTATTTCCTTCCGGTAATCCAAATTTCAGGATATAAGTACCGGCGGATAATGCTGATAGGTCAATAAAAGTCTGTTTCTCTTTAATATTCTTATAGTTATCCTGATAGATAACCTGACCGCTGATGTTGAACAATTCCAATTGTACGGACTTTTGTTCTTTCAGGGAAAAGTTCACGGTAATATTATCACTGGCAGGATTCGGATACACATCCAGCTCATCAAAACTTCTTTCTGTTTCAAACACCGGAGTTGGTGAAGAAATGGAGAAAGTCGTATTCTTGGTACAGTTATTTTTGTCTTTTACCATCAAGGTATAATTGCCTGCGTTCAGGTTGTTAATGATGTTTGTGTTGAACTGGGATGTGTTGTTTAATGTAAAATTATAAGGAGCCGTGCCACCCTTTGGTTCTAATGTTGCTTTGTAGTTGCCGTCGTTTAAAAGCTCTGTATTTACTTTAATATCCAGCGCTTCCGGTTGTGAAACAGTGATGCTTTTTGTAGCTGCACAACTAAAACCGTCCTTTACAGTTACTGAATACTGGCCGGCAGTCAGGTTATTGGCTGATTGGCCGGTTTGGCTATTGTTCCAGGTATAACTATATACTCCATTTCCACCACTTGGCATTACCTTTATACTGCCGTTATTGCCGGCAAAGCATGAAATTGATTGGGTAGTTTCAATAGTTAAATTGAGCGCCGGAGCCACATTGATTTGGGTGGTACTTACCACTGAATCTTTATTGGCACCATTCACCACAACCAACTTTACCGTATAGGTTCCGGGAGCAGTGAAAATATGGGTAGGGTTTTGGGAGGTATAATCTACTGTACCATTATTATCGATATCCCATTTCCATTGTGTAGGTGAACCCAGGGATTTATCTGTAAATTGAACGGTTAATGGTGCACAGCCGGTAGTTTTATTCGGTAAAAAATCAGCCACCATAGGATTTGTTGCCTGTTGTGAAGAGCAGGTTGATGTTAATTTTTTGTGTTTCAGGTAACCGCAGGAAGAGGTTACAATACTTCTCTCCACGATTTCAGATACATTTGAAATATCACTTTCAGCATTCAATGTTCTTTTTGAAACACCGAATCCGATAGAAGGAAACATTAACTCACTGTTTACAGCGTTATGTCCTTCGCCAAATGCATGTCCCAGCTCATGAAGTACGATACTTTCAAAATCATACTGAGTCCCGGACGGTGCGTCTGTAGTGAAATTATATGTAGTATTCGGATTGAATATCATATCTATTCCATCCGGCACTATCGTGTTGCTGCATAATGAGTAAGATGAATAGGTGACGCCCAATGCACCGGCAGGTAATGGACAGGCGGTAGTTGCAAATGATACAACATTTATATTATCCAATTGGTTGGAACAGGTGGTTGCTGATGTATTGCTGCTGATAGTGGCATTGATACCTGTTTTGCATTGCCATTGTTCCAGCGCCCTTACAAATGCGTTCTTTGCTGCGCTGTTGCTGAAATCTGCATTCAGTGTAAACGTATAGCCACCAAGTCCGTTTTGGTCAAAAAGAGATATTTTATTTTTTTTGTACTCAAATTGATTGTATTTGATATTCAACGGGGAAAGGGAAGAGATGCTCCCGCCGTTTGCATCAATAACATTCACAATTCCGGTTCCTGCTCCGCCTTGTCTCATGATGGATGCTCCGGGTACAATCACTTTAATTTCTGTATCTGTCCACGATAAGATGTATGAACTGTCCGGAATGGATGCAAAAACGGAAGATGAAGGACTGTTGGCATCTTTAAATTGTACCGTTGCCTGTCCGGTTCTGTTACCGAATCCAAATCCATAAATGGTCAGAACACTTTGAGTTCCGGCACTGATGGTGGAAGGAGCAAACAAGGATATGGAAGAACCACCCAGGATATTATTGCTTACCGGAGCAGTATTGTTCAGACGATAACCGATTCCGGTGGATTGTTTAATCAGGCCATACAACACCGCCTGATTGGCATATTCGTCAAATGGGTCGTTGTAAGAACCTCGGATTTTATCCTGTTCGATAAAACCTTGTGCCGTTCCGTACACTTCAAACTTTTGTGCGGAAGAAGTGTAATTAAGAGCGGTTGAATTCGCTTGCAGAAAGAATACGCCTTTGGATCCGGTTTTTAATTCAGCGTTGGGCGTTACCACTAATAATTTACCGTCAATTGTTCCACCGGGCGTGATGATTTCAATCGTGGTAGGTGCACTTCCTTTCAATCGATAATTCACCAAAACTGTATTGACGGTGTAGATAGATGTTTTATCTGCATTCCAACAGGAGTGCTGATCAATCACTTCACCTTCAATAATCGTGGGGGAATTTTTGACTCTTTCATCGATGCTAAGCTTCGATAGAAGACAGGTTGCGTTAATACAATAACTATATGTTATTGCTAACAATAATAAATAGGGTTTCATGTTATGTTTCTTTATGTTTCTAAAAAAGGGTAATGCAAAGGTAATATAACCTTTCAGATTTGTCAATAGCAAAGTTAAATATAGTTAAAATATGAATTTATATAGCGAATAAAATCACTTAATTTTGCAGTATGTTGGGATTGAAATTAGCAACAGATCCAAGGTGGGTGAATTTAGCACAGATGGCTGTGGAGGATATTTTGACAGACCACGCCTATTGTGAGCAGAAAGCGACCTCCACCTGCATCGCACTGATACAGCAACATCCGGAAAGAGAATTACTGGTGGAGAAATTGGTGCCGGTAGTCAACGAAGAGTGGGCACACTTTAAGATGGTACTGGACGAATTGAAAAAACGAGGGTTGAATCTGGGCGCTCAGCGAAAAGATGAATATGTATTGCAACTCAATAAATTTTTTACCAAAGGGAACTCGAAAGAAGTCCGCTTTCTGGATAATCTCTTAATGGCGGCATTGATTGAAGCGAGAAGTTGTGAGCGGTTCCGGTTACTTTCTTTAGGAATCAATGAAGATGGACTGAAACAGTTTTATCATAAACTTATGATTGCGGAAGCCACGCATTACCGGCTGTTTTTGGATTTAGCAGAATATTATTTTGACAAAGAAACAGTCAGGAAACGCTGGAATGAGTGGCTGGATTATGAAACAAATGTCATGAAACAACTTGAACTAAGAGGCGACAGGATGCATTGAAAGTTGAATTTTGTTTTGTTTTTAACAATAATTTATGTCATTAATTTAATGATTAAATCTTATTTTAGAGTCCTATAAAAAGTATGCTATTGAGAACCCTTTTATTCTTTATTTCAGTGATATTCACTATTGACACATTCGGGCAATCCATGCCGGATGTATGTGGTATATGGTGCTCCAGCGCAAAAGACTGTAAGGTACAGTTGTATAAAAACGGGAATGCGGTGGAAGGTAAGATTATTTGGCTGCGTAAAAGTAAGGATGAAAATGGAAAACCGTTGGTGGATCACAAAAACCCAAATCCGGAATTGAGGAACAGGCCTATGGTCGGGTTAAAGGTTTTATGGGATGCAGTTTACAATCCCGTGACCAATTATTTTGAAAATGGGATTGCCTATGTTAAAGGCAGGGAGTTTTGCGGTAAATTCAAACTCAATCCTGACGGTACACTCTCCATAACAGGTTATATCTGTAGTCTCAAATTTCTGCGTAAAACAGATGTCTGGACACGCGAAAAATAAATCCGTTTAGTTTCAGTTTTTATATCTTTCACTATTAAGATAATTTTTTCAACAGTAAAAATCCCACAATGGTTACATCGTGGGACATGGCAAACTATTTTATGAAAAAACTTACTGAGATGCGGAGGTGTTTCTCCGTCATTAATTATATTTTTTGTAGTAAGTGTATTGTTTGTTGTTTTTGTAATTAGCAGGTCTTACATCGCTTTTGTACATGCTGTTTCGGCTTCTGTCATTTTTAGAACTCACCATTGGCCAGGTTCCGCAGCCGGAGCCCACATTTCTGTCGCAGGCTGTAGAAAGCAACAGGGCAACAACTGAAAAAAATAACGCTGGGCGTGAAAGCTTGTTGTTGTTCTTATGGCCAAAGGATTTTTTTGCTGTTTTATTAATTGCTGCTGCTTCGTCCTCATTTGATGTGAACAGAGTGCAATATTTAAGTAACTTTTCCATGTGTTCAATTTTTTTAATAGATTAAAAATGAAGCGTATTATGTGTCTTCCAGTTTAGAGAGTCTTGATGTAGAATATAACATTGGCTGATATTGTACTTCAGCACAACAAGGATTGCGATAATAGCTATAAACGGTAAATATCTATTTTAGTGCTAAGTTATCATCAACCACCGCATCTTTTGTAAAGATGATATGGTTCAGATTTTTTCCTAACACCAAGTCATTGTCTATGAAAAAATAGTCTACCAGCAACTCAAAATCAATATCGGAATACGATATCTTGATTTTGTCACCGTATAGTTTCCATTTTCCCTTAAGCGTCTTGATGCTCAACCCGTTTGCATCCAGAAATTCATGTTTGAACTCGTTCCTTTCGTTGAAAACGAGGAATTCAGAGGTGTAGTTGGTTGTAGTGAGATTTGAAATCCGTTGGAAATCATTTATTGCGCTGCTGTTCGAGTATTTCCAGGTACCGTAAATGGCGCAATTTGTTTTATCTTTTTTTGCATATCCGCTTCCGACCAATGCCAGAAACAAAGATATTAATACTACCTTTTTCATCGTTCATGGTTTAAATGAATAAATAAAAAAGGAATTATGTTTCTGATAGTAAGAGTCTAACTACCAGGGCTGCTTTAAGCGGGATAATTTGTTTTTCATGGCAATTTGTTTTAATGGTTTTTCAATAACATAAAGTTGCACTAGAATTTACAATTTCGCAATACATAAATACCATGAAAATTATATCTGATGACCTCCGAATGGTAGCTATTTATTGGTAAAGCAGTGGTTTTTTGTTAAAAAACAAACAATATGTCTGGTAATTTTTATTAGAAGCTCAGACAGAAAAAAATCAACTTATTTAAACCATATTTTTTGCCAGCGTTTTATACGTAAAAGTTGACGGGAGTGTCTGCAAAAGAGTGATAAAGTGGTATATTTATCTCCCACATTTTTTGAATGATAGCTCACAGAAGATAAAAAACAAATAAATGGAAATTGCGTTACCGGA